>NZ_JBSFRH010000026.1:0-94083 GCF_053589135.1 Rhodococcus sp. NPDC003382
GTACTGAGGTGTGAACTAACGTTTTGTGTTTCGGTAGCGGGTGCTACCGAAACCACGCACGAGGGGGAGCGGTCAGGAGCTGAAGGCCGCGACCACCTCGGGGTGGTCCATGCAGGCGGTCGCGCCTTCGGCGACGCAGGTGAGCGGGCGCTCGGCCGTCTTCACGGGGAGCCCGAAGGACTCTTCGATCATCTGCGACATGCCCCGCAGGATCGATCCGCCGCCGATCGCCAGAATGCCTTCGGCCATGATGTCGCTGATCGCCCGCGGAGGAAGATCGTCCAGGCATGCGGCCAGCGTCTGCGCGATGCCGGTCATGGCGGGCTTTACCGCATCCATGATCTCGTCGGTTTCGAGGGTGAGCAGTCGCGCCCGGCCGGTTGCGGCGTCGCGGCCCTCCACCACGAGCGTCTGTCCGTCGGTGGTCTCGGTCGTGCCCACCTTCGCCCGCTCGGCGGTGAGCTCGCCGACGATGATCTCGTGCTTCGCACGCAGATACCGGTGGATCGCTCGGGTCAGGTCCTCGCCGGCCATCCGGCAACTGCGGTGCGACAGGACGCCACCGAAGCAGATGGCGGTGACTTCCGAAGTGCCGCCGCCGATGTCGACGATGAGATGGGTACGCGGTTCGAGCGGATTGATCCCGCAGCCGAGGGCACCCGCGACAGGTTCCGGCACCAAGGCCACCTTCCGCAGACCGGCCTCGTGCCCGACCTCGAGCAATGCCCGACGCTCGAGCGGGGTGGCGCCTGCGGGAATCGCGATGACTCCCGTCGGCCGCAGAACGTTTCTCCGGGCCGGGGCGGCCCGCTTGATGACGGCCGAGACGTAGGCCCGAGCCGATTCGAGATCCACGATCACGCCGTTGCGTATCGGGCGAACCGGCGTGATCCCGACCGGAGTTCGGTCGACGAGGGCACTCGCATCCTGGCCGATCGCGAGCGCGCGATGCGGATCCTTCGTTCGCACCATCATCAATGATGGCTCGTTCACGACTATTCCGTCCTCGGGCGTCCCGACGACAGTGTTGGCAGTTCCGAGATCGATACCAAATCCACGCACGTCGGCCTCCGACCGGAAATCCCGCGAGATCGTCCAGATGGTTAACAGCGGCAGCGACATTGGGATGATGTCGCGTACCACAGATTACCGCCGACGAAATCTTTCAACGCGTTGTTGGCCGGAATATCGGGTGATATCGGGGCGAAATCTACCCACAGCCGGTGCGGTTGTGAGCCGAAGTGACGAAAGTGCCCTCTGCGCTGGGATGTTTGACTATTCTTCCCCCAACCGCGGTGCACGCAAGTCACGCCGCAGTAACGGCGCGGCACCTGCACCTGACGGCACGACCGTGTTCGTCGTCGGGCAGCCACCCGTACTCGTCGCACGCGGCGCATTTCGGCTGTGTTGCAGACGGTTCCGGGAGCGCCTGCCACAGCGGAATCCACGCCTGCGCGAACCGCATCGGATCGTGGGCACGGTGAACGGACCTCGCGGCCGTGACCAGCGCTGAGATCCCGTGCGTCTCGACGAGTCGGTCGATGGCTGCGGCGTCGTCGGGCTTGAGATAGGCGAAGGTCGCGGTCAATCCGGCAGCCCGGCATGCCGTGGCGAGCCGGCCGACAGCGGGACTGGGCGCGACCTTCCCGGCTCGGGACGAGCGGTTGGTTTTCGTCCTTGGTTTCTCTGTACTGACAAGAGCGCCGGGTTGCCCGACGTCGGTGCGCCCGCGGGTCGGTTTTCCAGGCGTCGGACCGGTCACGGGCTCCTCGTACACCGTCTGGATCGTGCTCCACCGGCCGCGTTCGTCCTGGATCTTCTCGCGCACGAGGTAGCCGAGGTCGGCGAGCTCGCGCAGTGCCGAGCGGACGGCGTCGCGGCCTTCCTTCGGAGACTGCGCGGCGATCGATTCGGACCGAGTGTGCCAGTCGTCCGGCTTCGACAACAGCCAGACGAGCACGCCGCGTGCGCGGAAGGAGAGGCGCTCGTCGTTGATGACGGCATTGCTGAGAATGGTGAAGTTGCTGGCAAGGCGCGGTCCACGACGCACGCCGCCAGCCAGGGTATTCTGGCCCACGTTCGACTCCTCGATAGTCGGACATCCGGCCCGTCGGGAGTTGCAGCTCCTGGCGGGCCTTCTTCAGTTGTGACGCCACGGGCGTGACGATTGGGCCATTCTGGCACCGGGCTTACCGGCGGCGCAAGGATTCTTTCGAACACGCATTCGCTTCGGAGTCGATGGTGTAACGCCTGGCGCTCGCGGAACGACTACACCCTGTAGTACACCGCCCCGGACTCTCCGGGCACGGAGTAGAAGCAGTGAACGGCAGGGGCAGCATGACCGCGCAGTTGACACCGAAGGAAGCGAAGGCGATCGCGGAACGGCACCTGAAGTCGCTGGGCTTCACCCTCGACGCCCGAGGATCGGGTCGGATGCAGATCACGGCACGCGGGGTCGTGGCCCAGGTGACGGTGCGAGCAACTCCGGTCAACCGGTCCGAGCTGGCGAAGATGTACGAGAGTCGCGGGGCCGGATCTCGTGACGCTATGGCCTACTTTGCACTCAACGGCTACGGAAAGACGGCCGTCGACTACGCGACCGCCAGGGGCATCCAGCTGTACGGATTCGATTCCTCGGGACGAGTGACGGAGCGGAATCGTGTCGGGCTTCGCGGCCCGGGCGCTGTGTCCACGACAAAGTCTGTGTCGACGACGAACGCTGTGCCCACGATATCGAGTGCGACGCTCAAACCGTTCGTGTCGACGTCGAGCAGCGCGAGTTCCGGGGTGTCGTTCACCAAGCCGGTGAGCCCGTCGCCGCGCACGCCCGCGGCCGCCTCGAGACCTCCGAGCGTTACGGCCGTCAACGCGTCGCCCGGTACCTCTGCAGGCCGGCGTACGAAGCGATGGATGGCCGGTGTCGGCGTCGCGTTGTTTTCCGTGGTGGCAGGCAGTCTGATCATCGGAACGAGCGGTTCGGACTCCGGATCCGACGTGGAGCCGGCCCGGGTGGTATCGACGACGGTTCGCTCGGCAGTGCCCGCAACCACGAGTGCGCCGAGGCGTGATCTGACGCAGCCACTTTCAGGGGGACAGCCCTCGAGCGTGTCGACGACGGCGCCGACCTACACGCCGCCCCCGCCGCCTCCGGTGTACACGCCCGCGTACACCCCGCCGCCCGTGTACACGCCCACCCCTGAGTACACGCCGCCGGCACCTGCGCCGCAGTCGAGCGCCTACTACAAGAACTGTGCTGCTGCCCGCGCGGCCGGCGTGGCACCTTTGTATATAGGTGAGCCCGGTTATCGGTCCAAGCTCGATGCCGACGGCGACGGTGTCGCCTGCGAGTGGAGCTGATCGGGACCCGGCCGGATCCGCTCACCCGGCCGTCCTCGCCGGTTGCTCCTAGAATCCGGACATGGGCAGCAAGTCGGTCACCAGTTACGACGTCGCACGCCGCGCAGGGGTGTCGCAGTCGACGGTGTCGCGTGCGCTCAGGAACGATCCGCGGGTCATCGAGGAGACGCGGGAGCGCATTCAGGCCCTCGCGGCGGAGATGGGCTACGTCCCGCACGTCACCGCGCGCAGCCTGATCACGCGCAAGTCGTCGACCATCGGCATCGTGAGCGGCGACCTGCGCAATCCGTCGTACCCGACGCTGGTGAACACCCTGCAGGACTGCTTCGCGCGCCACGACTACCGGGTGCTGTTGATGAGCGACCGCACCGAAGGCTCGCTCGAGAAGGACATCCTCGCGCTGCGCGGGGGCCTGGTCGACGGGGTCGTGTTCATCTCGTCGCGGCTCGATTCGCCGATGGTGTCGGAGATGATCGACTGGAAGATTCCGCTGGTGATCCTCAACCGCGACGTCGACGACCGGCACGCCGGCCGGGTCGACCGCGTGACGTCGGACAACGTCGGCGGTGGCAAGCTCATCGCCGATCACCTGGTGGATCTGGGGCACACCCGGATCGGCCTGATCTCCGGTCCGCTGCAGAACCCCAGCATCCGGTTGCGCGAGAACGGTTTCCGTGACGGGCTCGCGGCGCGCGGCGTCGAGCTCGACGAGAAGCTGGTGTATCGCGGCCCGGTGGATGCGTCGACCGGCCTGGACGGTGGTCTCGAGCTGCTGGCCGGCGAGGACCGCCCGACGGCGGTGTTCTGCGCCACCGACTACATGGCCTACGGCACCCTCGACGCCGCGAAGCGCCTGAATCTTGATGTGCCGGACGATGTTTCCATCGTCGGCTACAACGATCTGCAGCAGTCGAGCTGGTCGATCTTCGATCTGACGACGGTGCGCCAGCCGCTCGAGGACATGGCGGTCGCGGCGGCGGAGTTGTTGCTGGCGCGGATCGACGGCGCGGCGGGTGCTCCCGTGCACCGGAACTTCGAGGTGGAGTGGATGCAGCGGGGGAGTGTGGCGCCGTGCGCTCAACCCGTTCATGATCGTTAACATAGGCAACAGGTCCGTTACCGGACGGTCCCGAACCAGCAATAACTCCTGCATACATTCGAAGTCACAGCGAGCCGGACAGCGCGGCCCAGTTCGCTTCCTCGAATCTCCCCACCTTCAGGAGTGACCATGGACATCGGCGTATTCATCCCCATCGGCAACAACGGCTGGCTCATCTCCAAGAGCGCTCCGCAGTACATGCCCTCGTTCGAGCTCAACAAGGCGGTCGTGCAGAAGGCCGAGGAGCACGGACTCGACTTCGCGCTGTCGATGATCAAGCTCAAGGGCTTCGGTGGTGAGACCGAGTTCTGGGACCACAACCTCGAATCCTTCACTCTCATGGCGGGTCTCGCGGCCGTCACCGAGAAGATCAAGCTGTTCGCCTCGACTGCGATCCTCACCCTGCCGCCGGCCATCGTGGCCCGCATGGCCTCGACCATCGACTCGATCGCTCCCGGCCGCTTCGGCGTCAACATCGTGACCGGTTGGGCCCCCAACGAATACACGCAGATGGGTCTGTGGCCGGGGGAGGAGTACTTCGGCTACCGCTACGCGCAGGCCACCGAGTACGTCACGGTCATGAAGCAGCTGTGGGCCGACGGCGTCAGCAACTTCAAGGGCGAGCACTACACGATGGACGAGTGCGTCCTCTCGCCGAGCCCGACCGGCGGCGGCGTTCCGATCGTCGCGGCCGGACAGTCCAAGAGCGGCATGAAGTTCGCGTCCGAGATGGCCGACTTCAACTTCATCATGGGCACCGGCATCAACACCCCCACCGCGATCTCCGACTCGGTCAAGACGCTGGCCGATGCCGCCGCGACCACGGGCCGCGACGTGGGCGCGCTGACCCTGTTCATGATCATCGCCGACGAGACGGACGAAGCGGCACAGGCGAAGTGGCAGGACTACCACGACAACGCCGACCTCGAGGCCCTCGGTTACATGGCCGACCAGTCCGCGGCCGACGCCACCGCCGACGACGCCTCGACCGCCAAGACCATCTCGCTGCCCGAGGGTGCGGTGAACTTCAACATGGGCACCCTCGTCGGGTCGTACGAGACCGTCGCGAAGATGCTCGACGAGGTCGCCGAGCTCGAGGGCATCAAGGGCATCATGCTCACCTTCGACGACTTCGTGCAGGGCATCGAGAACTTCGGTACCCGTATCCAGCCGCTCATGAAGAGCCGCAACACCATCGCGGCCGAAGCGGCCTGACCCCGAACGACGGGTGGGAGCGCGTGCAGCAGGCCGCGCTCCCACCCGTCCCCATTTCTCCCCGGAGGTTCCTCTTTGACTTCGCGCACCCTCGACGTCGCCATCGTGCAGGCCGGCGAACTGACCGAGGACCTCCTCGGCAACCTGGCACAACTCGCCGCACTCGTCCGCACCGCGGCGGCACCCGCAGACGACGGCAGCACACCCGACCTGGTGGTCCTCCCGGAACTGATCACCACCCCCTACTTCTGCACGAGCCACGACGTCGACCGCACCCCGTGGGCACAGACGATCCCGGGAGACGCCACCGACCTGTTCGGCGACCTCGCGCGAGAACTGGGCTGCGCCATCACCTTCGGCATGTTCGAGCGTACCGCCCACGACGTCACCCACAACTCCGTCGTGCTGATCGACCCGACCGGCGAGGTGCTCACGTGGCGCACCCCCGACGGCGGAAGCGTGCCGGCCTATCGCAAGCTGTCGCTGCCCGCGAGCAAGGTCGGCGACGTCGACATCGACGAGAAATACCACTTCTCGCCCGGACAGGCACCGGCCACCGTCGACGCGTTCGGCACCCGCTTCGGCTGCGTCATCTGCTACGACCGCACCTTCCCCGAATATTGGGCGGTCGCGCGCGCACTCGGCGCGGAAGTGATGCTCGCGATCGTCTCGTCGCTCGGCAGCCGTGAAGACCTGTTCCTCGCCGAACTGCAAACCCGTGCACTGGAATCGCAGACCTGGATCATCGCTGCCAACCGCGGCGGCCCCGAAACCCTCAACGGTGTGACCGTCGACTACTTCGGTCTGTCCTGCGTGATCTCCCCGAGCGGTGAGATCGTCGCCCAGGCTCCGGCCCACAGTTCGGGGGAGACCCTGCGCGTCACCATCGACCTCGATGCCGTGCCCGCGCGCCGGGCCTCGTTCCCGCTGGCCCGCGACCGCCGCCCCGACGTGCTGCGCCTGCTCGCCGACCTCACCGACGGGACCGTGCGCGCCGCGCCGCTCCCGCGTCCGTCCGCTGTCCCGAAGGAGGTGGTCGGATGACCGCGACCGACTATCCCGACCTGACCGCGACCGCGGCCACCACCGTCGACGACCTGCTGCCGCAGGCTCGCGTCGACATGGCGCCGCTGCTCGACGCGTCGCGGCTCGTGCCGCTCGAGCCGGTGCCGGACGGGCCCCCCTGCGAGCCCGCGCATTCCGTGGCGCTGCTGGCGTCGAGCCCGGTCCCGCAACCCCCGATACCCGCCCCCACGGACGCTGTGTCGGTAGACGTGCCGCTCCATGAACTCGGGGTCCGCGACCTCCTGGCGGCGTATGCGTCCGGGAGCACCACGCCGAGCGCGGTGCTCGCCGCGCTGCGCTCCCGCTGGACCGACCCGGCGCTCGCCGGGGGAGCGGTGCTCGCCGTCGTCGACGGCGCCGACGGTGCGGCCGCGGAATCCGGCCGGCGCTGGACGGACGGGACCGCCCGCCCGCTCGAAGGGATCTTCTTCGCTGTCAAGGACATCATCGACGTCGCCGGTGCACCCGTCACCGCGGGATCGCGCACCACCGGTGACCGCGTCGCCGCCGCCGATTCGACCGCCGTGGCGCGACTGCGCGCCGCCGGCGCGATTCCGGTCCTGATCACCGCGACCACCGAATTCGCGTGCGGTGCACCGCACAACGCTCGGTACGGTCCGGTCACGAACCCGTGGGACCGGTCGCGCTGGACCGGCGGCTCGTCGACCGGCTCTGCGGGAGCCCTCGCGGCACGGCTGGTCCCGCTGGCCCTCGGCACCGACACCGGCGGATCGATCCGAGTCCCGAGCGCGCTGTGCAACCTCACCGGCATCAAACCGACCTACGGTCTCGTCCCGCGCACCGGCGTCGCGTCGCTGTCGTGGACCCTCGACCACATCGGACCCATGGCGCGCTCCGCCGTCGACCTGCGGATCGTCCTCGACCTTCTCGCCGGACCCGACGGGCACGATCCCGCGGCCGCGCCTGCGCCGGTCGCCCAGCAGGTGCAGGACGCTCTCGCGACCACCGGCACCGCGACCGACCCGGCGCTCGCCGGTGTCCGGATCGGCATCCCGACCGCGTGGTTCACCGACCTGTGCGACGCCGCGGTGCTCGGCGCATGGGACGCGGTCGTGGAGACCTTCCGCGACCTCGGCGCCGACGTCGTGGCCGTCGACATCCCCGACGCCCAGCGCATCCACGACGACGTGACGATCGTGATGACCAGCGAACTCGCCTCGAACCAGGAGGGGTCGCTCGCGAGGTTCGCGGACTACGACATCGGCACGCAGGTCCGCATCGCACGCGGACTCGTCCCCTCCGCGGTCGACTACCTGCGCGCGGTGCGCCGCCGCACCCTCGCCCAGCGGGCAGCGGTCGATGCGTTCGACGTCGCGGGCATCGACGTGCTCGTCACCCCCGGCATCGGCGCGACCGCCGCACGGCTGTCCGACGTCACCGTCGAGATCGACGGCGTCCGCCACCCCATGCAGCCGATCGTGGGCCGCAACACGAGCCTGTTCGACTACCTCGGATTCCCCGCGGTCATGGCACCGGCCGGATTCGTCGACGGACTGCCCGTCGGGGTGCAGCTGGTGGGGCGGCCGTGGGCCGACGACACGTGCCTGCGCCTGGCGCACGTGTTGCAGACCGTCACCGACGTCCACACCCGACGTGCCGATGGATAGCCTTGTCACACAGCGTCATCCGCACCCGTGGCGGGTGTTCGCCGCCCTGAGCATCGGCGTGGTCGCGGTGTTCCTGAGCCTGAGCGGTCTGACGGTCGCGCTGCCGACCGTCGCGCGGGAGCTGGACGCGTCCGGGGCCCAGTCGACGTGGATCCTGCTCGGCTACATGCTCGTCACCACGGCACTGATCCTGGTGTTCGGCCGCCTCGCCGACATCATCGGCCGCCGGCCGCTCTACCTCGCCGGGCTCGTCACCTTCACGGTGTCGACCGGGCTGTGCATGCTTGCACCGTCCGCCGGATGGCTCATCGCCGCCCGCGTCCTCCAGGGTGCCGGGGCAGCGGCCGTCGTCACCAACAACACGGCCCTGCTCACGGACACTTTCCCCCCTCACATCCTGGGCCGGGCGCTCGGGTGGAACGCAACCGTCGCGGCCGTCGCCCAGGTGGTCGGACCGCTGATCGGCGGGGCCGCGACCGCGGCGTTCGGGTGGCGCGGACTGTTCGCGGTGGTGCTGCCCGTGGGGCTGGTCGCGATCGCCGCGTCGATGTGGGTGATTCCGCGCAGTCCCCGCAAGGCCGTCGAGCGGGAGCCGTTCGACGTGGCCGGCGCGGTGCTGTCCACGGTCCTGCTCACCGCGGTGGTCCTCGCGCTGACCCCCGGCGTGAGTTCGTTGCCGTGGCTGCCGTGGGCGTGCGGCGGTGTGAGTGTCGTCCTCGCCGTCGTGTTCGTGGCCGTGCAGATCCGGCGCACGCATCCGCTCGTCGACGTGACGCTGTTCCGCAACCGGGGTATCGCACTCGTGCTCGCCGCGGTGCTCGTCAACGCGGTCGCCACCTACGCGGTGACGCTGCTCGTGTCGTTGTACGGGCAAGCGGTGAGCGGGATCTCGGCCGTGACCGCCGGGGCGCTGGTGATGCCCGTCGCGATCGGCACGGTCGTGGCCGCCTCCGCCGCAGGATCGCTGATGCTGCGGTTCGGTCCCCGCACGCTCACCGCGACGGGCATGGCGCTCAACGCCGTCGGACTGTTCGGCGTCGCCCTGATGCTCTCGCCCGACGGCGGTTCGCTCGGCGCGACGGCACCGTTCCTGTTCGTGCTCGGTTGCGGGACAGGACTGTTCATGACGCCCTCGACGAGCGCGCTCATGCTGACCGCACCCGCCGACCGCCGCGGAATCGCCAACGGACTGCGATCGACGCTGCAGAACGTCGGCTATCTGCTGAGCACCGCACTCGCACTCGTGTTCGCGACCGCAGGGCTGAGCACCGCGGCGCGGCAGGCCGCGTACGGCGGCACCCTCGGCTCGCTCGGCAGCGGCGAGGTGACCCGGTTCGTCGACAACGTCCGCGTCGTCGGCATCGCACTCGGCCTCGTCGCTCTCGCCGGTGTCGTGGTGTGCCTTGCCTTTCCACGCCGCAATCCGGCGGCGACCGTCCACACACTCGATTCTGTTTCCACGTTGAAGGAGTCAGCATGACCATCGCCGATCGCGCCGCCCAGGCGGAGGACTACGCCCGCGCCGGCTTCGGTCAGGAACTCGAACCCGGTGCCCGCCCCGCCCTGATCGTCGTCGATCCGGCCCGCGCCTACATCGACCCCGACTGCCCGCTGTATGCGGGTGTGGAGGAGAACGTCGAGGCGATGCGCACGCTGCTCGCCGAGGCCCGCGAGGCCGGAATCCCGGTGGTGATCACCGAGGTTCGCCTCCGCGCCGACGGGTCCGACGCGGGCGTGTTCTTCAAGAAGTCCGGCACGCTCGTCGCGTTCTGCGAGGGCAGCCCGTACGGGGAATTCATCGACGGTCTCGAGCCGACCTGTGCCGAGATGCTGGTGACCAAGAAGTATCCCAGCGCGTTCTTCGGCACCACGTTGAACTCGCACCTGACCTGGCTCGGTGTCGACACCGTTCTCATCGCGGGTCTGTCGACCAGTGGGTGCGTCCGGGCGACGACTCTCGACGCCATGCAGCACGGTTTCATCCCGATCGTCGTGGAAGACGCGGTCGGGGACCGTGATTCTGCAATCCATCGGTCGAACCTGTTCGACATGCAGCAGAAGATGGCCGAAGTGTGGCCGCTGTCGCGCGCCCAGGAGTACCTCCGCGCGCTGTCGTCCGGCAATTAACACGAATGATCCACGCGCGTTGCCGCAGGCAACACGTCACGCAATACATTCGAAGTCATCATCTTCCCGGTCGGGTCCCCAACGGCGGGGACGCTCCATCGCTCACTTCGTTTCCCCAGGAGAATCCATGCGTCTTCCTCGACCCGGTCGCGCCGCCCTCGCGGCGCTCGCCTTCACCGCTTCTCTCGGTCTCGTCGCCTGCAGCAGCGACGGATCCGGCGGCGCCGACGTGTCGGACGCGGATGTCGCCGCCGGACTCGAGTACGCCCGGGCGCAGCTCGCGATGTACGAGTCCGACCCCGAGTTCACGCTCGAGGCCGAACCGTTCCCCATGAAGGACATCGCCGGCAAGACCATCTTCTCCATCCCCACCAACAGCGAGAACCCCTACAACGTCGCGGTCGACGAGGAATCGAAGAAGGTCGCCGAACGCTACGGCGCCACCTGGATCGAATACACCAACCAGGGCCAGCCCACCCAGTGGGCCACCGGCGTCGAGCAGGCCGTCAACCAGAAGGTCGACCTCATCATCCTGTCCCAGGGCGTCGACGCATCCCTCATCAAACCGGCGCTCCAAAAGGCCGACGCGGCAGGCATTCCCGTTCTCCTCACCCACACGATCCTGCGTGGCGAACCGTTGCCCGCGGACCTCGTGGGACTCGTCGACGCCACCACCGACGCACCCCTCTCGGAAGCCAACCGGCTCACCGTCGACTGGATGATCGACCGAACCGAGGGCGACGGCAACGCCCTGATCATCACCTCCAACGAGGTACCGCCCGCCAAGGCCGAGGTCGCGGCGATGGAGGACGAGATCGCGCAGTACTGCCCGAAGTGCACCTACAAGATCGTCAACGTTCCGGTGGCCGAGTGGGCCACCAAGATCCAGTCCGAAGTGCAGTCCGCGCTGTCGGCCGACCCCAACATCAACTTCATCCTGCCGATCTACGACTCCATGTCCCTCTACGCGCAGTCCGGGATCAAGGCCGCCGGTAAGACCGGGCAGGTCGAGATCTCCTCGGTCAACGGCACGCCCGCCGTGCTCAAGATCCAGCAGGACGACGGCATCGTCACCATGAACGTCGGCGAATCCATCCCGTGGCTCGCGTGGGCGACCCTGGACCAGGCCGGCCGACTGCTGCTGGGCTACGAACCCGTCGCGGACGGCGCGCAGGAGACCCCGCTCAAGCTGATCACCGCCGACAACATCGACGAGACCGGCACCCCGCCGCAGCCCGACAAGGGATACGGCACCGCCTACGTCACCGGATACGAAGCCATCTGGGGGCCCAGTGAGCAGCCTTGATCCGATCGTCAACATCGTCGGGCTCTCCAAGACGTTCGGCGACCACACCGTCCTGAAGAACGTGAACCTGACGATCCATGCCGGTGAGGTCCACGGCCTGCTGGGAGAGAACGGTTCCGGGAAGTCCACCCTCATCAAGGTGCTCGCCGGATTCCACGCCCCCGACGCGGGCGCCGCCCTGCAGGTGCGCGGCCGGGACGTGCCGCTCCCGGTGCCGGCCGGCGGATTCCGCGACCTGGGCATCAGTTTCGTGCACCAGGACCTCGCCCTCGTCCCGGACCTGTCCGTCGTCGAGAACCTGCGGGTCGGTCCGGTGGTCGCCGAATCGAAGCCGTGGATCTCGTGGCGCCGCGAAAGGCGCACCGCACGAGCACTGTTCGAGCGCTTCGGCCTCGACGTCGATCCGGAGGCTCCGGTGTCGAGCCTCAACGAGACCGAACGGGCGCTGGTCGCGATCCTGCGCGCCACCGAGGAACTCGGCGACCGCCGCACGCTGCTCGTCCTCGACGAACCCACCGTGTTCCTCCCGCGCGAAGGCACCGACCTGCTGTTCTCCGTCGTCCGGGAGATCGTCGCCGACCGCAAGGCCGCCGTCCTGTTCGTCTCCCACGACCTCGACGAGGTGCTCGACCACACCGACCGCGTCACCGTGCTGCGCGACGGGGTGTCGCAGGGCACGCACCGCACCCGCGATCTCACCGCCACCTCGCTGATCGACCTCATCGTCGGCCGCAGCCTCGATTCCGCCGATCCCCGGGTCGCCGGGCCGGTCCGCGACTTCGACGACGTGCCGCCGCTCGCACGCGTCGTCGAACTGGAGACGCCCACCGTGGACGGCATCACGTTCGAGGTGCGTCCCGGTGAGATCGTCGGGCTCACGGGGATCGCCGGATCCGGCTACGACGACGTGCTCGCCGCGCTGTACGGCGCGAAACCCGCACACGGCGGGCGCATGACGATCGGATCGGACGACGTCGCGCTACCCACCACGACGCCGATCGACTCGCTCGCCCGCAAGGTCGTCTACGTGCCGCCGGACCGCAAGGTCGAGGGGAGTGCGCCGGAACTGACGGTCGCCGAGAACGTCACGCTCCCGATCCTCGGCAGCGGCTTCGTGAAACCGCGTGCGCTGAACGCCGTCGCCACCGCGCTTGCCGAGCACTGCGACGTCCGCCCCCGCGATCCGCAGGCCGTGTACGGGTCGCTCTCCGGCGGCAATCAGCAGAAGGCCCTGCTCGACAAGTGGCTCCAGATCGATCCGCAACTGGTCCTGCTCGCCGAGCCCACCCAGGGCGTCGACATCGGTGCCCGCGCACGCATCTTCGAGATGCTGCGCGACACCGCGAACGGGGGAGCGGGCATCGTCGTCGCCAGTTCCGACTACGAGCAACTGTCGGTGCTGTGCAACCGCGTTCTCGTGTTCTCCCACGGTCACATTGTCGCCGAACTCACCGGCGACAACCTCTCCAAGCAGCACATCTCGGACAGTGTTCTCGGTCTGAGGACAGTGTCCTCGGCCTGACCCGACAGGAAGTGAATGCCTGATGTCCGTCACCATCGACAAGACCGCAGCCCCGAACACCGTCGCGCCTGAAGAAGCACCACCGAAGAGACGCCTGTCGCTCGGACCGCTGTTCGAGAAGTACGCCCTCGTCCTCGCGCTCGTCGCAGTCGTCGTCTTCTTCAGTGTGCTGCGCCCCGAGGTCTACCCGACCGCCAACAACCTGCAGAACATCCTCGGCTCCCAGGCGGTACTGCTCATCCTGGCGCTGGGCCTGATCGTGCCGCTCACCGCAGGCGAATTCGACCTGTCCGCGGTGTCGACCATGTCGCTGGCGGCCATGACGATCGCGGTACTCAACGTCCAGCACGGCTGGTCGCTGCTGCCTGCCATTCTCGTCGCGATCCTCGCGGCGGTGTTCGTCGGCCTCGTCAACGCGCTGCTGGTCGTGCGGCTGCAGATCGACTCGTTCATCGCGACACTCGGCAGCGGAACCGTGGTTCTCGGTGTCGTGCAGTGGATCTCGGACTCGACATCGGTCACCGGTATCGACTCGGGGCTCGTCGACGCCACCATCGGCACCCGCGTCTTCGGAGTGTCGCTGCAGTTCTACTACGCGCTGGCGCTCGTCCTCGTCACGGCCGTGGTGTTCCAGTACACCCCGATCGGACGCCGGCTGCTGTTCGTCGGCCGCGGCGCGCAGGTCGCCCGGTTGAGCGGCCTGCACGTCGACCGCATCCGCGGTGGCGCGCTCGTGACGTCGGCGTTCGTCGCCGCGCTCGCCGGCATCGTGTACGCCGGCATGCTCAGCGGCGCGGACCCGTCGTCGGGACAGTCGTTCATGCTGCCCGCCTTCGCCGCCGCCTTCCTCGGCGCCACCGCGATCGTCCCCGGCCGATTCAACGCCTTCGGCACCCTCGTCGCCGTCTACTTCCTGGTCGCGGGTGTCGTCGGGCTGCAGATGCTCGGCGTGGCCAGCTTCGTCCAGCAGTTGTTCTACGGCGGCGCGCTGGTGATCGCGGTCGCGCTGTCCGGCGCGGTCCGTCGTCGCACCGCCTCCCGTGGAAAGCGCTGAGTCGGTGCCCGTGACCCCCGGGCCGGGACCGCATGAGTCCCGGCCCGGGGGTTCTGTCTGCCTCCCTGTGTTGCGCCGCTGTCACGGTTGCGCAACACGTCGAGGCTCGTGCTTCGATGCAGCGCCGACGGCCACGACTGCCGACCACCGAGTTGCGCAACGCGTGTGTTACCGAGGCGGAACGGAATCGCCTCCCTGCCCCGAGAAGACTGCGCAGTATCCGCGAACGAGCGGGCGTCTATCGGCAGAAGTGAAAGGCAGAGAACATGTTTCATCTCGGATGGTTTCTCGGGAGCGGCTTCGGTATTCAGCCTTGGAACCCTGCGGGAGGCGACGGTGTGTACACCGGTGCGAACATGCGGGATTGGATGAAGCCCGACCTGTACGTCGATCTCGCAGCATCGCTCGAGCGCGCCTGCTTCGACTACATCCTCATCGAGGACACCGCGATGGTCGAGGACAGCTACAACGGATCCGCAGAGGTGTCGCTTCGACGGGGCTTCATGGCACCGAAGAACGACCCGATGCCACTCGTGCCGCTGATGGCCCAGCGCACCAAGCACATCGGTATCGTTCCGACCGTCTCGACCATCCAGTACCACCCCTACCTCGCCGCCCGGCTCTACACGACGCTCGACCATCTCACCGAGGGACGCGTCGGCATGAACGTCGTCACCTCCGTCACCGACCGTGTGGCCCAGAACTTCGGCTACGACCAGCATTTCGACCACGACGAGCGGTACAAGATGGCCGAGGAGTGGGTCGAGGTCGTCAAGCAGCTGCAGTACTCGTGGGACGTCGACGCGGTGGTCGCCGACGACGTGAACGGCATCTACGCCGACCACACCAAGGTCCACCCCATCAACTTCGAGGGGAAGTACTTCCGCTCCCGCGGTCCGCTCAACACCATCCCCGGGCCGCAGCGGGACATCCCGGTCGTCTCGGCGGGCGGCTCGGTGCCGGGTCGCGAACTCGCGGCGCGCCACGGCGACACGCAGATGGCCATGTGCAAGACGGTCGAGGATATGAAGGCCTACCGCGAGGACATTCACCGTCGAATGCTCGCCCACGGCCGCAAGCCCAGCGACATCAAGCTGCTGTTCCTCGCGACCCCGATCGTCGCCCCCACGGACGCGGAAGCGCAGGAGAAGGCCGAGGCGCTGCGCCGTTACCGGTACACCGACGTCGCGGTCGAGTACAACCTGTGGAACATGAGCTACACGAGCGGCGGGCGGATCGACTTCGGATCGATCGACCTCGACACCCCGGTCGATCAGATCGACCTGTCCAAGGGCAACGGCGAACGTTCGTCGATCGCCAACCTCTTCCAGGACACCGAAGGCAAGACGCTGCGGGAGGTCGCGGCGGAGTCCTTCCAGATCACCGACCTCGGATTGGTGGGCAGCCCGGACACCGTGGCCGCGAAGATGGAGGAGATCATGGACGAGGTGGGCGGGGACGGCTTCCTGCTGTACTCGCCGATGACCCGCCACAGCATCGCGGAGATCGCCGACGGCCTCGCGCCGGCGCTGAAGCGTCGCGGAGCGATCCGCGACGGTTACACCTACACGACCCTGAACGAGAACATCCACGAATTCTGACCCGGCGGAATCCGGTCGAGGACTGCATCTGCCCGGTGCGGTCCTCGACCGCGTTCGGCAGACCTGCGGGCCGCCGGGGATTCGGAACCCGAGAGGTCGACGAGTATGAACGAGAACGTCATCATGAGACAACGAGCCACCCATCCGCGAGCGGTGGGCGGATCGGCGGGTAACCGCAACACCCTCTCGCGGCGAGTGCACGACATGCTGCTGGCCTCGGTGCGGGAGGGAATCTACGCAGAAGACCAGGTACTCGTCGAGGATCAGCTGATCGCCGCTCTCGACGCCAGTCGCACCGCCGTGCGTGAAGCGCTTCGGAAACTGGCGGACGAGGGAGTCGTCGTGCGACATCCGCGCAGTGGCACGATCGTGGTGAACACCGGAGTCCGGATCGCGCTGGAGGACATTCGCGTCGCCGACGCCCCGTCGGACGAGATGGACATCGTGATCACCGAGCAACGCATCGTTCCCAGCACCTCGTTGCTGAGAACCAGACTCTCGACATCGGATCGACGACTGCGGATGATAGAGAACCACTTTGCGCTGAAGGGGGCAGTGATCGGGATTCGCACGGCGTACTTCCGATCGTCCTTCGACGCTGTGAGTTACGAGGGCCGGGCTGCGATGAGCGAGGTCGCCTCTCGGTTCTTCGGCCGGACGGTGTCCCGGATCGACACGTCGATCGGGGCGACGACGGCCGACGGCCGTACCGCCCGGATTCTCGGGATATCGGAGGGCTCCGCGGTCGTCGTGCGGAACCAGACCTTCTACGACTCTCACGAACGGCCGATCCAGATCGCCTTCGATCACTACCGAGCCGATCGCGTCACATTCGTCCACGGCCGGCCGTCTACGGTATCGGTCGCGTCACCGCACCTGCACGCGACAACTGGTGGGCCACAGCGTGATTGACAACTTTCACTCCGCTGGGCGAATTCTCCCGCATCCGAGGGGCCTGTCGGTGTAACGATCCCGAAACGCCGATGGGGTAAAAAGACCCGGTACCGGCGTGACGTTCGGTATCAGGGATCCAGGAGGCACAGTGCAACAGGAAATGCTTCGGGAGGATTCGCCTGCCAGAGGGGCGACCAATCAGACACGTCGCGCATACGGCCTCATCCGATCGCTGATCAGGTCGGGTTTTCTGGTCGACGACGAGCAACTCGTCGAGGACCGTCTCGTCAAGACGATGGGCATTCCGCGCGCCCGGGTTCGGGAGGCGCTGCAGCAACTCGCCGCCGAAGGCCTCGTGGAACGTCGCCGCCGTACGGGCACGCGGGTGCGGCAGGAGTACTTCCAGGTCCCCGTCGACGACATCCTGCCGTGGCACACGCCACCGGGATTCGCGGTGCGGCAGACCGACAATCGCGTGGTGCCGTCGGGGCCGTCGATCCGGTCGCGGCTGGGCACCCACGACACGCACGTGGGGCTCGTCGAGCACGTCTTCGAGCACGTCACGGGTTCCGGCGTGGAGCCGCTGGGAGTACGGATGGCGTACTACCGCGAGCAGTACCAGCAACCCAAGGTGTGGCAGCGGTGCCCGAGTCTCGCCGACGCCTTCGAGTTCGTCTACGGTGTCCCGCTGGGCAAGGTGGACACGGTGATCGACGCGGTGGCCTGCGATACGGATACGGCCCGCGTGCTCGGCCTGCGCGAGGGTTCCCCGGTGCTCATGCGCGAACAGGTCCTCCGTGACGTGGAGGGGACGGTGCAGGAGTACACGTTCTCGTACTACCGAGCCGATCGGGTGTCCTTCCCGCTCGGCAGTGCTCCGGAGAAGGTGGCACTGTGATGTGCAGCTGACGATCGGCTCGAAGGCTACGTGCCCGCATTCCTTCGGAGGAATGCGGGCACTCTTGCGTTCGGGGTGGTTGAAGCTGCGGCGAATTCGAGTTCGTCCTCGGCGTTTTGATCGAGACCTACTGTGATCCGTCGCCAACTCGACGTCCGTGACCTGCGTAAATCGTTCGGTGACAGGCTGTGTCGCAGAGGGTTACACGGCGCAATCGACGCGCAAATGCACCGACCATGCGGCGCAATCGATACCGCATTGACTGGTCGTCGTCACTGAGGCGAACGAGTTGTGTGGTGTCGCCGTGAACTCGATCCCGTGCCCGACCGATGCGAGGCATCGCGGGCGTGTCGCTAGAACCGGAGAACGCATGAAATCGATCAAGCATACGGCCGTCGGGGTGCTCTTCCTCGGTGCGTCGCTCGCACTGTCCGCCTGTACGGCGGCCACCGACGTCGGATCGGACGACACTTCGGACAAGACCCTTTCCGCCTCGGCGCAGGAATGCGTCGACGGTGTGCAGACCCGTCTCGCAGCCGCGACGGCACCGACCGAGCTGATCGCTCCGACGGCGCCGCTGGACCTGGCAAAGCTCCAGGGCGACACCATCTGGTTCATCACGGTGACGATGAACCAGTTCTCGGTGGACATGGTCGAAGGCGTCGAGGAAGCCGCCACGGCCGCCGGGATGAAGGTGGTCCGCTACGACGGCCAGGGCATGACCAACCGATTCAACGAGGGAATCGAACAGGCGGTGGCCCAGAAGGCGGCCGGAATCATCCTGGTCGGCATCGATCCGAGCGTGGTGTCGTCGGCACTCGCCTCTGCCGCGGCCGCCGGCATCCCCGTGCAGAACACCCTGAACACCGATCCGGACGACGCGATTCCGGCGGGCATGTACGGAAACCTCACGTCGGACTTCAGCGCCGACGGGGCGATGGCCGCCGACTGGGTGATGGCCGACAGCGGCTGCGCCGGCAACCTGGCGATCATCTCGTCCACCTCGGTCGCCGTGTGGGACAATCTCGCTCAGGGCGCGAAGTCGCAGATCGAGGCAGAGTGCCCCGACTGCTCGGTCACCATCATCGACGTCGACGTCGCCAACGTGGCGACCGACGTCGGCAGCCAGCTGCAGACCACGCTGCAGCGTGATCCCGACATCGACTACATCTTCCCCGTCTGGGACAGCGCGGTGACCTACGTCGATCCCGTTCTGTCCGCGGCCAATTCCAAGGCCAAGGTCCTCAGCCGGGACGGCCTGCAGCCGAACCTGGACGCGATCGCCTCCGGTTCCGGTCAGGACATGGACATCGCGACCCCGCCTCCGGGCTGGATCGGATGGCTCGCCGTCGACGACCTGGCCCGCGCGATGCTCGGCGAAAGCGCTCCCGGCTACGTGATTCCGACCCGCGTCATCGACGCCGACAACGTGGGCGATGCGAGCGTCGAGTCGATCTCGCCCGAATACGCGGACTACCAGTCGGCATTCAAGTCCGCATGGTCCTCGGCTCAGTAGCCGGCCGAACAGGAGATCCTCCGCATGACGACTTCCGCCACAACCCCTGAAGTGACCACCCCGGAAGCGATACCCGCTCCCGTGACGAAGAGTTCGTCCCGGTTCGACGGAGCGTTCGAACGTTGGGCGCTCGTCGGTGCGCTCGGGCTGCTCGTCCTGCTGTGCGTCGCCACGCTTCCACAGTTCCGCACGGCATCGCTGTTCACCACGATGCTCAACGCCCAGTCGCTGGTGCTCCTGCTCGCCCTCACCGCCACGATCGTGCTGCGCCTCGGAGACTTCGATCTGTCGGTCTCGCAGACGATGGTGGCGACCGCAGCCATCGTCGCCGTGATGACCAAGAACGGATATCCGGCCTACGTCGCGATCATCACCGCGCTCGCACTCGGTGCCCTCGTCGGTGCGATCAACGCGCTCATCGTGGTGCGGGTGGGCGTCGATTCGTTCGTCGCGACCCTCGGCTCGTACACGGCGCTGGCAGGATTCGCGTACCTGATCACCGACAGCCGGATCGTGGCCGGCGTGCCGGACGGCTTCGTCAACTTCTCCCGTTCGCAGCTGCTGGGGCTGCCGATGATCACCTGGTACGCGTGGGTGCTCGTCGTGGTGCTGTGGTACGTCTACCAGCGCACCCCGCTCGGCCGGTACACCGTCTTCATCGGTGGCAACCGTGCCGCGGCACGCCTGGCCGGCATCTCCGTCGACCGGATCCGGACGTCGGCCTACATCGTGTCGGGCCTGCTGGCCGCGTTCATCGGCATCTGCTTCGCCGGATACTTCGGGGCCGTCGACCCCAGCGTCGGCGCCCAGTACATGTTGCAGCCCTTCGCGGCGGCATTCCTCGGAGCGACCGCGATCACTGTCGGCCGATTCAACGCCTGGGGCACCGTGGCCGCCCTCTACCTGCTGACGGTGGGTATCACTGCGCTCCAGCTGCTCGGTGCGCAGACCTGGGTGACCAACGTCTTCTACGGTCTCGCGCTCATCGTGTCGGTCACCGCCGCCAAGCTGGTCGGCAAGCGCCGGGCAGGAGCCCGGACATGACCGCCCTCAACGTCCTCGGATTGCGCAAGTCCTACGGTGGGGCGGTCGCGCTCGACGGCCTGAACCTGTACGTGCGCCCCGGTGAGGTTCACGCACTGCTCGGCCAGAACGGTTGCGGCAAGAGCACATTGGTCAAGTCGCTGACCGGTGTGGTGACGCCGGACGAGGGGTCGGTCGAGGTGTTCGGCCGAACCCTGACCCTCCCGGTGGACGCTCCGCACGCTCACGGAATCGCCGTCATCCACCAGGACATCGGTCTGGTCGACGACATGACCGTCCTCGAGAATCTGGGTGCGAACGCCAAATACGGTGCCCGACTGCTGTCGCCGGTGCGTGTCGGACGCGAGAAGGCCATCTACCGCGAGCTGATGAACCGGCTCGGCTTCGACTTCCCGCTCGACGCCCAGGTGTCGACCCTCAGCCCCGCCGAGCGCGCCCTGCTCGCGGTGGTGCGGGCGATGCGCCTGATGGACGGGAACACGGACGAGCAGCTGTTCATCCTGGACGAACCGACCGCCGCGCTGCCTCGTCCGGAAGCATCCCGGCTGCTCGGGCTCATGCGCCGGGTGGCGGACGCCGGCGCAGGCGTGATCTTCATCAGCCACCGGCTCGCCGAGGTGATGGAGGTGTGCGACCGGGCGACCGTGATGCGCGCCGGCCGGGACGTGGTCGAGGTCGCGATCGAGGACACGTCCCGCGCCGAGCTCGTCGCCCACATGCTGGGGCGGCGCATGGACGACTTCTACCCGGCTCCTCCCACCGTCGAGCTCGGCGCCCCGCGCCTGACGGTGCGGGGACTGACCGGACGACGCGTCACGGACGTCGACCTCACGGTCCGCGCCGGCGAGGTAGTCGGCGTCACCGGACTGGCGGGCATGGGGCAGGAAGAACTGCCGATGCTGCTCGCCGGTGACGAGAAGCCGGTCGCCGGAACCGTTCTGGTGGACGGAACCGAACTGCGGGCAGGTGATCCGCGACAGGCGATCGACCACGGGATGACCCTGGTGCCGGGAAACCGGCTGCGCGACGGCTGCTGGGTGGAAGGTACCGCCGAGGAGAACGTCATCCTTCCCGTCGTGCAACGGCATCGTCGATGGAAGGGGCTGGACATCAAGGCGATGCGCAAGCGTGCCGCCGAGCTGATGACCGAGGTGAACGTCCATCCGAACCGGCCCGAACTGCCGATGTCCGCCTTCAGCGGCGGCAATCAGCAGAAGGTCGTGTTCGCGAAGTGGCTGCAGCTCGAGCCCGGGGTTCTGCTGCTGGACGAACCGACACAGGGTGTGGACCCGGGTTCGGCCAAGGACCTGCTGGCCGACGCCATGGCCGCGGCGACGAACGGCGCTGCGGTGGTGGTGTTCTCCGGTGAACACGAACTCCTCGCGGCGGTGTGTCACCGGGTGCTGGTGCTGCACCACGGATACCTGATCGACGAACTGTCCGGCTCGCGACTGGCCGAGCAACAACTCCTCGAAGCGTGTGAATCCCCGGCGGACGACGCGCTCCTGGCAATTCACTGACCTCGCCGTCGGATCCCGACGGCACAGACTCGCGATTCCGGCGACAGCGGAACCGCGTTCGACGAAGAGAAGGACCACGAACATGACTGCAGATCCGTTCCGTCTCGGCTGGTTCGGCAACCTCGCTGCCCCCGAATGGAAGTCGCCGTACAGTGGCATCGACGCCACCACCAACTACTTCAACGGCCGCTTCTACGTCGACATGGTCCGAAACCTGGAGCGGGCCGGCTTCGACTTCCTGATGATCGAAGACTCGCTGATGGTCAGCGACATCTACCGCGGCACCGCCGAGATCGAACTCAAGCACGCGCGGTACGCACCGAAGATGGATCCCGTCGTGACCGCCTCGATGCTCGCCGCGGCCACCGAGCACATCGGGATCATCGCCACCGCCTCGACGACCTTCTACCACCCGTACCAGCTGGCCCGGCAGTTCGCGACCCTCAACAACCTGACCGGTGGGCGAGTGGGCTGGAACATCGTGACCTCGAGCGAGGACCTCGCCGCGCAGAACTACGGCCTCGACAAGCTGCCGGAACACGACCTGCGGTACGAGATGGCCGAGGAGTTCGTCGACGTCGCGATGAAACTGTGGGGTTCGTGGGAGGACGGAGCCATCCTCGCCGACCCGGAGAGCGGCTACTACGCCGACTACAAGAAGGTTCATCCGATCCACCACGAGGGCCGCTTCTACAAGTCCCGTGGACCCCTGAACGTGCCTCCGGGCCCCGGTGGACGTCCGGTGTTCTGCCAGGCCGGCGGGTCGCCGCGCGGCCGCGACTTCGCCGCCAAGTACGCCGACGTCATCCTCACGATCCCGCACGGCGTCGAGGGAGCGAAGGAATATCGTGCGGACATCCGCGCTCGCGCGGCCAAGTTCGGGCGCAACCCCGACGACATCAAGGTCTTCTCGGTGGTGTACCCGATCGTCGGTGAAACGGGGCAGGAGGCCAAGGAGAAGAACGCCGCTTGGTACGCCCGCAAGGAGCACAACTTCGAGGTCCAGATGGCGCACTTCGCGGCGACCATGGAAATCGACTTCTCCCAGTTCGATCCGGATCAGCCGATCCCGGACGATGTTTCGACCAACGGGCATCAGAGCCAGCTCGAGGTCTGGCGCAAGCAACTCGGCGGCCGCACCATCCGTGAAGGCTTCAGCGGAATGCGCGTCCAGACCACGGAGATGGTGGGTACCCCGGACTCGATCGCCGCGCAGATGGACGAGTTCATGCAGGAGGTCGGTGGCGACGGTTTCCTGATCTACGGACAGCCCATCAGCCGCCAGTCCATCGCGGAGATGACCGACGGTGTCGCTCCCGCCCTGCAGCATCGCGGGCTTCTGCGCACCGACTACGCCCACTCCACGCTGCGCGAGAACCTGCGGTCGTTCGTCTGATGATGCACCGCTTCTATGTCGACACGCCGTGCGGGCAGATTCATGCCCGCACGGCGGGGTCGGGCCCCGAGATGGTGCTCCTGCTGCACCAGACGGCCGCGTCGTCGGCGATGTACGAAGCGTTCGCCGCGAAGTTCCTCGAGGCGCGATACGGCGAGCGCTACACGCTGGTCGCCGCGGACACCCCGGGATTCGGTATGTCCTACGTTCCGCGTGAGCAGTACGCGCTGGAGCGGTGGGCCGACGACATGGCCGCCGTCCTCGACACCCTCGGCGCACAACGCGCACACGTACTCGGTCACCACACCGGCGCCGCGATCGCCGCGACGATGGCGGCGCGCCATCCCGACCGGGTCGAGAGTCTGGCGATGGTGGGTGCAACGGCCATGACCCTGGAGGATCGGACGCGGTGGCACGCGGGGGTCACCGCGATGACACCGACCATGGACGGCGCGCATCTGCTCACGGCCTGGGAACAGGTGGGCACGATCGACGCCGACCTGACCTACGCGCCGGATCTGGTTCTCCGGCATCGCGAGGTGGTCGACAAGCTCCGGGCCGGCGTGCGCTGGCACGAGGCCTATCTCGCGGTCTTCTCCACGGATGTCGGGGCCCTGCTGGAGACGGTCACCGCGCCGGCGCTGCTGCTGTGCGGAACCTCCGACGTGCTGTACCCGTACGTGCCGGAGACCGTGCGCGCGATTCCCCACGCGCGATTCGTCGCCCTGGAAGGCGGCGGTTACATCCTGGACCAGGATCCTGCCGCGATCCTCGAGCACTACATCGGATTCCTCACCGGCATCTCCGAGGAGGTCGAATGCCCACCAGTCCCGTAGTCGTGTGGTTCCTCGAACCGGACAGCGCAGCCACTATGCTGCGCACGATCGTCCAGCTCGATCTCGCGGGCGCCGACGCGGTGGTCCTGCCGGGCGGTGCCGACTGCCCGGAGGCGCTGCTGCTGGCAGCGGCGGCATCGCGTCGCGCCCCGCGGATCGGCGTCGTCGCGGAGATCTCCCCGTGGTGCCAGCCGCCCTTTCTCACGGCACGCGCTCTGGGAACCCTCGACGCACTGACCCGCGGCCGGGCCGGATGGTTCGTCTCCGGTCGTGACACCGGAACCGTGAGCACCGACGACAGCGGCCGGTGGTGCGCCGGCACAGCGACAGAGGCCGAGCGCCAGGACGCGCTCGCCGACTATCTCGCCGCGACCGCTGCCCTCGGAAACTCGTGGGAGCCCGATGCCCTGATCGCGGACGTGCCCTCCGGCCGGTACGTGGACGCGGACTGTGTCCACGTCACGAACTATCACGGCCCCTACTTCTCCACCCGCGGTCCGCTGAACGCACCCCGCCCACCCCAGGGACGCGCGGTGCGGTTCGCCGAATACCGCGAGGGAACAGCGGAATCGGATGTCGCCGATGTTCTCGTCGTCCGGTGCGAGGAGGACATTCGCGCAGCGCGGGCGAGTGCGGACTGCGTGTTGCTGCGGGTCGCCGGGGAGGCAGCGGTGGCGCCTCCGGTGACGTCCGCAGACGGATACGCATTCTCTGCCGTATCGGGTCGACTCATCGGGCAGGTGTTGCACGAGAAGCTCCCTGCGCTCGTGCCCACCCCGCGAGGCGGATTGCTGCGCGACCGATTCGGTCTGAGCGCCTCCGACTTCGAATTCGTCCCCTATCACGCCGAACAGGAGGTGTCGGCATGAGCGAGCCGATGACGCTCGGATGGTTCGTCAACTACATGCCCACCGGCTGGAACCGTCCCTGGGCGGGGCCCGATCCGCGGGCGTGGACAGATGGCAACTTCTACGTCGACATGGCGAAAGCGCTCGAACGCAGTTGCATCGACTTCATCATGCTCGAGGATTCGAGTGTGGTGCCCGAGAACTTCGGCGGCGACATGGTGGCCGAGTTCAAGGCCACCGTGAAGGCACCCAAGCACGATCCGCTTCCGTTGGCGGCGGCCATCTCCCAGGAGACGAGCCGGCTCGGAGTGGTGACCACGATGAGTACGAGTCTCTACCCGCCGGATCGGCTGGCGCGGATGCAGGCGACGCTCGACGAACTGTCCGACGGCCGGGGCGGCTGGAACATCGTCACCTCCTTCGAGGATCTCGCCGCCCAGAACGTCGGCCTCGACAAACTGTGGGAGCACGACGAGCGTTACCTCCGCGCCGACGAATATCTGCGCGTGGTCTCCGAGATGTGGTCCGGCAGAGGCGGAGTCGAGTTCGACGGCCGGTACTACCGGGTGAGTGGTCCCGCCGCTCCCATGGGCCGGCAGGACCGTCCCGTCCTGTGCCAGGCGGGCGGGTCGCCGGCGGGCATGGATTTCGCTGCCGAGTGGGCCGACCTGATCGTCTCCGTTCCAGTGGGTATCGACGCCATGAAGAAATACCGCGACGGAATCCGGGAACGGATCGAACGCAGCGGCGGCGACCCGGACCGATGCCGGGTTCTGTACATGGTCACCCCGATCCTCGGGGAGACCGACGCGGAAGCGGTTGCGAAGCGGGACCGGATGTACTCTCCGGAGTCGGACAACTTCCTGCGCCGGATCGTCCAGTTGTCGAACATCTCCGAGATCGATTTCTCCACATACGATCTCGACGCACCCATCCCGGAGGATGCGACCACCAACGGGGCTCAGAGCATTCTCGACACGATGAAGCGACTGACGCGGGAGTCCTCTCTCCGGAAGGTTCTCGGCAGCACGGGGGAGTCGACCTCGCTCGATCTGGTCGGCTCGCCGTCCACGGTCGCGGACCGCATGGAGGAAGCGATGGAGGTCGTCGGTGGCGACGGTTTCCTGCTCTTCCACGGCGGGGGAGGGCTCATCACCCGGCGCTATCTCGACGAGGTGCTCGACGGCCTGATCCCCGAGCTCCAGCGTCGTGGGCTCGCCCGCAGCGAGTACGCGGATGGGACGTTCCGGGAGCGACTGGACCGGTCGATGTCCGTCGGCCGGTAGCGGCGTTTTTCCGTATCAATCAGCCGACGTCGCGCAGTTTCCACAGGTGATCCACGTGTGGACGCGAAGTGCATCGGCGCAATATGTACGCCACATTCAGGTCGCATTCCCGACACACACGTCGGGTCGAATACCCGGTGACGGGCGGAACGTCTCGCCCGAAAGGAGATCCACATGAAGGTCACTGTCGTTGCCGGCAATCCGAAGCCCGGCTCCCGTACCCTCGACGCGGCGAACCTGCTGGCCACCGCGCTCACCGGAGAGGCGCCTGACCACGTCGTCGACGTCGTCACCCTCGGTTCGGGCCTGCTCGGGTGGGGCGACGACGCGGTCAAGGCGGCCGTCGAGACCGTCGCCTCGTCGGATCTGGTGATCTTCGCCAGCCCGACCTTCAAGGCCACCTACACGGGCATCCTGAAGCTGTTCCTCGATCAGTTCGCCACCGGAGACGGACTGCGCGACGTGACCGCGGTGCCCCTCATGCTCGGTGCCGGACCTGCGCACGCGATGGCCCCGGACCTGCTGCTCAAGCCGGCCCTCGTCGAACTCGGCGCGACCTGCCCGGCGCCGGGCCTGTACCTGATCGATTCCACCTACACCACCGACACCCGGATCGCGGACTACGCCGAACGTTGGTCTGCCGCAGTACGATCCACCGTCCGAACGGAGGCATGATGACCACTCCCACCCTCGACGGCGCTACCCTACGTCGAGCCTTCGGTCACGTCCCCGCGGGGGTCGTCGCGATCTGCGCCGACACCGGAACCGAACGTCTCGGCATGGCCGCCAGCACCTTCGTGCCCGTCTCGCTCGACCCGCCGCTCGTCGCGTTCTGTGTGCAGAACACGTCGACCACCTGGCCGAAACTCGCGGCGCAGCCCCGGCTCGGCATCAGCGTTCTCAGCTCCGAACACGACCGGGCGGCCCGCGTGCTCGCCGCCAAGGACGGCGATCGGTTCGCCGGCATCGGCACCGAAACTCGGGACGGCGGAGCGCTGTTCGTCGAAGGCTGCGGTGTCCGGATGGACGTGTCGATCGAACAGCAGGTGCCCGCCGGGGACCACGCGATCGTCGTGCTGCGCGTCCACGAACTGCACTGCGAGGAAGCCGAATCCACGGTGGAGCCGATCGTATTCCACCGCAGCGCATTCCGGAAGCTGGTGGCATCATGAGCCGCATCGAGGCGGCGCTCGACGCGATCCGCGCCGGACGGCCCGTCCTCGTCTCCGACGACGCGGACCGCGAGAACGAAGGTGATGTCATCCTCGCGGCGCACCACGCGACACCGGAATGGATCGCGTGGACCGTGCGGCACACGTCGGGCCTGCTGTGCGCGCCGATGACGGGGGCGCGGGCGGACGCCCTCGACCTGCCCGCGATGGTCGCCGACAACCAGGATCCGAAGCAGACTGCCTACACCGTCACCGTCGACGCCGCCCGCGGCGTCACCACCGGGATCAGCGCCGCGGACCGGGCCACGACACTGCGGGTGCTCGCCGATCCGACCGCGACCGCGCGGGATCTGATCCGGCCCGGACACATCCTGCCGCTGCGCGCCCGCCCCGGCGGAGTCCTCGAACGCCCCGGTCACACCGAGGCCGCCGTCGACCTGTGTGCGCTGGCCGGAGTGCCGCAGGTCGGTGTGATCGCCGAGCTCGTCGCCGACGACGGGTCCATGATGCGGATGCCCGCCATCGAGGACCTCGGTGCCCGCCACGACCTGCCCGTTCTCACGATCGAGGAACTGCGCAACTACCGGGCCGTGCACTCCTTCCCGGCGCCGGTCGTCCCGGCCGGCCGGATCGTGCGCGGCGACGAAACACTGATGCCGACGCGGTTCGGGACGTTCCGGGCCGTCGGTTACCTCGACCGGCACACGGGCGCCGACCACGTCGCCCTGCTCGCGGGGACGCCGAGCGACGGGTCGCTGGTGCGCGTGCATTCGGAGTGCCTGACCGGGGAGTCGTTCGCGTCGCAGCGCTGCGAGTGCGGTCCGCAACTCGACGCCGCGCTCGAACGGCTCGCCCAGGACGGCGGGGTGCTGGTCTACCTGCGCGGACACGAGGGCCGGGGGATCGGCCTGCTCAAGAAGCTGGCCGCCTACCGGTTACAGGACGACGGTCTCGACACCGTCCAGGCCAACCTCGAACTCGACGAACCCGCAGACGGTCGCGAGTACGGCGGTGCCGCGGCGATCCTGCACGATCTCGGGGTGCGGTCGGTGCGGCTGCTCACCAACAACCCCGCCAAGATCACGGGTCTGGAAGACAACGGGATCTCCGTGATCGGCCGTGAACCCCTGCACGTCGGAGTCGTGCCGGCGAACGTGCGGTATCTCGAAACCAAGCGGCGCCGCATGGGGCACATGCTGCCCGCAGCCGAGGGCTGAACGGCGGTATCCGTTCGAAAGCTCCGCGCGAGGTCGCGGCCTGTAGTGGAATCGAGCGTGATGAGGACGACTCGGCAGGAGTGATCGGCATGCGACCCACCGGCATCACGGCGAATCTGAACGTCCCGGACATCGAGGAGGCTCGGAGTTTCTACACCGACTATCTCGGGCTCTCCGTCGAAGAGATGAATCTGGGGTGGGTGGCTCGGTTCAAGACTCCGGACGGGCGGGCCGTCGTCCAGCTAGTCAGCGGCGACGCGACCGCACCGGTCGATTCCGTGCTGTCCGTCCACGTCGGCGATGAGGTCGAAGCCGCCTACGAGGAGGCGCAGCGTCGGGGGTTCGACATCGTCTATCCGCTGACGACGGAACCGTGGGGTGTGCGCAGGTTCTTCGTGCGCGCGCCGGACGGTTCCGTCGTCAACATCGTCAGTCACTCGGATGACGCCGGATGACCAGCGCCACCCAGAGCAGCTGACGAGAAAGACAGCAGCGCGATGTCGGCACCGCGCTGCTGTCTTTCTCCTCTGCGGCTCTGGCTATTGCGGGACGCCCTCTCGCACGGTCGCGGCGTCGAGAAGCGGCGCCTCGGTACCAAGGTGCTCGGGGCGGAGTGCACGCTCGCCGGCGACCTGCGCGGCGATCTGCTCGAGCCGCTCAGCGTGCTCGGGTTCGATGGTCACGTTTAGGGCGCCGACGTTCTCCCGCAGGTACTCCTTGTGCCGCGTTCCCGGGATCGGGACGACGTCCTCGCCGCGGGACAGCACCCACGCGAGTGCGACCTGGCCGGGAAGTGCTCCGATCTCGGTCGCGATGCGGGCGACCTCGTCGGCCAACCTGCGGTTGGTCTCGAACACGTCCTGTGCGAAGCGCGGATGCCGCGCGCGGCGGCCGGTGACGTCGGCGGGCTGCTGCAGGCGGCCGGTGAGCCACCCGCGTCCGAGCGGTGAATACGTGACGATGCCGATGCCGAGCTCGCGGACGACGTCGAGCGTGGTGTCCTCGATCTGCCGGCTGAACAGCGACCATTCGTTCTGGATCGCGGTGACCGGGTGGGTGGCGTGTGCGCGGCGGATGGTGCCGGGGCCGGCCTCGGAAAGGCCGATGTAGCGGATCTTTCCGGCCTCGACGAGTTCCGCGAGTGCTCCGACGGTCTCCTCGATCGGCACCTCGGGGTCGACGCGGTGCTGGTAGTAGAGGTCGATGTGGTCGATGCCGAGGCGGCGCAGCGACGCCTCGACGGCGGTCCGGACGTACTCGGGGCGGCCGTCGACGGAGCGGTGGTCGGGGTTGGTGTCGCGGTCGAGTGCGTTTCCGAACTTCGTCGCGATGATCAGGTCGTCGCGGCGGCCCGCGATGGCACGCCCGAGCAGGATCTCGCTGTATTCCGGTCCGTACACGTCGGCGGTGTCGAAGAAGTTGATGCCGAGGTCGATCGCCTCGTCCACCAGCGCGGTGGACAGCGCTTGCTCGTCGGCGTCGGCCGAGGTGGTGAAGCTCATGAAGCCGAGTCCGAGGGCCGATACGGACAGTCCGTTGCTGCCGAGTCGGCGTGTGGGAAGGGTCGTCACTGGTCGTTCGCTTTCTCTGGGTGGTGTGCTAGATGCCGACGTATCGGCTGTTCGCGGAGTGGTTCTGCCAGCCGGTTTCGCCGGCGTAGCGGTTCTCCGGCCGGTCCAGGCCGAGGTGGTCGCGCAGCGTGGTGCCGGTGTACTCGTGGCGGAAGATGCCGCGCTTGCGCAGGATCGGCACCACGTGGTCGACGAACGGCTCGAGCCCGGTCGGGAACGAGTCGGCGTTGAGGTTGAATCCGTCGGCCGCCTCGCCGAGGAACCACTTCTCGATGTCGTCCGCGATCTGTTCGGGCGTGCCCACGATCTGCCGGTGCGCGCCCGGGTTGCGCGCCAGGATGCCGCGCACCGTGAGGTTCTCCTTGCGGGCGAGCGCGAGGGTGGACTTGTAGAAGCCGGCCGATGCACCGAACCGTTCGGTGTCGAGGAGGTGGTAGGGAAGCGGCTTGTCGAGTTCGAGATCGTCGGGTTCGAGCCCGAGCTTCGTGGCGAGTTCGGCCTTCTGTTCGTCAGGGTCCAGGAACGAGTCGAGCAGGGCCTTGCGTTCGAACGCTTCCTTCTCGGTGCTCCCGACGATCGGGAACAGGCCGGGAAGCAGCAGGATCTGGTCCGGACGGCGCCCGTGCCGTTGTGCCTGTGTTTTGAGGTCCCGGTAGAACTTCCGGGATTCCTCGAAGACGGTCTGCGCGCTGAACACGGCGTCGGCGTACTTGGCGGCGATGTGGGTGCCGCCGTCTCCGGCCTGCACGATCACCGGACGTCCCTGCGGTGTGCGGGGGACGTTGAGTGGGCCGCTCACGGAGAAGCGTTGTCCCTCATGGTCGATCGCATGAATGCGGTCGAGGTCGGCGTACTGCCCGGTGGACCGGTCGGCGACGAGTGCGCCGTCCTCCCAGCTGTCCCACAGCTTGACCAGGACCTCGACGAATTCCTCGGCCCGGGCGTACCGTTCCCCACGGTCGGGGAGCGTGGTGAGCCCGAAATTGGCTGCCGCTTCGGGATTCTGGGTGGTGACGAAATTGAGGGCCGCGCGGCCGTGCGTGACGTGGTCGAGGGTCGACCAGCGCCGCGCGATGTTGTACGGGTCGTTGAACGTCGTCGAGATGGTCCCGATCAGGCCGATGTGCTCGACCGCGGAACCGATCGCAGCGAGCAGCACCGAGGGTTCGAGCGAGTTCCACGTCTGCTCGGCGACGGTACCGGGAAGGGCCGGGCCGTCGGCGAGGAACAGGGCATCGAAGGTCCCGCGCTCGGCGATGCGCGCGATGTTGCGGTAGTACTCGATGTGCACGATACCCCGCGGGTCGTCCTGGATCCGCCACGCGGCCGGATGTTTACCGGCGTTGAGCGCATTCGTATTCAGGTGCAGCTGACGGGTTCTGGTCATGTTCTTCTCGGTGTCCTCGAAAGATGATGCGGGAGTGGTGCGGTCACTGGTCGGAAACCGTGATGTGGTCGAACACGGGGTTGAAGACCTTGGCGATGTCGTAGTCGTGTTTGACGCCGCCGGCCGCGTACGCCGCGTTCACGATGCTCTGCTGCGAGGCGATGAACTCCGGATCGCCGACGCGGTAGAGCCTGCCGTGCTTGCCGTTCTCGAAATTGATCTTCGCGATGTCCGGGGCCTGCTTGAGGACGTCCTGCAGGAGGCCCGTCACCTCGGCCTCGTGCGACGGGTACCACTCGCTCCACAGCTTGCTGAACCGGGCGAAGAAGTCCTCGGCCGCGGCGAGTTTGCCCGCGTCCGCCAGCACGTCCGGCCGGGTGATGAACCCGGCGCCGCCCTTGACTCCGAATTCCTCGTTGGTCGTCAGTTGCACCGCGTCACCGGACTCGATGGCCTTGGCGACGTGGGAGTAGCTGGTGACGACCGCATCGACCTGTCCGGCGGCGAACGCTGCGGCGGCGGCCTGGTTGTCCGGCAGCTGCACCGGTTCGATGTCGTTCACCGTCAGCCCGGCATCGGCGAGGATCTTGACGTATCCGGCGTAGATGTTGCCGCCGAAGTTGTAGGCGACCGTATGTCCCCTCAGCTCTTCGATCTTCGAGATCCCGGCGGACTTCTTCACGAAGAGCGCCGGGGCCGGATAGGGCGTGCCCTCGTAGGCGAGACCGGCGATCGTGTAGATCTTCGGATCGGCATTGCCGAGGTCGTTTTCGGCGTTGGCCGCTTCGAAGGCGGCGGTGTTCTCGCCGACCAGACCGAAGTCGGTCGCCTTCGAATACAGGGCCGAGATCTGAGCGGCCGGGCCGGCGATGACCGGAGTTTCGAGGGTGTAGGGCAGGTCCTCGAACAGCCCGGACGCCTCGAGCAACGCCGGGTAGTCGGCGGTCTGGAAGCCGAACGTCAGGGTCACGTTGTTCGGGTCGCCGTTGTTCGCGCCCTCGGCGCTGCTGCACGCGGACAGACCGGCTCCCAGCGCGAGTACGGCGGTCAGGGCGGCGAGCCGGCGGCCGGCGCGGGCGGCGAAACGGGCAGGGACGGACACGAGGGGTAACTCCTTGTAGGTGATGGTCGAGAGCCGGGCGGGTCGGGTCAGCTGCCGATCGCGGCCAGCGCCGCAGCGCGGGCTGTTCGCCCGACGCCGAGTTTGTCGAGCAGCGCTTGACGCAGCTCCTGGAAGCGGGCGTCGCTGCGTCGCCGCGGTTCGTCGACGTCGACGGTGATGTCCACATCGATGTTGCCGTCGGAGAGGATGAGAATTCGGTCGGCGAGCAGGATGGCCTCGTCGACGTCGTGGGTGACGAGCAGCACCGCCGGGTTGTGTCGGCGGATGAGTGCCCCCACCAGGTCGTGCATTCGGATGCGGGTCAGCGCGTCCAATGCCGCGAACGGCTCGTCGAGCAGCAACAGGCCCGGCTCGGTGGCGAGCGCACGCGCCAACGCGACACGCTGTGCCTCACCACCGGAGAGCGTGACCGGCCAGGCGTCCGCGTGTCCGGCCAGTCCGACCTCGTCGAGCGCGGCGACGGCACGGTCGCGATCGCGGCGAACGTGGCGGCTGCCGAGCACGACATTGCGCCACACCCGCCGGGCGGGCACGAGCCGGGGTTCCTGGAATACGACGGACCGGGACTTCGGGACCACCACCGTCCCGCCGTCGGCGGCATCGAGACCGGCCAGGATGCGGAGCAGCGTCGTCTTGCCGGTTCCGGACGGTCCGAGCAGGGCGACGAAGTCGCCTTGCCGCAGTTGCAGATCGACGCCGTCGAGCACGGCCCGGTCGCCGAACACCCGTCGGACGCCCCGAGCGTCGACCGCGAACGGACCTGTCTCGCTGCCGGATTCGCTCGGCAGAGAGTTTTCAGATGGTGACACGGGGCCTCCAGGGGAGCGCGAAACGTTCGATGATCCGCATCACCACGTCGACGACGATGCCGAGCGCGGCGTAGATGAGAATCCCGGCGATGACGATGTCCTGCCGCTGGTTCTGGTTCGCGTTGTTGAGCAGATAGCCGATGCCCTCCCGGGCGTTGATCTGCTCGGCGAGCACCAAGGCGAGAAGCGATACGCCGGAGGCATATCGGATGCCGGTCAACGCGGACGGAAGCGCGGTCGGCAGGATCACGCGCGCGGCCAGCCGCCAGTTCCGCAGACCGAACGTCTGTCCGGCTTCGATGAGCTTCTTGTCGACGCCCCGCACCCCGTGGTACGTGTTCAGGTACACCGGGAACACGGTCGCCGCCGCGATGAGGATCAGCTTGGGCTTCTCGTCGATGCCGAACCAGGTGATGAACAGCGGCACCACCGCGATGAACGGGATGGTGCGGAGCATCTGCAGCGGAGCGTCGAAGATCTCCTCGCCGATCTTCCACAGACCCGCGAACAGGCCGAGGACCAGTCCGAACGTGACGCCGAAGAAGAGGCCGATTCCGGCCCGCCGGATCGAGACCGGCAGCGCCTCCTGCAGGTCGTTGTTCGACCACAGTTCGCCGTACGCGGCGAGGATCTTGCTGGGCGGCGGCAGGGTGAACTCGTCCGCCCAGCCCAGCACCGAGGACAGCTGCCACAGCACGATGAGCGCGACGGGGACGAGGAACCGCAGCACCCGCCCGCGCCACACCCGGGCAGCCGCCCCGATCCTGCCGGTCCTAGTGTTCGGGCTGAGGTTCTCCACTTCCGGCCGGGTCGGCGGGGCGCCGGCGGTGTCGTCTTCCGTCGACGCAGAATCGCGCGAGACGTCGACGGCGGTCACGACGAGCTGTCCTGCGGCTGGGTGAACGCGTTGAACGGGACGGTGTCGTCGGCCTCCAACCGGGCGACCAGGCCGAGTTCCCAGGACAGGTACTTGCGGAACCCGGCCTTCTGAACCTCGGGGTCGCTCTCGCGCCAATGGGTGAAGACCACATCGTCGCGTCCGTGCAACAGGTTCTCGTCACCCGACTCGAGCTGTTCACCGGCCGCGACCCAGGCGGCGGTACCGCCCTCGAGGACCTCGACGGGTCGCTGCGTCGCACCGGCCAGATCCGCGGCCGCATAGGTCGCAAGGACACCGTCGGGCGAGGTCAACACGATCGTGCCGTCGCCGGGGATGTCGGCGACGGAGTTCACCAGCCGGGACCGAAGTGCATGCACAGCACCGGGAATGTGGCCGTCGCGGTAATCGAGGCTCGGCTGCAGGTCGACGACCTGCTCGGATCCGGCGGCAATGTTGTCCTTCAGCGTCGCGGCATCGACGGTCGTGACGTCGCCGGGCAACCCGAGCAGTTGTGCTGCCGGGCCGGTGCCGGTCTCGAGTTCCTCACCGTCGAACGCGTTCTCCAGTACGTACACCTCGCCCCAGCCGACCTGCACGATCCACGACGCCGCGACGGTTGCGCGCACGGAGTCGTTGTCGACCAGCACGATGCGGGCGTTGTGGGTCGCGATGTAGCGGAACACCCACGGGGCGACGTCCCAACTCGGCGCCGAGACGGTGCCGGGCAGATGGCCGGCGGCGTACTCGTCGGGAGTGCGGACATCGAAGACGTAGAGGGTGCGCTCGTCGGTTTCGGTGCGGAACTGCGCGAGGGTCGCCTTGTCGATCGACCGGATTCCGAAGCGATCGCGGAAGCGCTCTGCGGCAGCGTGCGCCTGGTCGAGGGAAGAACCGGTGGGAAGCGGCGCGGCCGAATGCTTGCCGTGGTCGAGTTCCAGCCCCTCCAGAACCCACGACTGCGTGCCACCCTCCAGCGCGACGACCGAGTTGGGCAGTCCCGCGTTGATCAGGACCTGCGCTCCGAGGATGCTGCGGGTCCGCCCGGCGCAGTTGACGACGACGAGCGTCTCGGGCGACTTCACCACTTCGGCGGCTCGATAGACCAGTTCCGCGCCCGGAATGGAGGTGCCGCCCGGCAGGCTGTGGTTTTCGAACTCGCCGATCGGGCGGCTGTCGAGCACCACGATGTCCTCGCCGGCGGCGACCTTGGCGCGGAACTCCGGAACGCTGATGTGAGGGGTGCCGTAGACCTCCTCGATCCATTCGCCGAACGCCTGGCCGACGACGTTGTCGCCACCGAACTGGACCGTGTAGCCGGCATTCGCCCAGGCGGCGATCCCGCCGTCGAGCACGCGTACATCCGCGTAGCCGAGCTCGGCGAGCCGGGACGCCGCCCGCTGCGCGAGGTCGTCCTTGCCGCCGTCGTAGACGATCACCGGCGTGGAACGTCGCGGAACGAGTGCGTCGACGCGCAGTTCGAGACGGCTCAGCGGGACCGCAACACCGAGCAGGATCGAGCCCTCCTCGGCCGTGACCCGGGCCTCACGGACGTCGAGAAGCGCGTATTCGTCGCGGCTCGACAAGAGATCGTGCAGTTCGTCGGCTGCGATGGTCGACGTGGTGACAGTGGGCATGGGGTGTTCCTCCGCGGGACGTGAAGTCGGTCAGTAGTAGATGAAGCCGGGAATGCCGCCACCGGCAACGATTCCGTCGCCGGTGATCGCGGCACTGCGCGGCGACGCGAGAAAGGCCACGACCCAGGCGACCTCCTCGGGTTCGACGACTCGGCCGATGACGTTGTCGAGGTGCGATTTTCGGGTCGATTCGTTCACGAAAGCGCGGTTCCGGAACTCCTCGAAACGTTCGGTGCGCGTCGCGCCCGGGTGCACGACCGTCACGTTGATGCCGTACTTGCCGAGTTCGTCCGCGACGTTCTTGGTCAAGGCGGTGACGCCCGCATTACGCACGGAACCGATGACGGACACGGTCTGCCGCGAACCCGTGCCGCTGATGTTGATGATCCGGCCCCAGCCGTTCTCGATCAGCAGGGGCGCGACCGCGCGAATCGTGCGGAGATAGCCGATGACCTTGACGTCGATCTGCCGGTGAAACCACTCGTCGTCGGCGTCGTTGAAACTCGGCCCGTGCTGAGCGGGCTGTTCGGCAGCGTTGTTCACCAGGATTTCGATGCCGCCGAACTCCTGTGCGACGGTGTCGACGAGCGCTTTCACGGATTCGTCGTCGCCGGTGTCGGCAACGACCGGCAGCACATTCGCGCCGGTCGCGTACTCGATGCGTTTGGCGGCGTTGGCGAGTACCTCGGTGCGGCGACCGGCGATGGCGACCGAGGCGCCCTGTGTCGCGAGTTCCAGCGCGATCGCATAGCCGATTCCGGTGCCCCCACCGGTGACGATGGCGCGTTTGCCTTCGAGTTCGAGACCCATGTTCGAGTTGTGACCGTTCCTTGTAGTTCACCCTGGTTCCGCGCGAAAACCGCGATTGCGGAATGTATTCCGATCGCAGGGATGTCATGACGCGGCCGCACCCGGCTTGCGGGCACGATGTGCTTACAGAACTTAGGAACAAGAGGTCGGAATCAAACCCTTTTGGCTCAGCCTGGTTCTAGGGAGTCGGTCACCGGTGACAAATGCCCTCCGAGTCCACCGACGCAAAAGACAGCCGCGCGTGACCAGTCACGCGCGGCTGTCTTTGTGGGTACCGGGGGAGACCCTGTGGGATCAGATCACCGACGACCCGCCGTCGACCGGCAGGTTCACGCCCGTGATGAAACGAGCCTCGTCGGAGGCGAGGAAGAGCAGTGCGTTCGACACGTCGACCGGCTCCACCCACGGCGCGGGCAACGCGAGCAGCGTTCCCGACGCCTCGGCGAACTGCTCCGGGGTGACCTCCTCGAGGTCGGGACGGAACAGCTTGTAGACGGCCTCGTTCTGGATCATGTCGGTGTTGCAGTTGGTGGGCGACACGACGTTGACGCGGATCGAGTGCGGAGCCAGTTCCATTGTGAGCGTGCGCATCAGACCGATGACGCCGTGCTTCGACGCGACATAGTGGCCGAACCGTGCGAAGCCCTTGGCGCCCGCGTCGGACGACGTGATGACGATGGTGCCGCCGCGCCCGCCTTCGACGATGTGCGGGATGGCGGCCTTGCACGTGTTGAACACGCCGTTGAGGTTGACGTCGATGACGTCGTTCCAGTCGCCGACGAGCAGGTCCGGAACCTCGTCGCCGAACTGGAAGATCCCCGCGTTGGCGGCGACGATGTCGAGACGGCCCAGCTGTGCGACCGCGTCGTTCAATCCCGCTGCGAGCCCGTCGTAGTCGCGGACGTCGGCGGTGTAGGAGACGATCTTGCGGCCCTCGGCCTCGACGAGCGCGACCGTCTCGGCGAGATCCGCCTCGGTGGCGGGATGGTAGAACTCGGCGGTGCGGCCGACCTCGCCGCACACGTCCATCGCGATGATGTCGGCGCCTTCCTGCGCGAGGCGCACCGCGTGGCTGCGGCCCTGCCCGCGCGCGGCGCCGGTGATGAATGCGACCTTGCCTTCGACTCTTCCGGTCATGACGACTTCCTTGTCTTCTGTTGCAGCAGTGGATGTTCGGTGGCGTCAGTCGCCGAGGTCGAGTTCGCCCATGCGTGCCCATTCGACGCCGGGGATCTCGGTGTTGAGGATTTGCGGGGTCCGGGCGAGCGCGGGACGCATCGCGTCGAGGCCGGCTCGGAAGTGCTCCGACGCGACATGTGCGGACCCGGCGTCGCCGTCGCGGAACGCCTCGACGAGCACGAACTGGTTCGGGTCGTCCACGCTGCGGGACCATTCGAACCACAGGTTGCCGGTCTCGGCGCGGGTCGCGTCGGTGAAGTCCCGGGTGCGCTCCAGCCAGGTGTCGGCCTCCTCGGGCCGGACGGTGAATTTCACGACGATGAAGATCATGATTCTCCCTTTGGAGGGTGGAAAAGGGTGCGGCGCAGCACGAATCGAGCGCTGCCGGCGCCGCAGGGAGTGGGGGAAGGATTCCGGGCTCACGCCCGGTGTGTCACGACAGGTTGTAGCGGTACGAGACCTTGTGCATTTCCAGTTCCATGAACGCTTCGAGGTCGCGGATCCCGCCGAGGGCGGGGATGCGCCGGTGGAGCAGTTCGTGGAGGTGGTCGTTGTCGCGGCACACCAGCTGCATGTAGAGGTCGGCGCGGCCGATGCAGGTGGAGACATAGGTCGATTCGTCGAGCGCGGTGAGCTCCTGGACCAGCCGGTCCTGCGCGCCCGGTTCCACCTTGATCAGGACGAACGCGAGGACGCTGTACCCGAGGCGGAACGGATCGGCGATCGCGATGACGTTGAGCGCGCCGGACTCCTGCATGCGGCTCGAGCGGATGCGGACGGTTCCCTCGGAGACACCCAGCTCGCGGGCGATCTGCCGGTAGGGCATGCGGCCGTCCTCCTGGAGGAGGCGCAGGATGCCGCGGTCGATGTCGTCGAGACCGTCGCCCGGGTTCTCTCCCGAGTTCTGGTCTCCGTTCGACGGGTTCGGCATCTTGCGCATCCGCTCAGTTTAGGAGATGGTCCGGTGACGCGGCTCAGCCACGCTGACCGTCGAACTCGTCGTCGGGCACGAGCACCGCGCGACCGCGGATCCGTCCGTGGTGCAGGTCGTCGAGCGCCTGCTGGAAGTCGCTGAACCGGTACTTGACCGTGTGCAGCTTGACCTTTCCTTCCGCCGCCAGCGCCATCAGTTCGACCAGGTCGTTGTAGGTGCCCACCAGGTTGCCGACGAAGTTGATCTCGGTGCTGATGATGTCGATGGTCGGCACGTCCAGGCGACCGCCGTACCCGATGACGTAGTACGACCCGGCGCGGCGCAGCATCCCGACACCGGCTTCGATGGCGGTGCCTTCGCCCACGAAGTCGAGGACGGCTTCGGCGCCGTTGCCGCCGGTGAGGTCGAGGACCTGCTGCGTTTCGGTGCCATCGGCGACGACGGTCGCGTCCGCGCCGATCTGCTTCGCCAGATCCAGCGCATCCGGGGAACTGTCGACGACGACGATGCGCGCGGCTGTCATCGACTTCAGGACCTGGATGCCGATGTGCCCGAGACCGCCGGCGCCGATCACCACGGCGGTGTGGCCGGGACGCAGGATCGCGGCGGCCTTGCGCGCGGCGTGGTAGGCGGTGAGCCCGGCGTCGGCGAGTGCCGCCACGTCGGCCGGTTCGAGCGACGGATCGAGCTTGACGACGCTGCGCGCCGAGGTACGCAGGTACTCGGCCATGCCGCCGTCGGTGTCGATGCCGGGGAAATCGGAGTGCGTGCAGTGCACGTCGTCGCCACTGCGGCAGGCCAGGCACAGGCCACACGTGGCGAGCGGGTGCAGGATCACCGAGTCACCGACGGCGACGTTGGTGACTGCCGAGCCGATCTCGGTGACGGTGCCGGCGTTCTCGTGCCCGATCGTGTACGGGAGGGCGACGGAACTCTTGTCCTTCCACTGGCCCTCGATGATGTGCAGGTCGGTGCGGCACACTCCGGCGCCGCGGACCTTGACGATCACGTCGTGCGGGTCCCGCACGGTCGGCTGGGGCACCTCGTCGAGGGAGGGCTGGGTGTCGTAGGCGTGGACGCGGATGGATTTCACGGGTGGCTCCTGGAATCGGAAACGGGGGCTGGTTCGCTGGATGCGGTGTCGGGGGGCAGAAGGGGGTCGTCGTGGACCCGCCACTCGATCGTCGATTTGTCCTGAATGCGCTGGCGGTAGTACCAGAGCACGCAGGCGATCATGAGAATGCCGATGCCGGTGACGGTTTCGCTCAGGCCGCCGTAGCCGGTCAGGCCCGGGTTGAGGATGCCCACGGCGATCGCGAACGTGTTGATCGCGAACAGGGCGCACGCGATGACGACCCACGGTTTCGCGAGGCGGATCGGACGGATGATGTCGGGGCGGTCGCGGCGGAGCAGAACGAACGCGCCGACCGCGAGGGTAACCGCGGTGAGGTAGCCCAGGTTGCTCGCGAGCAGGATCGCGATCGGCTCTCCGAGCACGATCAGGATGATGACGTTGATGAGCATGTCGGTGGTCAGGGCACGACCCGGGACGCCGTAGCGGTTGAGCTCGCCCAACTGGCGGATCGTGCCGCCGGACTGCGCGATGCCGTACAGGGATCGCCCGCCGTCGGCGGTCGCCGTCATCATCGCGATGACGAACGCGGCCATCACCGGAACCTGGCCGAGCCACGCATACGAACCGAGAATGTGCTCGAACGCAATGCCGATGTAGTTGACCGGGTTCGCGCCGATCGTCTGCTCGCCGAGGGCGCCGACCACGACGTAGGGCACGAGAATGTACAGGCCCATGATCATCAGGGCGGAGCGGCGCAGCGCACGGGAGGTGTCCTTGACCGGATCCTTGTACTCGGCGGCGAAGCTCGCGCACACCTCGGTGCCGTAGGTAGTCCAGGCGGTGATGTAGAACCAGACGACGATCACCTTCCAGTCGAACGGCGAGCTCGTGCCGGTCCAGCTCAGGCGGGTGATGTCGAAGTCGGCGCCGGACGACAGGAATGGTCCGACGACGAGGACGGCCAGGCCGATCACCAGCAGGGCACCGGTGATGCGGGCGACGCCGGCGGCGATCTTGATGCCGAAGTAGTTCAGTGCCCAGGCCGAGACGATCGCGCCGATCGCGATGAGATAGGGCAGGCCCAGTTCGTGGCCGATGGGCAGGCGGATCGCGATGTCGTTGTCGGGGAAGAACGCCTGCTCGATGAGGGTGCCGAGCACGACACCCTCGACGGACAGCGACAGCGACCAGCCCATCCAGTAGCCGAACGCGGCGATCGCACCGAGCGGCGCGAAGTGGCGCTTCCAGCCTTCGTAGGCGTAGACCGAGATGCCGCCCGAGCGGTCGGGGAACATCGCGGCCATCTCCGAGAACAGGTGGCTCTGGAGGAAGGCGAAGAAGCACGCGACGGCCCAGATGGAGATGGCGGTCCAGCCGCCGATCGCGCCGACGGTGTAGCCGAGCGTGAGGAACAGGCCGATCGGCATGTTCAGGGCGAAGACCATGCCGTCACGCCAGGTGAGCGTGCGGACCATGTGCTCGGGTGCGGGATCGGAACCCGATGTGTCGAGCGAACTCATTGGGTGGCCCCTTTCGAGTTGCCTGATGAGTGGAGGGTACGTCGGCGCTCACGGCGCGGACGAGACCCAGAGTTCGAGGTCGGCGACGGGAGTGCGTGCCGCGATCCACTGGCGGCAGCGGACCATGAGCCGGGGCTGGCCGATCAGGCAAGCACCCGTGAGCAGTCCGTCGCGGGCGTACAGGTAGGCGAGGTCGTCGGGGTTGCGGGAGAGGACGCGCAAGTCGTCGTGCCCTGTGATGTCACCGACGATGTCGATACGCCGCCCGAACTGGTCGGACCACACGTACGTCGCGGCGGTGACGGTGCGCTTGTCGTCGCACGCCAGGTTGTGCGCGACGACCTTGGCCTGTTCGGCGGCCGAGGTCCAGTGTTCGTGACGGTGGGGCGTGCCCGCGTCGTCGGTCCACGCGCAGACGTCGCCGACACCCCACACGTGGTCGCCCGCGCGTCCGGTCGCGTCGCAGATCAGTCCCGCGCGCGTGACCTCGAGACCGCTGCCGGCGAGCCACTCGGTCGCGGGAACCGCACCCACCCCGACGACCACCGCGTCGCACGGCAGCTCGGTTCCGTCGTCGAGGACGACGGACTCGACCGTGGTGGTGCCGCGGAGTTCGGCGACGGCCCGGCCGCACAGCAGGTGCACCCCGTCGGCGCGGGCGATGTCGGCGAGGACCGCAGCCGCGTCGTCGCCGACGCTGCGGGTCAGGGGCACGGGTTCGAGCTCGACGACGGTGACATCGACACCGAGGCGCCGCGCCGACGACGCGATCTCGAGGCCGATGAAGCCGGCGCCGATCACGACGAGTCGCCGGGCCGCGCGCAGGGCAGTGCGAATGCGCGCGGCGTCGTCGGCGGTGCGCAGGGTGAAGACACCGTCCGGTGCGTCGGGAAAGGGATTGCGGGGCGTGGCCCCGGTCGCGACCACGAGTTCGTCGTAGTTCAGCGAACGGGCATCGGTGTGGACGGTGCGCGCGGCGGTGTCGAGGCGGCGGGCGGTCTCGCCCAGGTGCAGGGTGACCCGGTTGTCCGCGAACCATGCCGCGTCCTGGAATGCCGTCGAGGCGGGTTCGTCGTCGACGAGCACGGACTTGGACAGCGGCGGCCGGTCGTAGGGCAGATGCGGTTCGTCGCCGATCAGGGTGATGTCGCCGTCGAAACCTTCGGCGCGCAGGCCCTCGGCGACGCGGAACCCGGCGAGCGACGCACCGACCACGGCCACGTGCGTCATGACGCCGTCTCCTCGAGTGTGAGGGCAGCCGCGGGGCACGAGCGTACCCCTTCCCGCACGTCGGCGAGGCGGTCGTCGGCGACGGTCGCCTCCAGGAGGTCGACCTTGCCGCTGTCACCGAGATCGAAGATGTCCGGTGCCGCGACGACACAGTTCGCGTATCCCTGGCATTTGCCAAGATCCACAAGGATTTTCGTCATCGTTCCGACTTTCGTCGTAGGGAGGTCAGGACGAGAGTGCCGTGACCGCGGTACGCATGAACGACTGCAGCGGGCTCTCGCTGTCGAGAAGGAGTCGGCCGGCGCGGACCCGGCCCGAGTTGTAGCCGATCTGCTGGATGTCGGTGGCGCGCTTGTCCTCGATGAGGGTGCGGTCCCACATGTCGAGCCATTCCTTCACGACGATCGGGTCGGCGCCCGGCTTGGCGTACATGTCGACGAACGCCCACGACTTCTGCGGCCCGACCGGCTGGATGCTGCCGATGAACCCGACATAGTCGTCGAGCGCGAAGAACGACGACGGGAACGTGAACGCGAACCGGAAACCCTTGAGGCCCTCGGGATCCACGTTCGTGGGTAGCCACTTGATGGGACCGGCGTGCCAGATCGTGTTGTCGGACGAATCGATCGCGTAGTCGTCGGGGGAGGTGTGGTACGTCTTGCCGAAGCTCGTGCTGTGCAGGGTGGGGCAGTGGTAGCACTCGACGGCGTTCTCCGCCCACAGCTTCCAGTTGCATTCCATGTCGTACTCGTAGCGGATCTGGAATTCGTAATCGCGCAGGTCCTCGTTGAGTTCGTCTGTGCGGGAACGGATATCGGCGGTCACGGTGGCGAGGGGAGCAGCGTTCGGATCCGGGTTGACGAAGATCCACTGATCCCACCGCTCGACGGAGACGGGTTCGAGGGAGATCGTGGAGCAGTCGAAGTTCGGCTCGCGCTGCGAACGCGGGGCCGTCTTGAGCTTGCCGTCGAGGCCGTACGTCCAGCCGTGGTACGGGCACTGGAGCAGCGGCTTGTTGCCGTTCTCCTCGGCGATCGAGTGCAGGCGATGGCGGCAGACGTTGACGAAGCCGCGCAGTTGGCCGTCGCGGCCGTGCGTGACGATGATCGGGATCGCGCCGGCGCGGGTGACCGCGTAGTCGCCGGGCTTGGCGACCGCGGATTCGTGGCACGCGTACTGCCAGGACTTGGAGAAGATCTTCTCCTGTTCGAGCTGGTGGATCTCGGGTGCGTAGTAGAAGGGCGCGGGCAGGGTTTCTCCGGCGTCGAGGTCGGAGAGGAGCCGGTCGACGGAGGGAAGCGCGTAGCGGTCGCGCACGTCGTCGAGGGAAATCGCCACGAGGGGGTCCTTTCGGTGGGGGAGCACACGGGGCTGTTGTGTGCGTCACATCGAATTGCGTACCAGCATGGGCTCACAGATACGCAATGTCAAGAAGAAGCGTGGAATAGACTGCGCATTGCGTAAAGTTGCAGGTACCCGATGGTGGGAATGCGTCGCCGCGACGCGACGCGACCGCGCGGACCCGCGGGATCCGAGAGGAGGGCGGTAGGTTGGCCGGCATGAAATGGTGGTCGCTCGGCGGGGCGATAGCGTGCGAGGTCACCGCCACCCTCTCGCTGCGTGCTGCCACCGACGATCCCGTCTGGTACGTGCTCGTCGTGGCCGGCTACTGCGCGTCCTTCGCGTTCCTCGCCCGCGCGTTGCGGTTGATGCCCGTGGGTGTCGCCTACGGAATCTGGGGCGCCGCCGGCATCCTGCTGACCGCGGTTGCCGCGACCGTCCTCTTCGGCGATCCGATGACCCCGCTGATGGCGCTGGGCATGGCGCTGGTGATCGCGGGAGTGGTCATCGTCGAACTGGGCTCGCATCCCAGAATCGACCCGGTGGACGAACGTGACGACGGGGTCGCGGCACGGTGACCTGGCTGATTCTCGCTGCGGCGATCGTTGTCGAAGTGGCAGGCACGATCTGCCTCAAGTTGTCCGACGGTATGGCCCGCACCCGCTGGGTCCTGGCGACCGTCTCCTGCTACGTCGTCGCATTCGGGCTCGTCGCACTGGTGCTGGCGCGCGACGTTCCCGTCGGCGTCGTGTACGGCATCTGGGTTGCCTGCGGGGTTGCGCTCACGGCAGTCCTCGGACGCCTGCTGTTTCGGGACCCCCTCACTTTCCGCATGGTGATCGGCATTGCCCTGATCATGGCGGGAGTTGTTGCGATCGAGGTCGGTTCGCACTCCGCGTGAGGGTTACCGTAGCCGCCGACGAGAAAGGCAGCAGCGCGATGCCGGCATCGCGCTGCTGTCTTTCTCGACTGCGGGTCTTGCAGGGCGCGGCGGTGACCCCGATAGTCACGACGATGCGCGCACCGAGCGGGACATCCGCGGCCGTCCGGCCTTGAGCAGCCCCGCCGCGACCACGATCTGGCCGACCATAGGCGACGTCGGCAGCGCGAGCAGTTCCCAGCCGGTCGACGCGTAGCCCAGCGCCCACACGACGATGGCGGCGGCCAGCGCCACGGTCGCGACCTGCCCGAGTGTCATGAGGTTCGCGGCCCAGTTGCGTGCGCGCTGTTTCACGAGAGACACCGATCCAGCGATCACTCCGGCGACCGCGCACGGTAACCCGATCAGGGTCGGGAGTCCCAGCACGAGTCCGGTATACGGGCCGACATCGACAACCCCGGAGAAGACGAGCTGCGGTACGGCGATCACCCACATCGGCACGGTGCACAACACCGAGACGACCGACACGGCCCAGAGTGTTCTCATCGCACCAACCTAGCCGAAAGATGCCCTACTGCACGGGATGACGACCGCGAGTAGGCGGCGAGGTTCGGAGCGTTTCCAGAGCCGCAAATGAGAAAGACAGGCGCGCGCGACCGGCATCGCGCTGCTGTCTTTCTCGATTGCGGCTACCGGGGCGAGGGCACTGCCACACTCTCCCGCGGCGCTTCGGATGAGAGTGTGTGCAATTGTGTTCGCTGGGCGGACGTTCTCGCGCACCGAAACGAACCGCGGGGAATCGACAGGGGGAGCAGTGACCGGGGAGTACCGTCGGCAGGCCGACGTCATCGAGTTCTGGCGTGCCGTGGAGTTGTTCAGTCCACAGCAGGTTCCGAAGGTCGACAGGTTCGACAGTCTGGAACCGGTCGAAGAGATGGCCGCCGAAATCCCACTGCCGTGGATGTTCTGCCGCCGACTGCGCCAGCCGTTGCGCCGGAAAGGCAACGAGCGACAGTACATCGTCTACCTCGGTGTCTATCGAATCGACGAGGTGTGGACGGCCGTGGACGGGATCCTCGATCCGGGTGCCGAGAACTACGACCCCCGCCCGGCCGGGGAGTGTGCGCTTGCTGCGATCGTCCTGGACAAGGAGGGTTGCTACATCCCGGAGTCCGAGGTGTTGTCCGGCCTGGCGTGGGCGGCAGGCCGCACCCGCAACCCCGGACCCGGGTCACCGTCGTGGTTGCGCGGATTCCGCGAGGCGCAGGAACAATTGACAGAATTGCTCGACGACGGGCAAGAGGTCGACGTGCGACGAGGCGGCCGGCGCCCTCTGAGCGTCGGGATGCTCACCGACCTGCGGAATCGCATCGCGACCTTGACCGGGCTGGAGGGCATGGTCGACTGCGCCGAGATCAGAGTGCGGTCGGTGCAGGTCAACCAGTCCGACGGCATCGACGGCACCGACTTCCTGAACAGCTTCATCGCCGATGATCTCGATCGGGTGGCGGAACAGGTCGCTCACGGTGACATCGGCACCGGGCTCGCGCAGTACCTCACCGACGACACCGGGCTCGACGTGGCCGCCCGGGTCGACCTGAGCGCCGTCCCCGAAGCATCGCTGGCGGCCTGCCGCCCCGCCGCGATCCCGCCCGGCCGTTGGCCGAGCAAACCCGAGCATCCCCTCGCGCTCGGCCAGCAGTTCGCTGTGAACACCATCATGGACGAGTTGCACAGCGGCGCCGGAATTTTCGCGGTCAACGGTCCTCCGGGCACCGGAAAGTCCACGCTGCTGCGCGATCTCGTTGCGGCGATCGTCGTCGAACGTGCCGACCGGCTCGCAGCCCTCGCGAACCCGGCCGAGGCGTTCGCGGCCACACCGCACCGCTGGAAGACCGGCGACTATACGCGGATCGTGCAGCGGTGGACCGGGCCGTTCCACGGATTCGAGATGGTGGTGGCGTCGTCCAACAACGGGGCGGTCGAGAACATCAGCTTCGAGATGCCCGCCGCGGACGCAATCGACGGCGAACGATTCGAGATCGACTATTTCACCGACATCGCGACGGCGTTGCTGGACGTCGACGCCGCCGGCGATACCGAGCCGGCCCGGGCGTGGGCGCTGACCGCTGCCCGGCTCGGTCGCAAGAGCTACCGGTCCCGATTCACCAGCACCCTGTGGTTCGACGGAAAGACCACGGGGCGGGATGCACCTGCCAGACGAGGTATCCAATCGATTCTCAAGGAACTCGAATCCACGGGACCGGAACGTCCCTGGAGAGAAGCCGTTGCCGCATATCGTGCCCGACGTGACGCGGTCGCGACGATGCTCGGCGAACGTCAGCGGGCCTACGAGCAACTCCGCGAACGCGCGAATCGGCGCAGCGAACTGGGTGCGATCGAAGATCAGTTGGCGGCGCACGCGATCGCGGTTCGCAGCGCCGCCGACGCCGAGCAAGTGCGGCGCGGCACCGTCGAACGGACGCAGCAGGAGAAGTCCACGGCCGAAGCGGAACTCGCCGCGCACGATGCGACGCGAGTTCCGTGGTGGCGCATCGGCCGGCAGGCCCGCGAGGAACGACGGCGATGGCAGGCCCATCGCGACCAGCTCGCCGAGGCCCTCGCCCGCTGGGACGAGAGTTACCGGCAGGCCTTTGCCGCCCATCAAGAAGCGACGCACGCGCTCGTCGCCCTGCAGGGCACGCAGGACGAACTCACCCACCGGTATCGCGGCACGCGCGCGCGTGTCGCAGAACTCGACCACGCGCTCGACGCGGCGCGGCAGCGGTGGGGTGCATCGGTCCCCGGTGAGGACAGCGACACCGCCCCGGTGAGGGAACTGGCCGCGCCGTGGTCGGACGAGGAGGTCACCGAGGCGCGATCACGTGTGTTCCTGGCCGCCCTCGACCTGCACCGGGAATTCCTCGCCCACGTGCCCACTCAGATGCGGCAGAGCCTGCACGGGGCGACCGACGTCGTTTCCGGAAGCGCACCCCGGGATCTGGATCCGGCCGCCGTTGCCGACGCGTGGCGCGCGTTGTTCTTCGTCGTCCCCCTCGTTTCGACGACCTTCGCGTCCTTCGACCGGGTGTTCCGCGGACTCGGACGGGAAGCGCTCGGCTGGTTGCTCATCGACGAGGCCGGCCAGTCCACGCCGCAGAACCCGGTGGGCGCGATCTGGCGGTCTCGCCGTACAGTCGTCGTCGGCGACCCGATTCAGCTCGAACCCGTTGTCACACTGCCGTTCCGGGCTCAGCAGGCGGTACGCCGCGAGTTCGGCGTGGACGAGCGGTGGCTGCCGGCGCGGTCGTCGGCGCAGTCGATCGCCGATCGCCTCAACCGATGGGGAACGACCCTGCCCGGCGACGAGGGGCCGATCTGGGTGGGTGCACCGCTGCGGGTGCACCGGCGTTGCGACGAGCCGATGTTCTCGATCGTCAACACCATCGCCTACGGCGGCACGATGCTGCACGGCAGGGATCCGCGCCCACGCGGGTCGCTGCCGTCGTCGCGGTGGATCGACGTCACCGGCCCCTCCAGCGGTCACTTCGTGCGGGCGGAGTACGACCGACTCGTCGAACTTCTCGACGACCTGGCCCGGAGGGGACAGGACATGGGGGAGGTGATCGTGTTGAGCCCGTTCCGGGACGTCGCGCGACGGCTCACGGCGCTGCCCTCCCGGTTCGGCGGACTCACCGCGGGAACGGTGCACACCGCGCAGGGCCGGGAAGCCGATGTGGTGTTCCTCGTGCTGGGTGGCGATCCGGCGAGCGACGGTGCGAAACGCTGGGCCTCGTCGAAACCGAATCTGGCGAACGTCGCGGTCAGTCGGGCGAAGAAGCGCCTGTATGTGATCGGGGACCGCGCGGCGTGGTCGCGGCATCCGCGCTTCGATGTGCTCGCCCGGGAACTGGCTCGCCACGTCGAGCAGTCGGCCCACCCCGATGGATAGGGACGCGTTACCAGAGCCGCAGACGAGAAAGACAGCACCGCGGTGCATGCATCGCGCTGCTGTCTTTCTGGTCGGTGGATACCGGGGGTGAGTGTTACCGGGGGTCAGAACAGCCGCGGGGTCGCGTGCGAGCCGTCCCGTGCCTCGGTGATGCGGGCGTGCCAGCGGTCGACGAGCCACATCTCGACCAGTTCGGGCCGGGTGGTCATCAGCGACGCCCACGTCGTGAGCAGATCGACGTACCGGTGGTAGCGGCGCAGCGTGAAATCGGCGACGGACGGATCCTCGAGCCATCCCTCGTGGACCAGCGTCGACACCCCGTGCTGGTCGAGGAGCTGCGCGGGCCCGGCGTCCGTCTGGACCCCGACCGCCCACAGGTACGTCGCCAGGAGGGGAACACCGATCCCGGGGGTGTCCGGCCACCCGGACCAGGTCTGCCGGGACGCCTCGGGCAGAGTCTTCGTCTTCGCGCAGTAGTCGAGCACTCCCTTGATCTTCGCGAGCCTGTCCCGGTTCTTCGGGGCGCGTGCGTCGCGGACGTCGGGGAATCGGCGGGCGCCGCGTCGTCGTGGATGCGCGCTGCGCCACGCCGCGCACAGGAACAGCAGGCCCAGGCCGTCGTGGTCGGCGTCGATCAGTTCGCTGCCCAGCCGAAGGTCGTTCCGCGGGACGATCGCGTCACCGTCGGTGACGACACGTCCGTCGAGGTTGCGGCCGCGCAGCCGGATGCCGTGGCCGGCCCGTTCGAGGTGGTCGTTCCACCATGCCAGGTCGACGGTGACGCCCTCGTCGAGCACCTGCAGATCGAACGACCGCGCCCGGCACCACTCCGAACATGCCTTCGGTGGCTCGAATCCCTCGTCGTAGGGGTGCATTCTGACGAGACTGCCACGACGAACCGCTAAACCGGTGGTGGGACACGCGCAGATGCCGGGACGTGGCCAGGTTGGTTCCCGTCCTCTGCCGGTTCGCGTTACGGTTGAAAGTGCCAGACTCGACAATCACCGTTCGACCCAGCGGCGAACGTACGCCCGCGTCGTCGCATGCGGAGGTTCGAAACACCATGGCCACTTACACATTCGACGTTTTCGTCAGTCTCGACGGGTTCGGTACCGCGGTGGATTGGCCCGGGTACTGGGGCAAGGAGGGGCCCGAACTCGTGGCAAGCCGTGCCGAGGCGTTCGGGTCCGACCGGATCCTCGTGCTCGGTGCCAACACCTACCGAGACTTCTATCGGATCGTCAAATCCGGGGACGATCCCACCTTCGATCTGATCAACAGGGCCCGGAAGATCGTCCTCTCCAAGACACTCGAACCACCTTTGAAGTGGGAGAACACGACGCTCGTCGCCGAGGACGCGCTCACCGCGATCCCTCGGTTGAAGGCCGAATCCGACCTGCCGCTGTGGTCGCACGGGAGCCTGTCGATGAACCGGGCGCTCATGGCGGCCGGGCTGGTCGACCGACTCGTGATCACGATCTTCCCGGCGATCACCGGCACCAGCGGCCGCAACCCGGTGTTTGTGCCCGGTGCCGAGTTCGACCTCGAACTCCTCGAATCCCACACGTTCGACGGCCGCGTCCAGCAGCTGGTCTACGCGCCGACCCTCCACAAGGGCCCGCCTCGCGATGCCGAGAAGTCGGGTCCCAGCAGCATGCCCGGAAACGAATCGCCGGCCCTGAGACGGTTCGAGGGCGAGAAGGTCGTGCAACTCCAGACCCGCAAACGCGACGGCACCTGGGTCGACACACCCGTCAACCTGGTCGTCGACCACGGCCACGCCTACTTCCGCACTCCCGCCAAAGCGTCGAAGAACAAGCGGCTGCGCAACTTCCCGAACGTGCGCATCCGCCCGTGCACGTGGTCGGGAAAGCCGACGGGCCCGCCTGCCCAGGCGACGGCGCATCTGCTGGCCGGTGAGGAGTACCACCTTGCAGGCGCGTTGATCGACGAGAAGTTCCCCGTTGTGCAGCGCGTCGGTGTGCACCTGGCTCACCGGCTGATGCGCACGTCGGCGCTGCATTACGAATTGACCGACGTCACCGACATGTAGGGAGGGCTACGATGCCTCGAATCTCGCCTCCACGTCCGCGGTGATGCTGATGCGATCGGGTTCGAGGGCAAATGTGGGACCGCTCTCCGCGGAGGCGGGTGCCATGTCCGCGCGCATCGCCGACCGCAGCACGGGTCCACCACCCGGGTACGAGGTCGGGGGCGTCGGCAGCCCGAGCATGCCCGGATCGGCAATCGCGACCGCGCGGAAACTGTTGTATCCCAAGCTCTTCGTGTAGCCCTTCGCTTTGTCGAGGGCGTTCTGCACTGCAAGGTCGCGGACTTCGGCGAGCTTTTTCTGCCGCGACTTGCGGGTGATCCACCAGCGCAGGTCGGACACCGTGACGGCCTCGATCCCCGAGACCCGGTCCACGAACGTGGCGACCGCGTCGAACTCGTGGAACGTGACCGTGATCGACGCCGACGACGTGTACCGCCACGGGAGCGTCTTGCCCTCGTTGTTGTACGGGCGGTACCGGCTGTGGCGCACCTGATCGAACGTCCAGCGCTTCACGGGGCTGTCGGGACGCTCACGCAGGTCGGTGACGAGACCGGTGACGGTGGCGATCGCCGCCGCGACCGGGTCGGCGGCCTGCTCCCGCGTGGCACCGTCGGCGTGCACCTGCAGTGCGACCGTGCAGCGGTTCGGGGCGTACTCGCGTTCGGCGTGACCGGCGACCGTGATCGTGACGGGGAGATCGTTCATGGCCGCGAGTGTGCCAGCACGACACGACCTTTGCCGGTATTCGCAGCTCAGGCGTCCTCGACGGCGGCGAGCAGCATGCGGGCGGCGACCGCGACGAGTCTGTCCCGGTCGGACCGTGGCGGGCGCAGCAGAGCGATCCGCGAGCACAGACTGGCGGTCGCGCCCATGATGATGAACACGAGGTCGTCGAGTGCGGCGTCGTCGAGATCCGGTCGCAGGCGGGCGGGGATGATCCGGCCCAGCGGCCGCAGCGGTCCTTCGATTTCGGCCCAGGCCATCCCGAATTCGCTTTCACCGGACGTGTACGACACGCGCAGCACGGCCGCGTGCTTCTCGAACGCCGCGGTGAGGCTTTCGACGACGGTGACCATCGCGACCTCGGGTTCCTGATCCATCGCCCGGCCGATCGCGGTCGACAATGTCGTGGTGATGTCGTGCACCGCCGACATCCGCAGTTCGTCGACGATCGTGTCGATGTCCGGGAAGTAGCGGTACACGGTGCCGATGCTGACGTGGGCGTGCTCGGCGAGGGCGGTCGTGGTGGGACGCACCGACGGACTCTTCGCGAGCAGCTCGTGCGTAGACGCGAGGAGGTGCTTGCGCATTTCGCGGCTGCGCTGCTGCGTCGGCGACTTGCGTGCGCCTCTACCTGCAGTGTTTCGGTCCTGGTGGGAGCTCACAGAAAGTGAATAGTAAGTGAGGATTCCTCGTGTTTCCATGAGATGCATGGAGCGATGGATTCCTCGGGACCTTGCCAACGCAGACATCGCGGTGCGTCGCTACGGCGACCTCGGACACCGCTGGCTGGACGGAATGTGGCAGGCCGATCCGCTGGCCGACGCCGTGGTCGCCGACGACTTCGGTGCCCTGTCGGCGACGGACGCGGTGCGGGCCGCCCTCGAGGGCGGAATCGACTCCGTCACCGACGCCCCCGAATCGTTGCGGATGCTGTTCAAATTCCTCGACGAGGAACCCGACTGGGTCGACCACGACCGCCTGGACAACGCCGCCGACGCCCTGGTCCGGCACACTCCGATCCTCGGCATGGTGCTCGGCGCCGCCTCGCTGGTGCGCGGTGCCGGCAACGAGATCGCCGGTAAGCCATTGGCTTTGACCGGTCGGTACGTCAGCCAACCGGCGGTCCGGTCCGTCGAGGTCGGGGAGTGGTTGCGGCATGTGCTGACCCGCGGTGGAATGCGACGTGACGCAGCCGGTTTCGCGTACACCGTGCGGGTCCGGCTGATCCATGCGCACGTGCGTCGCGGCATCCTCGCGAGCGGTCGCTGGGACGAGGAGGCGTGGGGAGTGCCGATCCCGCAGTCGTACATGGCGTTGACGATGGCGGAGTTCGGGCACATCGCCGTCGAAGCGATGGAGATGCTCGGGGTGCGGTTCACCGACGAGGAGCGCGACGACATCTACCACCTGTGGCGCTACGTCGGCCATGTCATCGGGATGAGCGACGAGCTGAACCTGTGCAAGGAAGCCGACCACATCCTCGTCGAGGAGCTGTACCGGCTGACCTCGCCCGGCCCGGGCGACGACGACCGGGAGTTCGTCGTCGCGCTCACCGACGACTACCTCGTCCCGGAACTGGCCAACCTGCTGCCGGGCAACGAGCGCATCAAGCGGGCCGTGTCGCGGACGTTGATGTACGGCCTGCAGCGCATGTTCATCGGTGACGCCGACGCCGACGCCCTCCACATCCCGGACGGGCCGGTCAAGCACGTGCTGCGCCGCGTCGGCCCTGTCCTCGCTCTCGTCAACCGCATCCAGGACCGTCGCCACCCGGACCGCGAGCGGGTGACCCTGCGCGCCTACAAGGGGCGTGACGCCGCGATCGAGCGGATGCGTGTCGACTACGGCGTCGAACACGACCTGGTCGACGCGGCGCCGCGCTGACCCAGCCCTACTTCTTGCCGCCGTCGAAGCGGCTCCGATCCCTCGGTGTGCCGTTGTGGCGGTTGGAGCCGCCACAACGACACACCGGCGGCGGAGCCGCCTAAGGGATCCACTTCACCCGCAGCAGCGGATGACCGAAGTAGATGTAGGCGAGGGAGGTCGCTGCGGGGTTCGTCTCCACTGACAGGCACCGGGATTCACGCAGGAATTCGGCAGGCGATCGCACATCGGTGAACAGGGCGGGGTAGAACGCCGCCGCGAGTTCACGGGCCGCGGTGTCGTTCACCTTCCACAACGGTGCGACCACCGCTTCGGCGCCGATGTTCAACAGTGCGAACGCCATACCCGCATAGATGCCGAACACCTCGCGGCCCTGTGCGAGCTGGCAGGCATTGAGGAACGCCAGCCGAATCGGGCTCGACTCGACTCCTTCGACGGACACCGGGCTCAGATAGTTGCCGTCGACCAGGTAGATACCGTCGCGCATGCCGGTCGGGTCGAAGTTGCCGTGCACCGCGAGATGCAGCGCGTCTGCCCTCGGGGTGCCGTCGAGGCAGCGCAGGATGTCCCTCATCCGTGCGTCGACGGGCTGCGCCGCATAGTGCGCACGCAGGTGGGCGGCCTCCCGCGCAGCCTCCTCGAGATTCTCACCGCCGGAGTACTCCCCGAAGACGACGGCCATCGAATCCAGTTCGAGGCGGGGAGCGGGAGCGGGGCTCCGGCCGTTCGCCAGGTACGGCCAGCGGCCGATGACGGTCTGCGCACCGAGGAGGGGCGGGTCGTCGTGGCACCACGGGATGCGGGCCAGCTCCCACGGGATGTACGGGTCGGCGGACGCGAGCAGCACACTCGGCGGACCCTCCACCGCGTCGGCCGTGGCCTTCAATGCCTGCCATACCGGATCGGGAATCGCGTCGGCGATACGCCGGCCGACGCCGCGCAGGTAGTAGGGCAGATCGTCGAGGGTCGTGCGGTCCTCGACGCCGTTCAGTAGTTGCCGCACGGTGGTCGCGACCGTCACAGGAAGATCCGCGGCGACGAAACTGCCGTCACCGACCGTCGGATGCGGAGACCGGAAATACCAGAACAGGCGCTGCCCGCCGACGTCGTTGCCGGGCGTGACCACCAGTTCCAGATCGGGCCGCGTGTCCGGATCGGTCGGCAGCACCCAATCGACGCCGGCTCGCTCGGGCTCGGCGGGGACGGCACCGTCGCCGACCACCACCGACCTAGTGGCGATCCCGATCGTGCGACCCTCGATCGCGTACACGGCAAGGATGCTGCGGGCCGGCGTCAGGGCGACGTCGTCGATCGCACGCAACCGGATCACGTCGTACGGATAGGGATCGTCGGGATTCACGGCGATGGTGCGGACAAGCGAGGCGCCACCCAGCACCTCGAAGCCGTCGGCCGAAACCGTCACCGTCAAAGTGAATTCCGTGTCCGGAACCGAGAGAGGTTGGGGACTCGTGACGCCGCGTCCGGGTGACTCCGCGAGACCCACATCCAGCTCGAAGACACCACCCGGGGCGACTCGATCGGGCGCGTCGAGCCGCGCGTAAGCCGTGCGGGTGCCGGTCGACGGTTCGGGTGCCGGGGCGGATTCGAGGATTCGATCCTCCGGAAATGTCTCGGCCACTGTCGCATCCGGTGCCGCTTCGGTTTCGTCGAGGTCGGTATCGCGGTGGACCAGGGCAAGGAGGCGGGCGAGGACTTTCGCCACCGCCCGCACCGTACGTGCCAGGAGGCCGGTCACGGAACGACCGGCCTCCCGAGTCCGATGCTCACCACGGGTAGGCATCACGGATGAACTCCTTGTCCGTATCGGACAGTTCGGAATTGAGATCCGCGGAGAATCCGTCGGTGGTCCACCGGGCCGGAATCGGATACATCATGATCGAGTCCGGATCGGTGGGCGTGGCCGAAACCGACCGCGGGTCATACCGTTTGAAGATGTTGTGCTCGATCGTCGCGGGATCCCAATTGTTGGGCGGACCCGACAGGTCGGCGATGACGGCCCGGCGGTTCCACGCGATCGGACGGTTCGGGTTCTGATGCTCGTGGATGAGCCCGAGCGCATGCCCGAACTCGTGGAGGACGACGCGGCGCAGCTCGTCGTCGGACGACGAGGAAGTGAGCCACCCGTAGTTCATCGTGCGTTCCGCCGGAGGGATCTGCCGGCACTGGGTGCCCAGGTACGACCAGGATCCGTCGCCCTGTTCGAAGCCGATCCGGATGTCCGCCGGACCCGAATCCACAAAGCGGAAAGAGAGATTCGCCATCTTCTCCCCGGTCCATTCCTCTGCGACGTTGCGTACCCGTCGCCGCAGGTCCGGATCGCCCTCGAGGAATCGGACGGTGACCCGATCTCCGACGCCCCATTTCGATTCCTTCAGCAGCGCGGCCCGGGTCTTCTCGGTGGCCTGTGGCGGCAACACCAGTGAACAGAAATGTCGGGCATTGTTTTCGGTCATGGCATTTCCTCGATGGGTTTTCCGGCGGGACGGACGATCCCCCCGGTTCGGGTAGGGGTCAGGGGTTCAGGTTGACGATCGTGTTCTTTCCTCCGGTGTCGATCTGCCGTGTTCCTACGCGACCGATCGCGGCCGTGGATCCGATGTTGATGCACGAATCGAAACTGTTCCGGTAGACGTACATCGGACCGAAGTTCCCGACCCACCGGGCGCCGTCGCCGGCCTCGGCGTAGTAGTACATGAATCGGTTGGTGGTGTTGAGTACATGCGCCATCTGTCCGGGTGCGATGTTCCACCAGCCGCGCGTCCCCCAATTACCGTGATTGCCACAGGTTCCGGGGCTGTAGAACATCACCGCCACCGATACCGTGGCGGGATAGTTGTTGCGAAAGCGGATTTCCATCGTCGATCACCCTTCAGGTGTGTACTGGCGGATCAGGTCGGCGACGGATGCCGTGGGGATGTCACCTTCGCTGCACGGCTCGAGCGCGTGCGCGCCCTCCTCGGACGGGACGTCGGCGACGCCGGGCGAGTCGTCGAATCCGACACTCTGGTCGATTTCCGTTCCGGCGAACACGGGGGCGCCGAAATCGGCGGTGGGTTCCGGTTCGCGAGAAGAGCTTCGGGAATCCGTCATGGTTCCTCCTCGTGGGGATGGTGCGGATTCTCAGTCTGTGCCGGTGCAGTAGCGACGGTCACGAGTAGCGCGCTACCTGTATTCGGCGCCGCTTGTCCTCGACTCCGACGAGGGCGGGTCGTGGATTGTGGGTAGTCGATCGGCGGCTGGGTTCGAGTCACGCTGATTCTGGTGATTGTGTCCACGGGGTGGATGCGGAATCTTCGCGGAAGACCCCGCGTGACAGGAGCCCTTCCGTGACCGAACCACTGGATCTGAGTACCGACGTTCTCGTCATCGGCGGTGGACCCGCCGGGACGTGGGCCGCCTTGCGTGCCCGCCGCGCCGGGGCCGACGTCGTGCTCGTCGACAAGGGCTACTGCGGGACCAGCGGCGCGACCGCACCGTCGGGCACGGGTGTCTGGTACGTCGCGCCCGAGCGGTCCGCGCGGGAGCAGGCCAAGGCGAGCCGTGAAGCGCTCGGTGGCTACCTGGCCGATCACCACTGGATGGACCGGGTGCTCGACCAGACGTACGAGAACATGAACCTGCTCGCGGACGAGGGCCGCTACCCGTTCCCCGTCGACCCCGACACCGGTCTGCAGATTCGCACCGGCGTGCAGGGCCCGGAGTACATGCGACGGATGCGCGCCTGGATCAAGCGCGCCGGCGTGCGGATCCTCGACCATTCGCCGGCGCTGGAACTGCTCGTCGACGCCGACGGGCAGGTGCGCGGCGCTGCGGGATACCGGCGCCAGGCCGACCGTGACTACCGGATCACCGCCGGGGCCGTGGTCATCGCGAGCGGGGGTTGCGCATTCCTGTCCGGTGCGCTGGGCACCAACGTCGACACCGGCGACGGCGCTCTGATGGCCGCCGAGGCCGGTGCGTCGTTCTCCGGGATGGAGTTCGCGAACGCATACGGGATCGCGGCGGCCGGTTCGACCGTCACCAAGACCGCCTACTACGGCTACGCGACGTTCTTCCACGCGGACGGTCGCGTGCTCGAAGGCGCCGGCTCGTCGCAGGGCCGTTCGGTGATCGCGCGGACCCTGCTGACCGAACCGGTGTTCGCTCAGCTCGACCGCGCCGACCCGCAGGTGCAGCGGATGATGAGGGCCGGACAGCCCAACTTCTTCCTGCAGTTCGACCGGCGCGGCATCAACCCGTTCACCGACCGCTTCGAGGTGACGATGCTCGCCGAAGGCACCGTCCGCGGCACCGGCGGTATCGACCTCGTCGACGACACGTGCGCGACGTCGGTGCCCGGTCTGTTCGCCGCCGGTGACGCCGCGACCCGCGAACGCATCTGCGGGGGATTCACGGGCGGGGGCAGCCACAACGCGGCGTGGGCGATGTCGTCGGGCAGCTGGGCGGGAACCGGCGCGGCCCGATTCGCGCGCACGGTCGCGCGGGTGACCGCCTCCGATCTGCGCCCGGCCGGTCGGGCGGGGCTGCGCCCGACCGGCCGTCCGACCCTCGACACGGCCACGGTGCTCGCCGCGGCCCGCGACGAACTGCTCCCGGTCGAGAAGAACCTGCTGCGCGACGGCCCCCGGCTGCAAGCAGCGCTGGGTCAGCTCGACGGGCTGTGGGCGGATGCGACGCGGAGTCTCGGCGCCTCGGGCGAGGAGCGGGTCCGGGCACGGCAGGCGGCGGCGATCACCGCAGTCGGCCGCTGGATCTACCATTCCGCGCTGGCCCGCACCGAAACCCGCGGCATGAGCAAGCGGTCCGATCATCCCGACCTCGACCCCGCCCAGCATCACCACGTTCTGACGGGCGGGCTCGACACGGTGTGGACGCGAACCGGGGCGGTCCGGAACTCACTGCTGGTGGCGTCATGATCGAACTGCTGATCGCCGACGCGTGCATCGGCTGCGACAAGTGCGTCGACGCATGCCCCACCAACGTGTTCGAGCGCACCGCCACCGGCATCCCGGTCATCGCCCGCCAGAGCGACTGCCAAACCTGCTTCATGTGTGAGGCGTACTGCCCGACCGATGCGCTGTACGTGCATCCGCAGGCGACGCCGGTGTCCGAGGAGGACCTCGACGCCGAACACATCGGCCGGTACCGGGCAGAACTGGGTTGGGGTAACGGTCGCGTCCCCGGCGCTCGGCGGGCGGTGGGCCCGAAACTGCCGCACGGCCCGTTGCCGCCGAGGCTTCCCGCCGCGGTTCTGGGCGGGTCGGCGTGACCGAGCTCCGCGTCGCGGTGCTCGGTGCCGGAGGGCGCGCGGGCAGTGCCGTCGTGAGAAGGATTCTGACCGAAGGTCATTCGGTCACTGCGCTGGTGCGGGCGAGGGCGCGGCACCCGTGGTTGGCCCAGCGAGGGGTCACCGTGGTCGAAGGGGATGCCACCGATGCGGCGGATGTGGCACGCGCACTCGCCGACGCGGATGCCGTCGTCAATGCCGTGACGCCGTTCTCGACCCCGCCGCCGTCGTTCGACGGGTTCGACGAGACGTTCTACGCGCGGGTGCTGGGCGCGATCCTGGCCGGGCGGCGATCACCCGACGTGCGGATCGTGACCGTGGGATTGTTCGCGAACCTGCAGTTGCCGGACGGTCGTGTCGTGTCGGACGTCGCCGATCTCTTTCCACATGCGCTGCTCCCGTTCGCGCGGGCCCACGCGGCTGAACACACTGTTCTCTCGCAGGCGGATCCGGCGCCGGACTGGCTGATCGTCACCCCACCGGCGGGTCTGTCGTCCGACGCGGCCGAGGTGTCGGCGTACACGCTGACCGAGGTCGTCGGCCCGGAAGCGCTGGGTGCGGCGCTGTCGTACGAGACGCTTGCGGCCGCTGTGGTCGACGAGATCGTCATGCCCACGGTTCGGCAGCGTCAGGTGCTGGTCCTGCCGGCGGCTTGACTCCCGCCAAGTCGCATCGTCGATCGATGCCGGCCGGAAAAGGCGCCGAAGCGAACCGTTTCCGGCCGGCAACGCCGTCATACGCGGTCGTCACCCCACGGGATCGGCAGGCCGAGGTTGCCGCGCAGTGTCGTCGACTCGTATTCCCGCCGGAAGATGCCGCGACGCTGCAGCTCCGGAACCAGCTGGTCGACGATCAGCTCGAGACCGCTCGGGAAGTAGTCGGCGTTGAGGTTGAAACCGTCGGCGCCGCGCCCGCGGAACCACTCCTCGATGGAATCCGCGACTTGCTCGGGTGTTCCGACGACGACCCGATGGCCGTTCGGATTGCGCGCGAGCAGTTCCCGGACCGTCAGGTCTTCCCGCCGCGCGAGATCGAGGATCGCGTTCGCGAAGCCCTGACTCACCCCGGCCCGAGCCGAAAAGTCCTCGATCTTGTCCCACGGCAACGCAGCATCGAGTGCGAGGTCGCCCGGGTCCAGACCGAGTGTCCTGCTGAGAGATTCGAGTTCCTCCTCGAATCCGGCGATCTCGTCGAGCCGGTCCTTCCGCTCGCGCGCCTCCTTCTCGGTGCTGCCCAGAACGGGGAACAGGCCGGGGAGGATGAGGATCTCGTCCGGTGAACGCCCGTGACCGGCAGCCTTCGACTTGACCGTCCGATAGAAGTCCTGCGCTGCGGCCAGCGTGTGATTGACGGTGAAGACCGCGTCCGCGTGCCGGGCCGCGAGTTCGATGCCCTGCGGCGAACCGCCTGCCTGAAGGAGGACGGGACGGCCCTGCGGTGAGCGCGGAACGTTGAGTGCCCCGCGAACCCGGAAGTGCTCGCCCTCGAAATCGATCGGGTGAATGCGCGCCACGTCGGCGAACTTCCCGGAACTCTGATCGGCGACCAGTGCATCACGCTCCCAGGAGTTCCACAGCGCCTTGACGACTCGGACCGATTCCTCGGCGCGACCGTAGCGGACGTCGTGGTCGGGCACGGCGTCGAGTCCGAACAGCCTCGCGGAGGCGAGCGCGCGGGTCGCGACGACATTCCATGCCACACGCCCACCGGACGCGTAGTCGAGGGAGGCGATCTTGCGTGCGATGTTGTACGGGTGATCGAAACTCGACGACACGGTCGCGACCAGGCCGACGTGCTCGGTCGCCCGCGCGACCGCGGTGAGCGGAACGATCGGGTCGAGCGCCTGCCACGGTCGCGTGATGTTCGGCGCGGAGTAGTCGAAGCCGTCGGAGAAGAACACGGCGTCGAGGCGGCCGCGTTCCGCGAGCCGCCCGATCTCCTCGTAGTAGCCCAGATCGAGGAACGAGAGCGGATCGTTCTGTACGCGCCACGAGGCCGGGTGCCGGCCGCTGTTGTTGACGTTGATGTTGAGATGCAGCCTGCGTTCGGTCACCGAGCGCTCCCGTAGAAGGCGACCGGATCGTCCGCGGCGTTCTCGAGGTCCGCGAGCGGGAGCAACGGCCGCGCGAGGCTCCAGGCGTCGGCGACTTCCTCGTCGATCAGCCACTTGCCGAGCGAATACGGCTTCCAGCGGACCGCATCGTGCAGGGTGTGGGTGCGGGCATCGCGCCAGTAACGGTCCAGGCCGAACGCCGGCTTGGTCGAACTCGAGCCACCGATGTCGAACAGGTCGGTCGTCACGCTCAGTGCGGTGCGGGTGCTGAGCACCTTCGCCTGGACCACTTCGTAGAACACGTCGATGACGGCGCTCAGCGCGGTGTCGGGACCGAGGGAGTCCAGCCGCCGTGCCGCGGATTCGACGAGCCGTCGCGCGGCGGTCGTTGCGATCCGCAGTTCGCCGAGGTGCGCGACGCCCAGCACGTCGTCGCGGAATTCGGCGGCACCGCTTCCGCGTCCGCCGTGGACCCGCCGAGCGAGTGCCAGCGCCTCGTACAGCGCGCCCTCCGCGAGACCGGTGTCGATCGCCGCGTGGATCAGCTGGGAGAGCGCCGAGATGCGATAGGTTGTCGCCGGATCCGAGGAGCGGGAGAGGAGCTGGATCGGCTGCACCTCGACATCGTCGAACTCCGCGGAGCCCGAACCGGTCGTCCTCTGACCGAAGCTGTCCCAGTCGTCGTGGATGACGACGCCCTGGTCGTCGGGCCGCACCACGACCGTCTCCTGCCCGCCTGCCTCGTTGCGTGCCTGGACCGCGATGAAGTCGCCGAAGAGCGAGCCGGTCGCGTAGACCTTCCGTCCGGACAGGTACAGCCTGCCGTCGCGCTCGACGACCGTGGTGTGCGCTTCACCCGGCCGGCGCTCACCCGGTTCTGCGGTCGCGTTTCCGAAGATCGCCCCGCTGCCGAGTTCGCGCAGGTAGAACTCCCGTTGCTCGGGTGATCCGGACAGCAACAGCCGTTCGACGGTCGCGAAATGGTTCTGCGGAAGCTGGCCGAGGCTTCCGTCCACGGAGGACACCGCGATGATCGCCTGGATCAGGGTCCGGCGGTCGAGCCCCAGCCCGCCGAACTCGACGGGCACGTTCAACGCCCAGAACTTGATGTTGCGCAGTTGCTCGACCTCGTCGAACGGGTAGCGACGTTCCCTGTCCCGCGACGGTGCCTCGTCGCGGAAGGTTGCGACGCGTGCCCGGAGTTCCTCGAGGAACCGGACGGATGCTTCTTCGCCGGTCGCTCCCGTCACCGTTGCGCTTGCGGCCACGAGGGAGTCCGCCTGTGCTGCGGTCACGACGCGATCTCCGCGAAGGCGAAGTGCGGATCGCCGCTGGTCGTCTCCAGAAGCGCGAGTTCCCACTCGAAATACTCTGCGTACCAGCGGTCCCGCTCGGGACCGAACGGGGGCGGTCCGGTGCGGTCGGCGATATCACCGGCGTAGTGCGGATCATCGGTGGTGAGTGTTTCCGCGGCGTCGATTCCGCCGGCCAGGACTACTACGGACGCCGGCACTTCGGAGACGACGTGTTCCGGCGAGTACCGGTCGTTCCCGACGAGCACGAGTGTCGCGTCCGGTGCCTTCTCGGCGATCTGGGTGAGTTGCTCGCGGCGGGCGTGTACCGAGCCCGGGATGTGTCCGGCGGCATAGTCGGCGGAGGGCCGCAGGTCCACGACAAGATGGTCGGTGCCGTCGGTTCGCCACTGCTCGAGCTCGGACCGGTCCACGTGCTGCGCGTCCGGAAGAGGGAGCGCACGACGCGGATGATCGAGTACCGCGTCCTCGGTGTACGCGACAACCGACAAGGGGCCGGTGTGCAGGTATCGCAGCCACTGAACGGTGCTCGCGGCCCGCACGAAGTCCTGATCGTCGACGAGGACGACGTGGGCGTTCGGGACGGCGATGTGGTTGTCGACTTGCTGCACCAGCTGTCCGCCCGGCGCGGACACGCTGACCTCGAAATGGCCGGCCGCGAACTCTGCGGGCGTGCGAACGTCGAAGACATAGGTGGTCGTGGACGCATCGGCCAGGCGTTCCTGGACGGCGTCGGGAGAGAGGACCTGCACACCGGCCTTGTCGAAGGTGGCACGCACCCATGCGGCGAGCTCGTCCGAGACGTCCTGCGGTGCCGGAAGTGCCTGCTCGTCACCGAAGGCGAGAGAACGCCCGGACTGCTCCCACGCGGGGGTGCCGTTGTAGAGGGAGAAGACCTGGTTGGCGATGCCCGTGTTGATCAGGGACTGGGCGCCCACGATGCCGCGCGTGCGCCCCGCGCAGTTGATGACGACCTTGGTGTCGGGACTTTTCACGACACTGCCTGCACGATAAGCGATCTCGGCTCCGCCGCCGGTGTCGTATCCACCCGGAATGTGGTGGTGCAGGTACTCGGTCGTCGGTCGGCTGTCGAGAATGACGACGTCGTCGCCCTGCTCGATCCAGCCCTGCACGGTCGTGCTGTCGACGGTGGGAGTGGAGAACTCGTGTTCGATCCACTCGCCCAGGGTCTTGCTGCGCACGTTCGTGCCCGTGTAGAGGCGACCACCGGCGTTCGTCCATCCGGTGAGACCGTCCTCGAGCACCCGGACGTCGCTGTAGCCGAGAGATTCGAGCAGGTCGGCAGCGGGTCCGTCGGTATCCGACTCGCCGGCCAGTACCACGGTGGTGGCAGTGCCGGGAACCAGATCGACGATGCGCTGCTCGATCTCGTGGAACGGCAGAGACGCGCTGACCGCGATATGGCCCTTGCTGCGTTCCAACGGAGTGCGCACGTCCAGTACGGCGACGGCCGGGGCGCGATCGGACACGAGCTCGAGTAGGTCTTTCCCGGAGATGTATGTGGTCATCGGTTTCCTGTGAAGAGGCGGTTGGCGCTTCGTCTCGGACGAGCGAAGAAACAAAAGGAGGCTGCGCGCAAGGTGAGCGCAGACGACAGAATCTCGCGTCCGCGGGTTCCCCGACAGGGTTGTGCTCAGTCTGGTTCGGATACGTGTCGATGCGCGGAAAAGTCCATCTCCCATCCTGATTCAGGGTGATCGGAACTCTCGGTGAACCTCGGCGCTCGACCTAGCCTCGATCACGGGTGCCGTTGCGGCCCCGCGACTGCGACCCCGAGGAAGGTGCTGGACCGATCATGTCCACATTGATTCTGAATTCGGTGATTCGTGCGATCGGATTCACGCAGGGCGGCTGGCGGCACCCGTCGGCGAAGCCCGAGGGGGCTCTCGACCTCGACTACTACCGTGAGTACGCGGCACTGTCCGAGCGGGGACTGTTCGACGGATTGTTCGTTGCGAACACCCCGGCGGTCCCGGACAACGACTGGGCCTATCTCTTCTCACCCCTCGAACCGGTCTCGCTGTTGTCCGCGCTCGCACCGTCGACATCGCACATCGGTCTCATCGCCACCGTGTCGTCGACGTTCACACACCCGTACAACATCGCCCGGCAGATCGCCACGCTCGACCATCTCAGTGGCGGGCGAGCGGGAGTCAACATCGTCACCACCGGATCGGAATCGGCGGGACGGAACTTCGGATTCGATGCGCTGCCACCCCACGCGGATCGGTACGAACGGGCCGACGAGTACATCGACGTCCTGCTCCGGCTGTGGGACAGCTGGGGCGACGACGCGATCGTCCTCGACAAGGCCGCAGGCGTACAGGTGAACACGGCGTCGGTGGTGCCCATCGACCATCGCGGCACGCATTTCGCCGTGAAAGGCCCGCTGGACACGCCGCGTTCACCACACGGTCGCCCGCTGTTGTTCCAGTCCGGTGCCTCGGACCGGGGCAGACAGCTGGCCGCCAAGTATGCCGACGCCGTCTACTCGGTCGCGCAGGACATCCGGCAGGCACGGGACTTCCGCAGTTCACTCCACGCTCTTCAGCGCGGTGGAACCTCGTCGAGGCCGCCGGTGAGGGTCCTGCCCGGTCTCATCCCGATCGTCGGCAGTACGCAGCGGGAGGCCGAGCGACTGCACGAGGAGATCAGTTCGCTCAATCCACCGGAGCGCGGAATCGCGGCCCTCGAACAGCGCCTGGGCATCGACCTCGGCGGAATCGAACTCGACTCGCCGTTCCCGGTCGATCGGCTTCCGGATCTGTCCGAGGTCGAGGGGAGCATCAGTTCGCACGAGTCGATCCGGCGGTTCGTGACCGGGCCCCAGGTCACCCTCCGTCATGTTCTGCGAGTGACCGACGCGGGCAACAGCCACCTGCGATTCGTGGGATCCCCGGAGTTCGTGGCCGATCGGATCGAGGAGTGGTTCACCACCGGCGCGGCGGACGGTTTCAACATCAACCCGGCGATCACGCCGTCGGGTCTCGTGGACTTCGTCGAACACGTGGTGCCGTTGCTGCAGGAGAAGGGCATCTACAAGCGCGCCTACGAGGGTGCGGCGCTGCGCGCCGCGTTCGCCTGAGCGCTCCACGTCGCTTTCGGTGGAGAGTTTCGGCCAGGGCGAAGTAATTCATTGAGGCCCGGGACCAAGGGCCCTACCGTCTGTCGGGAATGCGGACGGCCGTCGAGTCTCGCACGGATCGGCCAGCGCCGATTTCGAAAGTCAGCAACACAGTGAGGAATTCATGTCACGCGTAAAGAAGCTGGTCGCCGGCCTGATTGCGGCGGGCGTACTGGCAGGATGCTCGCAAGGTGGACAGTCGGCCTCGACGGGACCGTCCGGTGAACCGCAGCAGGGCGGAACGGTCGTCTACTCCGACGTCATGTACGTGACGGACGCCCTCAGCGGCTTCTACTCGACCGGCAACCTGTTCCTGCAGATCGTGGACCGTCTGGTCTACACCGATCCGAGGAACGGTGAGATCACACCATGGCTGGCCGAGAGTTTCTCCCGGAACGAGGACGCCACCGTGTACACATTTACGATCCGGGACGGTGTGACCTTCAGCGACGGAACTCCGCTGACGGCCGACATAGTCAAGGCGAACCTCGATCAGGTCGGAAAGGGCGACCCCGACAAGAAGATTCCCGCGTTCACGGACTTCGTCGGCTACGACCGCTCCGAGGTTTCCGGTAACACGGTGACCGTGTACCTGTCCGCACCCAACACGAACTTCTACCGGGTCGTGGCCGGTCACCGCGCCGGAATCCGTGCGGCGTCGACGCTCGCGCTCGACTACGAGGGCCAGGCCAAGATCGAGAACGTCGTCGGTTCGGGCGCTTTCGTCTACGAATCCCACGTGCCCGACCAGAAGGTCGTGCTGACCCGGCGCGACGACTACGCGTGGCCGCCCGCAGTGTCCCCGAACCAGGGGCCGGCGTACCTCGACAAGATCGAGATCCGTGCGATCGGCGAGCCGGGACTGCGTGCCGGGGCGGTGCAGTCCGGACAGGTCGACGTCGCGCGCGGAATCCAGCCGACCGACGAAGCGGGGCTCGCCGCCGCGGGTAAGCAGGTCATTCCCGTTTCGGCCCCATTGCTGACCTCCAACATCGCCGCTGTCCGCATCGGCAACGAGGACGTGAGCGATGTGCGCGTGCGCCGGGCCCTCCAACTGGGCATCGACCGCGACGCCCTCGTGGCCACCGTTCTGTCCGACAGCTACCGGGCAGCGGATTCGGTTCTGAACCACGACGATCCCGCGTTCGTCGACCTCGGCGACAAGATCGAGTACAACCCCGACGAGGCTGCACGGCTGCTCGACGAGGCCGGCTGGAAGGTCGGGCCCGACGGCATCCGCGAGAAGGACGGCAGGCCGCTCGAGCTGAGTGTGTCCGCGTCGGTGCAGAGCGTGGTGATCAAGCCGGCATTCGAGTTCATCGAGTCGCAGTGGCGCGACCTCGGTATCAAGCTCGTCAACAACGCAGGCGACACCACCGCCTACAACATCGCCGTCGCCGACCCGAGCAAGCCGCTCCTGGGGACCAGGACGTACTACAACGTGGGCCTTGCATTGCTGTTCGGGCGCGACAAGAACACGCTGACGTTCGCCGCGGACGACGAGCTCATCGCGCTGTCCGGTCAGGAACTGTCCGCGACCGATCCGCAGAAGCGCAACGACGTTCTGGCGCAGGTGCAGCAGCAGGTCGTCGACAAGCACCTGGCGCTGGTGCTGTGGGACGAGGTGCAGGTGCACTCCGCCTCGCCGGACGTGCACATCGAGTTCACGAACCTGACCGAGCCGCTCTTCCAGAGTGCCTGGAAGTCCTCGCAGGCGGAGGGATAGATGACGAAGCCGAGGCGCGCGCGATGACGCGATACGTGCTCTCCAGGATCGGGCAGTCGCTGCTGGTGCTGCTGCTCGCGTACACCGTCGTGTTCTGGGGTGTGAGTATCCTCCCGTCCGATCCCGCCACGATCTTCGTGGCGAAGGGGGAAGGATACTTCAACCCGGAAGTCGTCGAGCAGGTCAAGCAGTTCTACGGTTACGACAAGCCTTTGCTCGCACAGTATTTCGGGCAGCTCGTGCAGCTGGCGAGCGGCAACTTCGGCTTCTCGCTGTCGAGTGGGCAAGCGGTCACCGATCGCATCGCCGACGTCGTCGGCGAGACGTTGAAGCTTGCCGGGACCGCAACCGTGTTCGCGATCGTCATCTCGGTCGGCATCGTCCTGCTGGCGACGACCAGCCGTTTCGAGCGACTGCGCAAGGCGGTGCGCAACATCCCGCCGCTGTTCAGCTCGGTACCGACCTTCTGGCTCGGCCTGGTGATCCTGCAGATCTTCTCGGTGCAACTCGGGTTGTTCTCGCTCTTCCCGGACGGTTCGGTGGCGTCGTTCGTCATACCGGCGCTGGTGCTCGCGGTCCCGATCTCGGCGCCGATCGCGCAGGTCCTGCTGAAGAATGCCGAAGCGACCATGCGGCTTCCCCACGTCGCCACGGCGCGTGCGAAGGGAGGAACACCCGGCTGGGTCATCCGCAAGCACGTGCTCAAGAACGCGGCCGGACCGGCTCTCACCGTCACCGCAACCACCGTCGGTGCCCTCCTGGGCGGATCGGTGGTCACCGAGACCGTCTTCTCGCGGGCCGGCCTCGGCTCGGTTCTGATGGACGCTGTTGCAACACAGGATATCTCCCTCATTCAGGGACTCGTCCTGCTCACAACGGTCGCCATCGTCGCGATCAACCTCGCCGTCGACCTGATCTATCCGATCCTCGATCCACGAGTAACCAGGACCCAGAGCAAGGGTTTCAGCACTCGCCTAGGCAGGTTCCAATGAGTGAATCGACATCGGAGCGGATCGTCGTCGATCCCGAAGTCTCCGAAGACCGTGCAGGGGTGCTCGGCGTCGTGCGCGGTCTTCCGTTGCCGGTGCTGCTCTCCGCGTCGTTACTCGTCGTCGTGGTGCTCTGGACGCTGGTGCCCGGGTTGTTCACCTCGTTCGACCCGCTCACCGGCAACCATGTGGACAAGTTCCAGCCGCCGAGCTGGGAACACTGGTTCGGTACCGACCACCTCGGACGCGACGTCCTCACCCGCGTCGTGCACGGCACATCGCAGACCGTCCTGACGGCCGGTATCGCCGTCGCAGTCGGCCTGGTGATCGGCAGCGTCATCGGGATCCTCGCCGGGGTGTCCGGACCGGTCGTCGACGCCGTCGGTATGCGCATCAGCGACGTGCTGCTGGCTCTGCCGGGCTTCCTGGTGTCGATCTGGATCGTCACCGCGTACGGGGCGGGACGGCTGTCCGTCGGAATCGGTGTGGGTATCGGCTCGATCGCGATCTTCGCGCGGGTGTTCCGGGCGGAGGTGCTCCGGGTGCGCGCACTCGACTACGTCGAAGCGGCGTTCCTGTCCGGGGCGAGCCGATGGGCGGTGATCCGCAAGCACATTCTGCCGAACGCCGTGGGAGCGGTGGTCGCGCTCGCGGTCATCGACCTGAGTGCCGCCATCCTGGCGATCGCGGCGCTCGGCTATCTCGGATACAGCGCCCCGCCGCCGACTCCGGAGTGGGGCCTGCTCGTGGCCGAAGGACGCAACTACATCGCCACCGCGTGGTGGCTGACAACGCTGCCGGGCATCGTGATCCTGCTGGTGATCATCGCGCTCGGTGTGGTCAGCAGGCGGTTGCTCGCGGCCAACAGAATCTGACCACGGATCCAACCACGGGAGCCAGAATCCACATGTCCGAACCGCTACTCGACATCGAAGATCTCGTCGTCACCTACGGTGCCGGCGACACCGCCAAGGTCGCACTCGACCACGTGAGCCTGAGACTGGAGAAGGGGCAGTTCACCGCCGTTGTCGGCGAATCGGGCTCGGGTAAGACGACCTTGGCGAACGTGGTGGTCGGTCTGCTTCCCGAGTCGGCGCACACGCATGCGACCACCGCGGTCCTCGACGGACACGGCATCCTGGGGCTGTCCGAACGGCAGTGGAGCGGGTTGCGCGGCAGCACGGTCGGTTTGGTACCGCAGGATCCGGGGGCGTCCCTGAATCCGGTGCGTACGATCGGAGCGCAGCTCGCCGAGGTGTTCGAACTCCGGAATCTGAAGCTGAGCCGCAGCGAGGTACGTCGCCGCAGCATCGAGTTGCTGGAGCAGGTCGAGATCGACAACCCGGAACGACGGCTCCGTCAATATCCCGGTGAACTGTCCGGTGGTATGCGGCAACGGGTCCTCATCGCGATCGCGTTCGGCCTCAATCCGAAGCTGCTCGTGGCCGACGAACCGACATCCGCGTTGGATGTCACGGTTCAGAGCCAGGTCCTGCGGGTGCTGGACCGGCTGGTCGCCGAGCACGGCACCACCGTCCTGTTCGTCACCCACGACATCGGCGTGGCGACCGACCACGCGTCGCGCATCGTGGTGATGAGGGACGGTCGGGTCGTCGAGCAGGGCGACGTCGAATCGGTGGTCACCGAGCCCCGGTCGGAGTACACGCGCACATTGATCGGCCGGATCCGGGAGGTCACACCGCCGGCGCCGCTGCCCACCCGCACCGATTCGGACGAGGTCGTCCGGGTATCCGCGATCACCAAGGAATTCCGGGTCAAGGGCCGGATCGTGCACCGGGCCGTCGACGGCGTCGACCTGTCGGTGCGGCGCGGCGAGACCGTCGCCCTGGTCGGCGAGTCCGGGTCGGGCAAGTCGACCACCGCGAAGATGATCATCGGACTGACAACACCGACCGGCGGCACGGTCGAAGTGCTCGGGCGGAACGTCGCCCGGCTCGGGCACCGCGAGCGACGCCACCACTGGCGCGAGGTCCAGTTCGTCTACCAGAACCCCGACTCCGCGCTGGACCCCCGATGGTCGATCCGGCAGATCCTCGACGAGCCGTTGCGCTCCTTCGGGATCGGCGACGCCGCGCTGCGAAAACAGCGGATCGAACAGGCCCTCGGCAGCGTGAACCTACCGGCGGGATCCCTCGACAAGTACGCCGCCGAACTGTCGGGAGGCCAGCGCCAGCGCGTCGCCATCGCGCGGGCACTGGTGGTCCGGCCGGAGATCGTCATTCTGGACGAGCCGCTCTCCGCCCTCGACGTGGTCACACAGGACCAGATCATTGCCCTCCTGATCGATCTGCAGCGCAATCTGGACCTGACGTACCTGTTCATCTCCCACGATCTTGCGGTGGTCCGTCAGATCTCGCACAGAGTCGCCGTTCTCCGGTCGGGTCGGCTCGTCGAATTCGGCGACACGCAACGAGTGTTCGACGAACCGTCTTCGGAGTACACGCGCAATCTCATCGACTCCGTTCCGGGACAGCGGTTCCGGAGCTCGCTGCTCGTCGGAGCCTGATCACGGATCGCGCCGTCACCGATACTCGTATCGCGTGCCGCGGAACGGATCTCGTTCCGCGGCAAGCGATATGCTTTCGCGTCCGCCGCTCGGCCGGGACGCTCAGCTCTCGACGAGCAACCGGGTCGTTTCGAGACCGGGTGTGGTGGTTCCGAGACGTCGACGCAGACCGATGTCGTGCCCATTCTCGTTCTCGGGATCCCGGAAGATGCCGAGATCCCGTAGGCGCGGAAGGAGGTCGCGCCGGATCCGTTCGAAACTCGAGCCACCGAGAAGAATGAATCCGTCCGCTGCACCCTCGTCGATCCACTGCGCGATCGTCGCCGCCGCGTGCTCCGCGGTGCCGACGATCTGGAAGTGACCGAACGACGTCGCGTACCGCACGAGGAAGTCGCGCAGGGTGGCGTATTCGCCGGTCTCGATCCACCGGCGGTAGATGAGCGCTCGACTGACGCGCCGGCCCCGCTGCTCGAGTTCTGCCAGGGTGGGGAACCGGTCGAGCGGAATCGGATCGTCGAAGCCGAGGTCCGTGAGGTCCAGTTCCGGAATCTCGTAGCGGATCGCTTCACGTGCACGCTCGAGGTCCCGATCGGTCAGTTCGGCGCGGTAGGCCGCTTTCGCATCCGTTTCGGTATCGCCCAGATAGATCCGGATTCCCGGCAGCACCTTCAAGTCGTCCGGGTGCCGCCCGTTGGCGACGACCGCGTCCTTGAGCTTCCTGTAGTAGCTCTGTCCCGACGCGAGATCGGGGCTCGCGACGAAGACGACTTCGGCGGATTCGGCAGCGAACTCGATCCCGATGTCGGATGCCCCGGCCTGCGCGATCACCGGGAACGACTGGGGTGCGGGTGGAAGGTCGAGGGCCTGCCGAACCCGGAAGTTCTCTCCCTCCCAGTCGATGTCCCGGACCCGGTCGGTGTCGACGTAGATCTCCGAGTCCGGGTCTGCGATGATCGCGTCGGGATCCCACGACTTCCACAGCGCCTTGGTGACGCCGAGGAATTCCCGGGCCCTGCGGTACCGGTCCTGCGGGGCGGGAAGGGTGGTGTATCCGTAGTTGACCTCACCGTTGAACGACGTCACGACGTTCCAGCCCGCCCGGCCGCCCGACAGCCGATCGAGCGAGGTGAGTTCCCGGGCCACCGTGTAGGGCTCACTGAACTGCGTGGACAGCGTGATCACGAGACCGATCCGGTCGGTGTGTGCGGCCAGATACGTGGCCAGGGTGAGCGGCTCGAACGAGCGGGGGCCGTCGTACGCGATCTGTGTTCTGTTCAGTCCCGCGAAATCCGCGATGAACACCGCGTCGAAACCCAGGTGTTCCAGCTCGCGTGCGAACTCGGCCCTCGCTCGGTGATTGCCCTCCGATTCGGCCGGCGTCGACGAGAACTTCCATCGGGGAAAGCGATCGGCGAACCGAAATTCGGATGAGACGAAGAAGACGGACGGGTTTCTCTGGGGCACGATGTTCCTTACAGGTAGGTAAATCGCTATACGGCATGCATTTCCGCATTCGCGAGGCGGTATGTCGCAGGCAATGCTCGGACGAGCGTCGATCGAAGAGAAGCGTTTTCCTCCGCCTGAAGGTATTTCACGCAGGTCGTCTCGATGCCGGCGCGACTGCGGCAGAGGCCGGTTCAGAACCATCTCGAGCCTAACGATGGCAGGCGCCGGAATTCGGTGAGAGTTTCGACCGGTGGCCCTGGAGTCCCGGCCACGGCCATCTCTCGGGCCTGGGTACCGGAAATGCATGCGGAGGAGACGATTTCGGTGGGAACACGACCGCTGGTCGGGATCGACATCGACACTGCGGTGTTGTCGGAGTTGTTCGATCCGGCCGGCCCTTTGTCACCCCTCGAGGCGGGGGCACTTCTCGACGCGTCGGCGGTCGACTTCGCCATCCTGGGAGGCGACGTGCTCGATCCGCGGGTCGCGCCGGAGCAGCGGTTCGACGCGAGCGTCGCCGCCGCATTGCTGGCGGCGAACTCCCGCAGGATCGGTCTCGTCGTCGCAGCCGATCCTCGGGTTCATCACCCGTACAACCTCGCGCGGCGGCTCGCGTCGCTCGATCACCTGAGCGGGGGCAGGATCGGCTGGCTGGTGGGCGCCGGAGCATCGAGCGGCCCCGCCGAGGGCGTTGAGAGCCTGCTCGACGACGCGGTGACCGTCGCGCGCAAGCTGTGGGAGAGCTGGCCCGCCGACAGCATCGTCGCCGACCGCGAACGGGCCGTGTTCGTCGAGTCGGAACGCATCACCTTCATCGACCACGAGGGAGTGTTCTCGGTTTCGGGACCGCTCAACGTGCCGGAGCCGCCCCAGCGGAAGCTACCGGTGTTCCGGTTCTCGGACACTGCGCCGGACTCGATCGCGGGCGCACCCGATGTCGTGATCGTGCGCGGCACCGACGAGGGCGCCCACCAGCAGATCCTCACGCTGCGTGAGGTCACGTGGAACGGCTCGTGGGACGTCGAGGCACCCGAGCGCGGCGGCGTGGTCGTCAGGATTCGTGACGTGCACGATCTCGAATCCGTTGCGACCGTCGCCGGACCGAGACCGCCCGGGGCCGGAGACACGACGCTCCGTGAGCGCCTCGGTCTGCCTGCGGCCTCTCGCATCCTCAGCGGGCACCGTCGCAGTCTGTTTCCCGTTTCGTAACCCCGAAAATTCGAAGGACATCATGACAACGCAATCCGTCGACCTACGGCCCGGTCCGGCAGACCGACTGTCACCAGGATACGGTCGTTCACGCAGCGAGATCCTTTCGGTGATTGCCGCCGACGCACGGCGCCGCCGGGACGAGGGTGGTGGCGAACCGCCGCTCGCAGCTCTCGAACTGCTCCGCGAAGAGCGAATCGGCGCGGTGCGGGTTCCGGTGGAACTGGGTGGTGCCGGCTACTCGTTGCGCGATCTGTTCGACCTGATCATCGATCTCGCTGAGGCGGATCCGGACGTGCCGCACATTCTGCGGGTGCACTTCGCCTTCGTCGAGGAACTGTTCCGGGTACCGACCACCGAGAAGAAGCAGCGGTGGCTCGGTGAGGTTCTCGCCGGCTCCTTGTTCGGCGGCGCGAATTCCGAGCTGTCGTCCCGCGCGGTGGGCAAGTACGAGTTCGATACGACGCTCACCCCCGACGGTGACGGATACCGATTGAACGGCACCAAGTTCTACAGCACGGGCACCGTGTTCTCCGACTACGTGAGGGTCACCGCAGGAGTGCCGGACGGCACCGTGCTCAGCGCGGTCGTTCCTACTCGTCGCGAGGGCGTCGAGCACCTCGACGACTGGGACGGAATCGGCCAGCGCCATACCGGCAGCGGGACAACGGTCTTCACCGACGTGCGGGTGGCAGAGGACGAAACCTTCCCGTTCCGCCTCGCCGGCGACACGCTGCGCGCACGGCAGTCGTTCCCGCAACTCGTTCTCCACGCCGTCGCAGCGGGCATTCTCCGATCCGTCGCCACCGATGCCGCCGAGCTCGTTCGCAGCCGGCGGCGTAGCTTCGCGTTCGCAACGGTCTCGGAGCCCCGTCACGATCCGCAGCTGCTGGAGATCATCGGCTCGCTGACCGCGACGGCGTTCGCGGCGGAATCGATCGTGCGCGCCGCTGCAGAAGCGCAGGACGAGGCGACCGCCGCTGCGCGGACGACCGGGATCGACCCGGCCCTCGAGGCGCGGGCCTCGATCCTGGCAGCGAAGGCGAAGGTGGCGATCGAGGAACCGGCACTGCGCGCCGCGTCCCGTCTCTTCGATGTGGGCGGTGCCTCCGCCACGCGGCAGTCGGCACACCTCGATCGGCATTGGCGAAACCTGCGCACCCTGTTCGCCCACAATCCGACGGCATACAAGGCGAGGGTCCTCGGTGACCTGTTCGTCAACGACACTCCTCTGCCCGACACCGGGTTCTTCTGAGCCGGAAAGGACATCCGAGATGACTCACTCGAACCGTCGGCTGGTCCTCAACGTCAACGTCCTCGACGTCGGTATTTCCCCGGGTGCCTGGACACTCGGCGTCGCACCGAACGCTTTTCTCGACGCATCCCACTTCGTGCGCATCGCGCAGGCAGCCGAACGGGGAACCCTGGACGGGTTCTTCCTGGCCGACAGCCCGGGATTCTGGGAGAACCCGAAGGTCAAACCCACCCGGGCCCTCGAACCGACCGCGGTCCTGGCAACGGTCGCCGCACACACGACGAACCTCGGATTGATCGGCACGGCATCGACGACCTTCAACGAGCCCTACGAGCTCGCGGAAAGATTCCTCTCGCTGGACGTCGCGAGTGGTGGGCGGGTCGCCTGGAACGTCGTGACGACCTATTCGCCGGTGGTGGGAGCGAACTTCGGGTTGCAGGCGCTCCCGGACCGCGAGGAGCGGTACGCCCGCGCCGCCGAATTCGTCGATGTCGTGACCGAGTTGTGGGAATCGGCTCTGACCGGTGTTCCCGTGAATCACCGCGGTCCCCGATTCGAGGTGTCCGGGCGTCTCGCGGTCGCGCCGTCGGCGCAGGGTTACCCGGCGCTGATCCAGGCGGGCGGATCGCCGGCAGGACGTGAACTCGCCGGACGTACGGCGCACGGGGTCTTCACCGCGGAACTCACCCTGGCCGCCGGGATCGAGCACTACCGCTACGTCAAGGACGCGGCCGCCCGGGCGGGCCGGGACCCGGACCAGGTCAAGATCCTCCCGGGTCTGATCACCGTGATCGGGTCCACCGAGCGAGAAGCGATCGAACGTCACGAATCCCTGCGCGCGCACGTGCCCGCCGATTTCGGAGCCGAGCGGCTGAGCGGCACCTTGGGCGTCGACGTCACGACCCTGGACTGGGACGAGCCGATTCCGGCGCACGTTCTCGCGGTTCCCGAGGACCTCGACGCTTACCAGGGGTCGCTCGGGTTCCGGGAATCGGTGGTCGGACTCGCGCAGGAGGGCAATCTCTCGATCCGGCAGCTGCTGCGGTCCCTGAACGGCAGCGGAGGTCATCGCGCGATCATCGGCACCCCCGAACAGGTCGCGGACACCATCGAGGAATGGTTCCTCGCAGGAGCCGCAGACGGATTCAATCTGATGCCGGACGCGTTGCCGACCGGGCTGGACGAGTTCGTCGACCACGTCGTGCCGATCCTGCGCCGACGAGGGTTGTTCCGGCACGAGTACTCCGAGAAGACGCTCAGGGGTCGGTTCGGGGCGACGTTGCCGGCATTGCACGCCGTCGGGTAGCCCCGCGGAAGCATCAGGGGGACGACAGGTCCGTGTAGGAGCAGACCGCAGGTCCGCGTGGAAAGGGACCAGAGGTCCGTGCCGTTCGGGAACACCGACGGCACGGACCTGTCGTCGTTTCGGACTCGTTTCGAAAGTCTCACGCGGGGAATCCGTCACGGAGATCCGAACTCTACGGGTATGGGACGAAGGGCTCTAGCATTGACGATATTCGGACGGTCCGCCCCGCATGTCGGGTCCTGCGGCCGCCGATTCGTATGTACATCGTCGACCCCGAGATCGGTTGCGAATCAGCAGTAGTCGATCCTCGGAGAGCCGGTGGCCATTCGGAACATCCTTCGGACAGAAAAGGTGATCATGCGCGAGACGCAGGCCGGCGTGTTCGGCAAATTGTGGCGCGGAGCAGCAACATTCGTCGTCACCGGGGTGGTGGCGGCCACCCTTGCCGCATGCGGCGGAGGTGAATCGGCCGTGGTTCAGGACGTGGACGGAAGCGTCTCGGATCCGAATAATCCGGTGTACTTCAAGTGGTCCGAGAACCCGAACAGCCCGTCGCTCGTCAAGATCGCCGACGAGCTGGGATTCTGGGACGAGGCGGGTATCCGGCCGGAGTATCTCGGTCACGTGGACGCCGGTCAGGTTCCGGCCCTGCTCGGAACCGGCGACGTCACCTTCGCCTACTTCATGTTCAACCGGGCGCTCTCGGCTGTCGCCGCCGGAGTGGATCTGAAAGTGATTGCGTCACTGACCTATACCACCGAGGACGAGCCGCACATGGAGTACTTCGTGCGCAAGGACTCGGACCTGAACCAGACGAACCTGAGGCAGCTCGAAGGCAAGACGGTCGGCTTGACCTCCCTGAAGGGCTGCGCCGAATTCATCCTCAAGGACTACCTTGTCAAGAACGGTGTCGATGTCGACAAGGTCAAGTTCCTGACCCAGTCGGAGAGCCTGCTGCCGCAGTCCCTCGAGCAGGGGCAGATCGACCTCGCGGTGATCCATCCTCCGCTCAACGGTGTCCTCCGGACCAATGATGCGGTGCGGGTCGCCTTCTCGGACTACGACAACTCCGGCAGTGACGGTGGTCTGGCGCCGATCAGCGCGAGTGGAGAGTTCATCCGTCGATACCCAGCCCAGACAAGGGAATTCGTCGAGATCCTCGCCAAGACGGCGAACTGGGTGAATGCGAACCCGGACAAGCAGCAGGAGTTGGTGGCGCGGCTCACGGGACTGTCCGAGGATCAGGTCACCAAGTACTACTACACGAACAATCTGATCCTGGACAAGGAACAGACCGGCTTCTGGTGGGATCTGTCCGAGCGACTCGGGATCCTCACACCGGAGGAGGCCGCTCTCACCCCGGAAGACGTGGCCACCAACGAGTTCAATCCGTACGCACCGTCCGCCGCATTGATCGATTCGCAGTCGAGCAACACCGAAGTGCTGACCGATACCGAGTTCTGACCGGCCCGGTGCCGGTGACGAACGAAGGCAACCAAACGATGAGGAGGCAGCGGTCATGACCCGATCGGTCGTCGATCACCCTGCTGTTGTTCCCGATGCGGCCCGGCCGGTCAAGATTTCGGCCAGGAACCTGCACAAGGAGTTCAAGAATGTCGGCAAGGGCGCCGGCAACGGCGTCACCGAAGTCCTCGACGACTTCGACCTCGAGATACGGGAAGGCGAATTCCTTTCCCTGCTGGGCCCGAGTGGGTGCGGAAAATCGACGTTTCTCAACATCCTCGCCGGACTGGAGACCTTCGAGGGCGGCGAGTTGCTCCTCGACGGCGCTCCCGTCCGCGGCGTGAGCAAGAACATCGGTGTCGTCTTCCAGAATTACGCACTGTTTCCGTGGTTGTCCGTGCGGAAGAACGTCGAAGCAGGTCTGAAGATCCGCGGCGTCCCGGCCGCGCGCAAGCGCGAAATCTCGGAACGGATCCTCACGACCGTCGGGTTGGAGAGCTTTGCCGACCACCTCCCGCATCGGCTCTCCGGTGGCATGCGCCAGCGAGTGGCCATCGCGCGTTCTCTCGCATACGACCCGGACGTTCTGGTTCTGGACGAGCCGTTCGCTGCGCTGGACGCGCAGACCCGCGAGTTCCTGCAAGGAGAACTGTTGCGGATCTGGGAGTCCGGGGCTCGGAAGAAGACCATCCTGTTCGTGACGCACTCGATCGACGAGGCGATCTTCCTGTCCGATCGGATCGCGGTGATGTCCAAGCGTCCCGGCAAGGTGAACGCACTGATCGAGGTCGACCTGCCGCGACCTCGCAACGACGACTCCCGCGCCGCGCCGGAGTTCGGCCGGATCCGTGCCCAGGTCGCGCAGATCCTCAAGGAGGAGGCCCACATTGGTGACCGTTGAGACGCGTCCACGAACCGACGAACGCACCGAGGCGCAGCCGGAGAAGCCGTCCCGTTCGTGGAGCGAGTGGGCCGCCGATTACGACAAGTACGTGTACGGGACGGTCGGAGTCGCACTGTTCCTGTTCGTGTGGTGGTTCGCCAACACGACCGGACTGCTGGATCCGAAGTTCCTCACGCCGCCCCAGAACATCGTCACCGCATTGGTCGACGGGTTCTCCGCGGACGGCAAGCTCGGCCGGCAGGTGCTGCCGAGTCTGCGCCGCGGACTCGCCGGGTTCCTCATCGCGACGGTCCTCGGCATCTTCCTCGGGATTCTCGTGGGTTCGGTCCGGACACTCGACAAGTTGTTCGAGCCGATCCTGAACTTCTTCCGGAATCTCTCGATCCTCGCGCTGTTTCCGGTGTTCTTGCTCTTCTTCGGGATCGGTGAGGAATCCAAGATCGCGATCGTCGCTTGGGCGGCGTTCTGGCCGATCTTCATCAACACCACGAATGCGGTCAAGGGCGTCGAGAAGATTCTCGTCAGCGCCGCGCGGACCCTCGGCGCGGGACGGGTCTACATCTTCACCCGGATCGTGCTTCCCGCTGCGTTCCCCAACATTTTCCCGGGTCTGAGACTGGGCGCATCGCACGCCTTCACCGCGCTGGTGGCCGCCGAATATCTCGGTGCCACCGAAGGTCTGGGCATCTACATCAGATCCGCGCAGGAGGGCTACCAGATCCCTGCGATGTATTCGGGGATCGTGGTGCTGGGCATCATCGGCGTCACCTTGAACCTCGTGCTGGCCGGAATCGAGAAGCGCGTGACCGGATGGCAACTCGGAATCACGAGCCGCTGACCGTGGCCGCTCGTCGGCCGATGACGAATCGACAGACCAGAAGTACGCAAGAACCAGAAGTACGCAGCAGAAGGATGACAGTTCGATGACCGACCTCTCCGACAACCCCGACGACGCAGCGCAGCGATCGCTCCACCTGCTCGGCTACGGTAACGGCGACGCGAACTGGATCGCGCCGCTGGACGATACGGATCACGACGTCGTCGTCGTGGGCGGCGGTCAGAGCGGAGTGGCGATCGCCTACGCGCTGCGCCGCGCCGGCGTGGCCAGGACCTCCGTCGTCGACGCCGGCCGGGACGAGTCCGACCTCGCGTGGCAGTCGCGTGCACGGAATCTCACATTGCGCACTCCCAAGACGGTGTCGGGCCCCGAACTGGGCAACCCGGCCCTGACGTTCCAGGTCTGGTTCGACGCGACCCACGGGGAAGGCGCGTTCGACGGAATCGACCGCATCGCCACGTCGGACTGGGCGGACTACCTCGAATGGTTCCGCCGGCAGGTCGGCATCGAGGTACGGCGCGGCGTCCGGCTGACGGACATCGAGCCTGTCGACGACGGACGGCTGCGTCTGCACCTGGAGAACGACGAGCGCACCTGGACCGAGGACACCCGAAAACTGGTTCTGGCCACCGGGGTCTCGGGAACCGGGGGCCCGTACATTCCCGCCGCAGTGGCGGCCCTGTCGGACCGCGTGTTCGCACATACCGCGGACGAAATCGATTTCGACGCACTGCGCGACAGGTCCGTTGCGGTCCTGGGCGCCGCGGCGTCCGCATACGATGCAGCGGCGACCGCACTCGAGGCCGGAGCGGGCGATGTGCACGTGTACACGCGCCGACCGGAGCTGGTTGTCGCCCCGCTCGGCGGAACACGACCGAACCCGCTGGCGCAGGACGTATTCCACCTGCTCGGCGACGAGGAACGGTGGCGTCAGCGGTGGCGGACCGCCGCGCAGGGGGCCAATGTTCCTCCGGAGTCCGTCGAGCGGGCAGCGGTGTTCGAGAACTACTACCTCCACCTCGACGCAGAGTGGTTGTCGGCGTCCGAGGAGGACGGCCGCGTGATCGTCCACGCCGCGGACGGAACTCGCACCTTCGACTTCGTCATCGCCGGCACCGGCTATCAGCAGGATCCGGCCACCCGGCCGGAGCTGTCGACGATCGCGCCCTATGTCGCGCGATGGGCGGATGCCTATCCGGCACCCGAAGGACTGGAATCGGAGTTGCTCGCGTCGGCGCCGTACCTCGGCAGCGGATACGAGCTGACCGAACGCGAACCGGGTGCGGCGCCGTGGCTGCGCGACATCCACGTCTTCAGCATCGGTGCGGCTGTCAGCTTCGGCCGGCCGGTCGGCGACATCCCGAGCCTGCGCGTCGGCGTGCCGCGGCTGGTGGAGGCGATCACGCGCGATCTGGTGCTCGCCGATCTGCGACGAGCACGCTCGGCTGCCGTCGGGGGACCGGTCGACGATGTTCGGTAGACGCACGAGGCAGTTTGTCGGTCGCCTCACCGTTGTCGCGCTGCTCGGGGGTCTCGGCCTGTCCGGTGCCGCGGGCACGGCTGCGGCGCACGTCCGGGTCGACGACGGCGACCGGCCCACGCAGGGCGGATACGGCCTGGTGCGGCTCATCGTCCCGAGCGAGTCGGACACGGCCTCGACGGTGCGGCTGACGATCACCGTTCCCGACGGCGTCGACCTCGTGTCGGCGCGGACACTGCCGATTCCGGGGTGGACCGCGACGATCCTGCGGGAGCCGACCGCGGACGGCGAACGGGTGACGCGCATCGATTGGGAGACGAGCGATCCGGCGTACGGGCTGAAGGGTTCGGAGTTCGGTGTCTTCACCCTCTCCGCGGGACCGTGGCCGGACGACGTCGAATCGGTGGCGCTGCACAGCGAACAGGGATACAGCGACGGATCCGTGGTCCGGTGGGACGAGGTCGCTCTCGACGCGGACAGCGAACCCGAACACCCGGCGCCCGTCGTCACGCTGGCCGCCGCAGGAGCGGGGCACGGGCACGACGGACACGGAGACCGTGTCGATGCTTCGACGGACCCGGCGAGCACCGCGTCGGCGGCAACCGAGCCACAGCTGTGGTTATGGCGTTCGATCGCCGGTGCCGCGCTGGTGATCGCGGCGGGATCGTCGATCGGAGTGCTTGTGCTGGTGCGCCGGAGTCATGTCCCGAAGCCGTGACCGATCGATGCATCGCGCTGCATGCCTCGGCTTCCTCGTATGGCTCGTGGTGTCGGCATCGACCGTATGGGCAGCGCCGGCCTCCGCGCACGCGAGTGTCGTGTCCAGCTCACCGGGCGACGGATCCCGTGTGGAGGTTTCGCCGGCCTTGCTGTCCTTCGAGCTGAACGAGGTGGTCGGCGTCGTCGAGGGCTCGCCGCAGCTGATCGACCACGACGGTGTGCGGCACCCCTTCTCGGCGGTGCGACTGGAGAACAGCGGGCGTCGGCTCGTGCTGGTACCCGCGGACGGGCTCACCGACGGTGCCTACCTTGCGACGGCGCGTGTGCTGTCCGCCGACACGCATGTGGTGTCGCTGTCGATCCGGTTCACGGTGGGGTCGGTCACCGGGCTGGGGAACGTGCCCGACGATCCCGGGGCGGATGCGGGCGCGGCACAGTTTCTCGGTATTCCGAGCAAGTGGGCGACGTATCTCGGGGTCGCGCTGTCGGCGGGCCTGTTCGTCGTCGCCTGCTGGGTGTGGCCGAACGTGCTCGGTGGCCGCCGGTTCCGATTCGTCTATCGGGTCGGTGCGACGCTTCTGGTTGCCGGCCTGGTGGGCAGGGTCGTTCTGCTGGCCGCGCAACAGTCGGGCGGACTGTCCGGCATCTCCGGATCGGCCGTCGCCGCAGTCGCGAGCAGCCGGCTGGGTATCGCGATCGCGGCCGCGGTGATGCTGAGTCTCGCGTGCGGGATTCGTCCGCCCGGCCGGGGCCGTGGGTCGGATGCGACCGGATACCTGCAGGCCGCGTCCGCGATCGTCGCGGTCACGCTCGGCGGTCACGGCGGTTCGACCGAGCGCTGGCCGGTGTCGTTCCTCGGAACAGGTGTGCACGTATACGCCGGGGCGATCTGGCTCGGAGGTGTCCTCCTGCTCGTGCTGGTGCAGGAGCAGGTGCCTCCGCTGCGGCGGTGGCACGGGTTCGCGGCCGGGCACGTGGCCCTGGTGGCGATCACCGGGATCCTGTTGGCGTTCATCCAGGTCGACCCGGTCGGAGCGCTGATCTCCACCGTCTACGGATCCACCCTGACCGTCAAGGTGTCGGTCGCTGTGCTCACGCTGATCGCCGGCTCTCTCGCGTACCGCAGGTTCAGCGTCGGTTCGGCCGGGGGAACCGAACCGCTGCCGGTCCGGCGGCGCCCGCGGATCCTCGTCGCCGAGGCAGCGCTCGCGATCGTGATTCTCGCCGCGACGTCCGTGCTGACATCTGTCGTGCCGGCCAAGGACAGTTACACCACGAACGTGCGCACTGCGCTGGACTTCGGCGCATCCGAGGTCCTCGACGTCGAGATCGACTCGGTCCGTCGTGGCGCACGGTCACTGACGGTTCGTTACCGACCCGAGGGCGCGACCGGCGGAGCGCCGATGCCGGATGTCGGCGTCGAACTCTCCTCGGCCGAGGCGAACATCGCACGCCTGCCGGTCGAGCTCCGCACGACGATGTCCGCTGACGGTGAACTCGTCTGGGACAGTGACGGTCTCATCGTTCCGGTCGCGGGGCAGTGGAAGGTCACCGTTCGGTTCGAGGGTGGTCGCGGGCCCAAGTTGGCGTCGTTCTACTACGAGGCGTTGTAGGAGGCGCACATGGGAAAATCGGATACCGGTCGCATTCGCGGAACGATTCTCGCGAGCATCACCGCGTTGCTGGTGCTGTCCGGGTGTTCGGACGAAGTGACCGTGACCTACGGCGACGGTACCGCGAGCGGGGACGCACTGACGATCCTGGTGGGCGACGAGGGTTACCGCGACGTCCTGGAGCACGTGTCCGCGCACGGGTTGGCGGACGGCGTCGAGATCGAACTCGTCGACGCCACCGACGACGCGAATCGGCAACTCGCCGAAGGACATGCGGACCTCGTGTATTTCCAGACGCAACCCGCGTTCCTGCAGGACCGGGCGACGAACTCGTTGGACACGTTGAGTGTCGTCTCCGAGGTCAATGTCGCGCCCTACGCGCTGTACTCGGCGAAATGGTCGGGTATCGAAGAGACCGACGACTGGGTGAACGCCGGACTCGTCGAGGACAGGGTCACCGGAACGAATCTGCCGCACGGGGCAACGGTCGCATTGGCCGATACCGTCACCGGATTCGCCCGCGGTCTCTACCTCCTGCAGGAGTCGAATCTGATCACACTGGATCGGGAGTTCGGCGGTCTCGCCGCGCGGGATCTCGCTGTCTCGGAGGCGAACATCCTCGAATCGCAACGTCATCTGTCGATCAGGCGGCTGGACCTGGCGAACTTCGCCGCGGATGCCTACCGCAACTACGACGCCGTTGTACTCGATCCCCGAACCGCGGCCTCGATCGGTCTGATTCCGGAACGGGACGCGCTGAAAGTGGAACCGGGACCGAACAATCCATACGCCCGCGTACTCGTCGCGCCGTCCCGGCTCGCCGGCGACCCGAGAGTATCGGCACTCGGCCGTGCGCTGGAAGGTGAGGAGGTGGCCGACTACCTCGAACAGAAGTACCGAGGAGCGTACGTCTCCGTACACGTTCCCCGGGACAAGTAGCCGAATCGATTTGTATACAAGAACATCCACCCGAACAACCTCAAGGAGAAACCGAAATGACGAGCACCCTCGATCCTGTGGAAACCCGCCCGGCACCGACCTTCGAACACCCCGTGACGGCCGGATCGCGCGAACTCGACGAACTTCTCGCCTACATCGACGCCGAGGTCGTCGACCGCGACGACGCCCACCGGCACCCGTTCGAGGAATTCGAGGTGATCCGGCAGTCACGGCTCGGCGCACTCCGGCTCCCGGCAGACCAGGGCGGCGGCGGGGCCACGCTCGTCGAACTCTTCCGGACGGTCATCGCTCTCGGCGAGGTGGATCCGAACGTGGCGCACAGCCTCCGCAACCACCTGAACTTCGTCGAGAGCACGCTGCGCCGGGCAGACGGGCCGGACGGGCGCTGGCTCGAAGAGGTCCGGGCCGGAAAGCTGTTCGGCCTGGCGTCGACGGAGCTGAGCCGCAAGCACGCCGGCCGGCGCAACCAGGATTTCGAAACCGCGGTGACCGAGACACCGGACGGGCTTCGGTTGAACGGCACCAAGTTCTACAGCACGGGTAACCTCTACGCGAACTATCTCGTCGTCGCAGCGCACGGACCCGAGGATGAACCGATCCGTGTGGTGGTTCCCGCCGACCGCGAGGGCGTCGTCCTGGAACGGGACTGGGACGGCATCGGACAGCAGTTCACCGGCAGCGGCACCACCCGGTTCGAGAACGTCGCCGTGGACCGGGAAGACTTCCTCGGCACCAGGACGTACTACGGAGATCTGCCGTACTCGGCCACGTTCCCGCAGCTGTACCTCACCGCTGTGATCGCCGGGATCCTGCGGCGGGTCACCCGCGACGCCGCCGACCTCGTCCGGACCAAGCAGCGCACGTTCTATCACGCCGCTGCGGACAGCCCCGTCGAGGATCCGATCCTGCAGCAGACCGTCGGTGTGCTCGCCAGCCAGGCGTTCGCCGCCGAGGCGCTGGTCGTCGCGGCCGCCGAAGCCCTGTCCGAGGCATACGCCGCACACGGCACCGACGAGGAACAGGAACTTTCGCTGCGAGCCGCGGTCCGTGCAGCGAAGGCCAAGGTCGTGGTGGACGAGATCGCCCTGCGGGCTGCCGGTGACCTGTTCGATGTCGGCGGTGGCACCGCAGCCCGGCGAAGCTCGCACCTCGACCGGCACTGGCGCAACATCCGTACCCTGGCAGCACACAACCCGCGCACCTACAAGGCAAAGGCCATCGGGGCCCACGAACTGACGGGTGAGCCGTTGCCGACGGGCGCGTTCTTCTGACCGGTCGCCGGGACGCACGGCAGCCGTGCGTCCCGGCCGGAACGCCCGTGTCGAATTCCGCACTCGTGCGGTAGCCTGTCGACGCCCGAATATGCACGAGTGCAGGAGTAGTGCCGTGACGCCCATCGGTGACCCGCAGCCCCGCGTGCTGCGTCCCGTGTGGCACAGCTGGCGTCTGTACGTGGATCTGTGCCGGGTCTCTGCGCTTCGCTGTCGTCGCTGACCCGCACCGGTCCACGTTCCCTCACTTCGAAGGTCTCGTCATGTCCTTGTCGTTCCACTGGTTCCTGCCCACTTCCGGCGACAGCCGCTCGATCGTCGGTGGCGGTCACGGCGCCGACCTGCGCGTTTCGGCCGCCGACCGGCCGGCCACCCTCGACTATCTCGGCCAGGTCGCGAGGTCGGCCGAGCAACTCGGATTCGAGGCTGCGCTGACCCCGACCGGCCTGCAGTGCGTCGATGCGTGGATCACCACGTCGATGCTGGTCCCGCTGACGCAGCGACTGAAGTTCCTCGTCGCTTTCCGTCCCGACGCACTCTCGCCCACACTGGCCGCGCAGATGGCCACTGCCTACCAGGATCATTCGAACGGACGTCTGCTGATCAACATCGTCACCGGTGGCGAGAGCAGCGAACAGCGCGCGTACGGGGATTTCCTGAGCAAGGACGAGCGCTACCGGCGCACCGACGAATTCCTCACCGTCCTGCGCGGACTGTGGCGCGGCGACCTGGTGTCGCTCGACGGTGAGCACATCCACGTCGAAGGTGCGCGCCTGGACCGGACGCCCGATCCGGCGCCCACGGTGTACTTCGGCGGGTCGTCGCCCGCGGCGCTCCCGGTGGCGGGCCGGCACGCGGACGTGTACCTCACGTGGGGCGAGCCGCCGGCCGCGGTCGCGCGGAAGATCGAGAGGGTGAAGTCCGAGGCTGCCGTGTTCGGCCGGTCCCTGCGATTCGGAGTCCGGCTGCACGTGATCAGCCGTGACACGTCCGAAGAGGCGTGGGCGCAGGCACAGCGGCTCCTGGACGACATGGATCCGGACGAGATCGCGCTCGCCCAAGCCGGTTTGGCGGCGAGCGAGTCCGAGGGCCAGCGCTTGATGCGGGAACTGCACGGCAGCGCGACCCGCCACGACGGGAACGCCCGCTCCCTCGAGATCCACCCGGGTCTGTGGAGTGCGGTCGGACTCGTGCGCGGCGGCGCGGGAACCTCGCTCGTCGGTAGTCACGAGGAGGTCGCCGCGCTGATCGAGGAGTATCACGCCGCCGGCATCGACGAATTCGTGCTCTCGGGTGTCCCGCACCTCGAGGAGGCGTACTGGTTCGGTGAGGGTGTCCTGCCGTTGCTGGCGCGCCGTGGACTGTGGAAGCATCCTGCTGCGGCGCAGGGACTTTCACTGGTGCACTGACGGTCAGGCGTGGGCGCGGTAGATCTCGCTCGCGATCCGCTCCTTGTAGGCGGCGAACTCGGGGGTCGTGCGCACCGACGGTGATCGCGGTGCGTCGTCCTCGTCGCCGGGCAACGAGATCCTGACGTCCTCGACGATGCGGCCGGGTCGCGCGCTCATCACGAGTACCCGGGTGCCGAGGAAGACGGCCTCGTCGACACTGTGGGTGACGAACAGGACCGTGCGGTGCTCGGCGTTCCGGATCGCGAGCAGTTCGGTCTGGAGCTTCTCGCGGGTCAGGGCATCGAGCGCACCGAAGGGCTCGTCCATCAGGATGATTCGCGGTTCGTTCACCAGCACCCGCGCGATCTGCGCGCGCTGCTGCATGCCGCCGGACAGTTCGTACGTGCGCCGATCCCCGAACTCGGACAGGCCCACGGTCGCGAGGATCCGGTCGGCTCGCGCGCGGCGCTCGGCCCGGGGGATACCGCGCAGCTTCGGTCCGAGTTCGACGTTGGCGCGCACCGACTTCCACGGGAACAGGTTGGGTTTCTGGAAGACCACCCCGCGTTCGGAACCGGGGCCCGTCACCGGGACACCGCCGATGTCGACGGTGCCGGTGGTGGGGGATTCGAATCCCGCGAGCATCTGCAGCAGGGTGGTCTTGCCGCATCCGGACGGGCCGACCAGGCACACGAACTCGCCCGCCTCGACGGTCAGATCGACGGTGCTCACCGCGGGCACCGCCGACGGACCGGTGCCGTACGACTTCGAGACCCCGGTGAAGGTGACCCGGTCGGTTCCCGTCCGGACGCCGGTCACGGCTGTGCGACCTTGCGTGCCGCGTCGACGTAGATGCCGTTCCGGTACACCTCGGGGTCGCTGACCGCGGTGATCTGGCCCTGTTCGAGCAGGAACTGTGCGGTGGAGAGCAGATTGTCGGCGAATGCGGCGCCGAGGTATTCGTCCGACGCCTGATCCGACGCCCGCAGGTAGGTCAGCCCGTCGAGCTGCGGGCGCACCTCCTCCGGTGAGATGCCCAGCTGGACCGCGAGCGCGACCGATGCCTCGTCGGGGTCGGTGAGGAGCTGTTCGACGGCCCAGTCCTGGGCCCGCGTCCACACCGCGACGAACTCCGGGTTGGCGTCGACGAATGCGCGGGTCGCGCCGGCGAGGTCGAAGGTCGGCACGCCGGCGGCGGCGGTGTCGGCGCTGGTGAGCAGCACGTGGCCGTCGGTGAGTTCGGACAGGGTCGGCTCCCAGATCCAGGTGCCGTCGATCTCGCCGCTCTGCCACGCCGCGACCGTCGCGTCGGGTGCCAGGTTGACGAGGGTGACCTGGTCGGTGATGCCGGCGCGGTCCAGTGCGGCGAGCAGGCTGTAGTGCGCGGTCGAGGCGAACGGCGTCGCGATCGTCTTGCCCGCGAGCTGTTCGACCGACGTGATCGCCGGATCGCGCACCACGAGGGACTCGGCTGCGCCGATGACGTCGTGGATCCAGACGACCTGTACGTCGATGTTCAGCGGCGCCGACAGCGCCTTCGTCGCGGGGCTGGAACCGAGCAGGCCGAGGTCGGCGCTGCCGGAACCGAAGGCCTGCACCACGTCGCCACCCGACGCGAACCGGCTCCACGTGATCTCGGCGTTGGGCAGGCACGCCTCGAGGATGCCCGAATCCTTCACGAGGAGATCACCGTTCGGGATGTCCTGGTAGGCGATCCGGGCGGTGGTGGTGATCGATTCGTCGACCTCGAACGGGCAGGCGCTCGCTGCGGCGGAACCGTCGGGGGAACTGCTGCGGTCGGAGGACACGCAGCCGGCGACGAGCGTGGCCGTTGCCAGCGCGGTGACGGCAACGAGTGTGCGCTTCATGATTTTCCCTTCCAGGGCACGGCGAGGACGCCGATCCATTTGATGACTGCGTCCAGCACGAGGGCGGTGATCCCGACGACAACGATGCACGCGATCGTCAGCGGTGTATCGAGTTGTGTGCCGGACAGATACGCCAATCCGCCGATGCCGGGGATGCCGTTGTTGAGTTCGGCCGCGACGACCGTCGTCCACGCAAAACCCACGGCGATGCGGATGCCGGTGAGCACTTCGGGTGCGGTGGAGGGCAGGACGACTTCGGTGAGCACCTGGCGGCGGTTGGCGCCGAGTGAGCGCACGGCGTCGATGTGGTCGCGGGGCACCGAATGCACGCCGTTGATCGTGGCGATGGTGATCGCTGGGAACGCGGCGAGGAACAGCAGCCAGATCTTCGAGGTGTCGCCGATGCCGAACCACACGATGAGCAGGCCGATGTAGCCGAGCGGGGGGAGGGCCCGCAGGAAGTTCAGATACGGCTCGACGAGGGTGTTGAGCGGTCGCCACATGCCCATCGCGAAGCCGAGGAGCGGGCCGACGACGATGGCGGCACCGACACCGGCGGCGATCCGCTGGCAACTGGCCAGCAGGTGTTCCCACAGGAAATAGCCCTGGGCGCCCTGCACGAGCCGGTCGACACCCGGTGCGACCGGATGCCAGGTGTTGGCCAGCACGAACGCGTCCCACACCGCGCCCGGCGACGGCAGGAACAGCGGTTCGATCAGGCCGGCAGCGGTCACCGCCCACCAGAGCAGCAGGAACGCGCCCAGTGCGACGAGACGGCCTGCGACGCGGCGGAGGAACGGGTTGCCCGGTCGCGGGGTCGCCGGCGTGGCGGTGACCGCGATGGTCGGGTCGTCGCGGGTGTCGACGGGGGCGTTCACGGTTCCGGCACCTCCTGGCCGGAATTACCGGGCCCAAAACAGCTTTCGATTCTCAGAGTGGTGATCATGGGCCGAGGTGACGCCCGCGTACAGGGTTCGGATCGTCGTGATCGAAACCCTTGCCTCGTGCGTGGTTTCGGTAGCGGCAACTACCGAAACCACGCACGGGGCGCGGGGGCTAGGAGACGGGGACGGGGGATGAGCGTCGGGCGGCCGGGCGGGGCAGGGCGTAGTGGTCGCGCAGCGTCGTGCCCTCGTATTCGGTGCGGAACACACCGCGGCTCTGCAGGATCGGCACGACGTGGTCGACGAACGCGTCGAAGCTGCCGGGCAGATAGGGCGGCATGATGTTGAAACCGTCGGCGGCACCGGCCTCGAACCAGGTGACGATCCGATCCGCGACCTGCTCCGGGGTGCCCACGATCGTGCCGTGCCCGCGGGCGCCGGCGAGGCGATGCAGCAATCCGCGCAGGGTCAGGCCGGGTTCGCGTTCGACCATGTCGAAGATGACCCGCGAACGGCTCTGCGCGCCCTGCACGTCCTCGGGGTGGGGCAGCGCGTGCAGCGGAACCGGACCGTCCAGGGGGAACCCGGACAGGTCGACGTCGTCGAATCGGGACGACAGGTGCGCCAACCCGACCTCGGGTATCGACAGATCCGTCAGGTCCTGCTCGATGCGCCGTGCCTCCGCCTCGGTGGAACCGATGATGGGAGACAGGCCGGGAAGGATCTTGACGGTGTCGGGGTCGCGGCCGAACGCCGCCGCCTGGGCCTTCACGTCACGGTAGAAGTCCTGCGCGTCGCCGAGGTCGACCTGCGCGGTGAAGATCGCCTCGGCGAAGCGCGCGGCGAACGCGCGGCCCTCCACGGACGAGCCTGCCTGGACGAGTACCGGGTGCCCCTGCGGTGAGCGCGCCGCATTGAGGGGCCCGCGAACCCGGAAGTGTGGTCCGGCGTGGTCGATCCGGTGCACCCTGTCCGCGTCGGCGTAGATGCCGCGCTCGCGATCGACGACGACGGCGTCGTCCTCCCAGCTGTCCCACAGGGCAGTGGCAACCTCGAGGTATTCGGTAGCGCGTTCGTAGCGGTCGGTGTGGCCGAGCCGGCCGTCGAACCCGAAGTTGTGCGCGGCCGCGGAGGACCACGAGGTGACGATGTTCCATCCCGCACGTCCGCCGCTGATGTGGTCCAGCGACGAGAACTGGCGGGCCAGGTTGTAGGGCTCCGTGTACGTGGTGGACGCGGTTCCGATGAGACCGATGTGCTCGGTGACCAACGCCAACGCGGACAGCAAGGTCAGCGGCTCGAAACTGCTCTGCGCGACGCGGTCGGCGTGCCGTCCGACCGCCGGGACGTCCGCCAGGAAGATCGAATCGAACCGTCCGCGCTCGGCCGTCTGTGCGATCTCGCGGTAGTAGTGCACGTCGTCGACGCGTTCGGGGGTGGTACCCGGCAGTCGCCACGACGCTTCGTGGTGGCCGGTCGCGGGAACGAACACGTTGAGATGCAATCGAGAAGCCATAGCGAACACCCTCCGAAATACTGTCGGCACAAATCACCGGCAGTTCAGCAGGGTTCGGACGCCGACCCAATACTTCTGCTCGACGTGATTCCAGGGAGGGGTAGTTCAGCATCGGCGAGTCGAGGATTGCGTCCTCGTCCCTGAACGAATGTTGGTGCCCGTGCGTGGTTTTGGTAGCGGCAACTACCAAAACCACGCACGGGCACGGGGGACGGGTCAGGTGGTGAGGATGGTGGCCGCGGCGGTGCCGGGGGCTCCGTAGAGCTGTGCGAAGCCGACGCGGGGAGTACCTGAGATCTGCCGGTCACCCGCCTCGCCACGCAGTTGCCGTACCAACTCGTGGACCTGCCGAAGCCCGGACGCGCCGATCGGTTCGCCGTTGGCGATGAGGCCACCGTCGGTGTTGACGGGAAGCCGGCCGCCGATCTCCGTGTGGCCCTCGGCGATCAGTTTCTCCTGGTCGCCGTCGGCGCAGAACCCGGCCTCGGCCATGTGGATGACCTCGGCGCCGGCGTCGGTGTCCTGCAGTTGCACGACGTCGACCTCCTCGGGTGCGATCCCGGCCGCCTCGAACGCCGCACGCGACGCGTAGACGGTGGGTGAGGCGTCCTCGTCGACGGGCGCGAACGTCGTGTTCACCTCGTAGGCCCCGTATCGCCGCGTGCGGATCTCGACCGCCCGCACGTAGACGGGGGTGCGGGTGAAGCGGTGCGCCATATCCGCCCGGCACATGACGACGGCGGCGGCGCCTTCGTCGGGCGCGCAGAACATGTAGTGCGTCAGCGGGTAGTTCAGCACCGGGGAGTCGAGGATCGTGTCCTCGTCGATGGGCTTGCGGCGAAACGCATTCGGATTCAAGGCCCCGTTGCGGTAGTTCTTCGCCGCGACCTTCGCGAGGGTGCGCTGCGAGATGCCGTGGTCGTGCAGGTACTTGTTGGCCTTCATCCCGAAGAACTGGGTGGTGAGGTACTGGCCGTTCTCCCCGTACCACCTCGGCATCCCGACCAGAGTGGGGTCGACGGTGAACGCCCCGCGCGGATGCTTGTCCATCCCGATCGCGATACCGATGTCGAAGCGGCCGACCCGGATCGAATCGGCACACACCTGGGTGGCGCTCGCCGCGGTCGCGCACGCGTTGAACACGTTCGTGAACGGCAACCCGGTCAGACCCAGCGTTCCGACGATCGCGTCGGGGTTCGCGATCTCCCAGCTACCCCCGACGGCGAACTGCATGTCCTTCCACTGCAGTCCCGCATCGTCGAGCGCGGCCTGCACAGCGTCCGCGCCCATGTCCATCGCGCTCTTGCCGTCGAACCGGCCGAACGGGTGCAGTCCCACCCCGATGATGGCGACATCGTTCACTTCGACTCTCCTCAGTCGCTCAGACCGCGCGGAACGCGAACGTGACGGTTTCGGTGCCGTCGTCGTCGACGGCGATGGGCACCATGGTCAACTCCACCTCCATGCCGAAATGCAGCTTGCTCGGGTCGTTCTCGGTGAGCCGCCCCTCGATGCGGACGACGTCGTCGAGCTGGACCAGTCCGACGCCGAACGGGGTGAACGTCGCGGCCGTCTCGCGCCCGGCGTAGGGAGGGCCGGGAAGAAAGCCCTGCGTCGTCCACGACACGAGGGTTCCGCGCCGCGGCAACGTGGTCTCGGCGACGTTGCGCGAACTGCACCGCGGGCACCGCCGGTGCGCCGGAAATGCGACCGCCTCGCAGTCCCGGCAACGGCTGCCGAGGAGCTGCGGGTCGGGGTCGGGCCACGTGGAGATCTCAGGTGCCAGGGCTCGGGGCATCGGGCTTCTCCTTCGTGTCGGCGGCACGGCGAACCGAATGTCGACGAATATACGGTAAGCCATACAGTAAAAACATTGCCGCTCGTGTGGGCGCTGCTCCTCGGCGAACGGCGTGAGACCCACGGTTGCCTGCCGGACCTGGTTCGGGATTGACTTCACGGACGCCCGTACAGATGCAGGAGGGTTCATGGAGTACCGCAGGTTGGCCGGTACGATGGCGGTGGCCCTCGCGACGACCCTGGCGTCCGTGTCACTGACGGCGTCCGTGTCGTTCGCCGACGCAGAGCCCCTCGTGCCCGCAGCCCCGGTCGCCGAGGCGTTCACCCTGCCGGAACTGATCGGGCCCTACCTGTCGGACGTTCCCGCGCGCGGCACGTACATCGGCGTCCTCGACGGCTTCACCGAGATCCGCGATACGCGTCCCGACCTGCTGCAACGCAACCTCGACCTCGGCGTGGAGATCAACAACGCCGCGACCCCGGTCGAACAGCAGCGCGCCCTGTTCGACGACAACCACGACCGCCTGCTCTCGCTGTCCGACGGCCTCGGCGACGGACTCGGTGCCGTCTTCCGCACCGCGCTCGCCGAGCATCGGCTGCCGAAGGTCGCGGCCCTGCTGGCCGGGGACATCGCCCGCGCCGGCGGCATCGCGAACTCGACGCTCCTCGAGAAGAACCACTGGAGCAATCCGCGGCCCTTCGAGGTGGTGCCCGAACGCATCGTCGCCTATCGCGGCGACGGTGTCAGCGGCGGCGCCGACCCGTTCGCCGAGGTGTACGGCACCGACTCGTACCCCTCCGGGCACGCGTCGCAGGGGTACTGGAAGGGCATCCTGCTCGCCGGCATGCTGCCCGAACTGGCGCCGCAGATCCTCACCCGCGCCTCCGAGATCGGCAACGGGCGCATCGTGCTCGGCGTGCACTACCCGCTCGACGTGATGGGTGGCCGCATCATGGGCCAGGCGGCCGCGGCGGACCGGCTCGGCGACCCGGCGTTCGCGCGGCTCGTCGGCGAAGCGGGCGCGGAACTGCGGGCCGTGCTCGAGACCGTCGCCGGGAGGCCGCTGCGGGACTACATCGCCTCCGACACCCCGTACCGGCCAGCGGCCACGGCCCGCGCCGAATACCGCGAGCGGCTCACCTACGGGTTCGAGCGGATCCATCCGGACGCTGCGAACGACATTCCCGCCGAGGCCGCGGTCCTGCTGCGTGCGGCCGCACCGGGCCTGACCGACGAGCAGCGCCTGGATGTGCTGCGGCGGACGGCGATTCCCGCCGGCTACCCGCTGGACCGGACCGGCCCCGAGGGCGGCTGGCTCCGGATCGATCTCGTCGCCGCTCACGAGGCGGTCGCCGGGAACTGATCCCATCGTTCCGATCACAGGGATTTCAACGCTTCAGCGGCACCGAGCCACGGCTCTAGTGCCGCATCACGCAACGTTTGCCCTGTCGACGATCTCGCGTAGTTTCTCGTCGACTGCGTGCTTGTTCCGCCAGATGATGTAGCGACGAAT
>NZ_JBSFRH010000027.1:0-92623 GCF_053589135.1 Rhodococcus sp. NPDC003382
GCATCCCGATACGCCAGGGTCCGCAGGGTCGCGGTGGCCTGGGCGGTGACCACCCGCGTCACCCGCGACGGCACGTACACCCCGCCGGGATAGATCGGGGTCCAGCCCAGACGCGCCGCCGCGACGTGCCCGTGCTGGGGCAGTGCCCGGCCGTCGCGGTCACGGCCGGCGGCCAGGGTGTCGAACGTGTCCGGGTGCCACAGTCGGGTGAGCAGTTCGGTTTCGGCGCCGGCGATCAGGTCGAGCAGCCACCGGACGCGAATATCGAGGTCGTCGAGTCCGATCGGCTCGCCGGTGGTGTCGTCGACCGCACGATGGGGGCGGGTGGTGAACGCGAACGGGCGTCGGTCGATCGGTGCGGTGTTGCTCATCCGTTCACCCCCCGCCCCGTGTCGTCGTCGATCGGTTCCCGCCGGGACCATCTCGTCGTGCTCGACCGCGGCGTCGACCGTATCGTCGGGCACCGACAGATTCGGTTCGGTCCGCGTCCCGACCGGGTCGGGGTGTGTGCCGGCGCGGTGACCGGCCCTTGCGATGCGTGCCGATCCCGCTCTTTCCGAGACACGCAGCAGGCAACAGGAAGAATCGGAGAGTATGACCGAGTATCGGATTTCTCGTCGACTGTTGTGAGCCTTCGCGCGGTCCTGCCGGGCCGTCGAAGAGGCCGGATACGACGCGCTCTTCGCTGCGGATCACCTCGGCGTGCCCGCACCGTTCCCGACGTTGGTGGCCGCCGCGCACGCCACCGAGCGGCTGCGGGTGGGGACCCTGGTGCTCAACGCCGCGTTCTGGAATCCGGCGCTGCTCGCCCGCGAGATTGCCACGACCGACGCGCTCACCGGTGGCCGGCTCGAGGTCGGCCTCGGCGCCGGGCACATGAGGTGGGAGTTCGAATCCGCCGGCATCGCGTGGGAACCCTTCGGTGCCCGCGCCGACCACCTCGAAGCGACCATTGCCGAACTACGGCGGCTGTTCGCGCATCCCGGCTACGAGCCCCAGGCCGCGATGCGCGACGCCTTCGGCATGCCGATCCTGCGACCGGTCCAGCGGCACGGATTCGGCGGTGAGGGTCCGCCGCTGATCGTCGGTGGCACCGGGGACCGGATCCTCGCGATCGCGGCGGCGCACGCGGACATCGTCGGTGTCGCCGGCGCGTACCAGGTGCGAGGCCGTCCCCCGGGCACCTTCCGGATCGGGTCGGCCACCGAAGCCGACGACCGCGTCCGGTTCGTGCGGGCCTGCGCCGGGCCGCGCGCCGACCACATCGAGTGGCACACCCTGCTCCAGCTGGTGCTCGAAACCGACGACCGGGAAGCGGCGGCGGCTTCCGTCGCGGACAGGCTCGGATTGCCGGTGGGCGACCTGCTCGACACCCCGTTCCTGCTGATCGGCACGGTCGAGGAGATGGCCGCGCAGATCCTGAACGCGCGCGACCGTTACGGCTTCACCCACTTCACGGTGCACGCCCCGTTCCGGGACGTCTTCGCGCGGGTGATCGCGCGGGTCCGGGAGACCGAGCGCCCACCCGCCCCGGCCGACTGACCGCTCGCCGTTCCCGAAGCGTGCCTGTGACGGGGCCCGACGATCGTGTTTCGCTAGGCTGTCTCTTCAGCATGTCCATCTCTCCCGCCCCGAACCGCCGCGACCTGAAGTCGGCCCTCGCCGAGGTGTCGCTCCGCGACGAACAACGACTCCGCCGCAAGCTCGATCGCGCTCGCGGCGCCGACGCGCTCACCGCGATCGCCGCCGAGATCGAACGGGCCCGCATCCGCCTCGCCGAGCGGGCCGCCGCCGTCCCCGCGATCACCTATCCCGAGACGCTGCCGGTGTCGCAGCGCAAGGACGACATCGCGGCCGCGATCCGCGACCGGCAGGTGGTCGTCGTGGCCGGCGAGACCGGTTCGGGCAAGACCACGCAGATCCCGAAGATCTGCCTCGAACTCGGTCGCGGTGTGCGCGGGCTGATCGGGCACACCCAGCCGCGGCGCATCGCCGCGCGGGCGGTCGCCGAACGTCTCGCCGAGGAACTCGACACCGAACTGGGCGAGACCGTCGGCTACACGGTGCGCTTCACCGACCAGGTGTCGGACTCGACACTGGTCAAGCTCATGACCGACGGCATTCTGCTCGCCGAGATCCAGCGCGACCCGCTGCTGCGCCGCTACGACACCCTGATCATCGACGAGGCCCACGAGCGCAGCCTCAACATCGACTTCATCCTCGGCTACCTGCAGCAGCTGCTGCCCCGACGGCCCGATCTGAAGGTGATCATCACCTCGGCGACGATCGATCCGGAACGGTTCGCACGACACTTCGCCGCCCCCGACGGGACCCCGGCACCGATCGTCGAGGTGTCGGGGCGGACGTTCCCGGTCGAGATCCGGTACCGGCCGCTCACGGTCGAGGTCGGCGATCAGCTGATCGACCGGGATCCCGTCGATGCGGTGTGCGAGGCGGTCGAGGAACTGCAGGCCGCCGGTGACGGCGACATCCTGGTGTTCCTCTCCGGTGAACGCGAGATCCGCGATACCGCCGACGCCCTGCGCGACCGCAAGCTGCGCAACACCGAGATCCTGCCGCTGTATGCGCGGTTGTCGGCGGCCGAGCAGCACAAGGTCTTCACCCCGCACACCGGCCGCCGGGTGGTGTTGTCCACCAACGTCGCCGAGACGTCGCTGACCGTCCCCGGTATCCGCTACGTCGTCGACCCCGGTACCGCGCGCATTTCGCGCTATTCGGTGCGGACCAAGGTGCAGCGGCTGCCGATCGAGGAGATCTCGCAGGCGTCGGCGCGGCAGCGGTCCGGTCGCTGTGGCCGCGTCGCCGACGGTATCTGCATCCGGCTGTACTCCGAGGAGGACTTCGAAGCCCGCCCGGAGTTCACCGAACCGGAGATCCTGCGCACCAACCTGGCGTCGGTGGTGCTGCAGATGACCGCGCTCGGTCTCGGCGACATCGCGTCGTTCCCGTTCGTCGAACCACCGGACCCGCGCGCGATCCGCGACGGCATCGCGCTGCTCGAAGAGCTCGGTGCCCTCGAGCCGGCCAAGCGCGACGAGCTGCCCAAGCTCACCGCGACCGGCCGCGAACTCGCGCGGCTGCCCGTCGACCCGCGGATGGCGCGGATGATCGTCGAGGGCCACCGCAACGGCTGTCTGCGCGAGGTGCTGATCATCGTGGCGGCGTTGTCGATCCAGGACGTGCGTGAACGTCCCGCCGAGTTCCAGCAGGCAGCCGACGAGAAGCACGCCCGCTTCGCGGTCGAGGGCTCCGATTTCCTGGCCTTCCTGCGCCTGTGGGACTATCTGAAGGAACAACGGAAAGCACTGTCGTCCAACCAGTTCCGGAAGATGTGCCGCAACGAGTTCCTGCACTGGCTGCGGATCCGCGAATGGCAGGACCTGCAGGGGCAGCTGCGTCAGATCACCCTGAACCTCGGCTGGGAGACCCGCCACCAGGACGTCTCCGAGGACTCGATCCACCAGTCGCTGCTCGCCGGTCTGCTCTCCCACGTCGGGCTGCGCGAGGGCGACAAGCGGGACTATCTCGGGGCGCGCGGTTCGCGTTTCGCGATCTTCCCCGGGTCGTCGCTGTTCAAGAAGCCACCGCGTTGGGTGATGGCCGCCGAACTCGTCGAAACGTCACGATTGTGGGCGCGCATGGCGGCGCGCATCGAGCCGGAATGGGTCGAGAAATTGGCCCCGCATCTGGTCAAACGCACGTATTCGGAGCCGCACTGGTCGATCAAACGCGAGGCGGCGATGGCCTACGAGCGCGTCACGCTCTACGGCATCCCTCTCGTGGCGCAACGCCCGGTGCAGTACGGCACGATCGATCGGGAGGTCTCGCGCGACCTGTTCATCCGGCACGCGCTGGTGCAGGGCGAATGGCGCACGCGGCACAAGTTCTTCCACGCCAACCGGGCGTTGCTCGAGGACGTCGAGGAACTCGAGCATCGTGCGCGGCGACGGGACATCCTCGTCGACGACGAAACGCTGTTCGCCTTCTACGACGAACGGGTCGGACCGAATGCCGTGTCGGCCAGGCATTTCGACACGTGGTGGAAGAAGGCGCGCCAGCAGGATCCCGAACTGCTGACGTTCACCCCGGAAACGGTCGTCAATCAGGACGCCGCCGCAGTGCTCGAGGGGGACTATCCCGACGCGTGGCGGCAGGGCGATGTGCAGTTCCCGCTCACCTACCAGTTCGAGCCGGGCACCGAACAGGACGGCGTGACCGCCCGCATCCCCGTGGCGTTGCTGGCCGGGATCCGCCCGGTCGGGTTCGACTGGCTCGTGCCGGGCATGCGTCACGAACTCGTGACGGCATTGATCAAGACCTTGCCGAAACAGCTTCGGCGCCAAGTTGTTCCGGCACCGGACTTCGCGGCGGCCGCGCTCGCGTCGGTCACCCCGCGCAGCGAGCCGCTCGTCAACGCGATGGCCCGCGAGTTGTCGCGGCTCGGGAACTGCCGCATCGAACCGAGCGATTTCGACGTCGCGGCCCTGCCCGAACATCTGCGGCTGACGTTCGCGGCGGTCGACGAGCGCGGGAAGGTCCTGGGGCACAGCAAGAGCCTGGCGGACCTGCGCAAGAAGCTGGCGGTGCGCGTCGACGCGGAGGTGGCGCGCGCTGCGTCGAGCACCGAACGCGCGCCGGCGCTGGTGTGGACGGCAGAGACGCTCGGCACGCTGCCGGAGACCGTGACGCGCACGGTCGGGAACCAGCAGGTGACCGGCTATCCGGCCCTGGTGAGCGAGGGGTCCGGTGTCGCGGTCCGAGTCCTGAGCACCCCGCAGGCACAACGCGCCGCGACCCGCACCGGCCTGCGGGCGCTGCTGCTGGCGGCGGTTCCGACGCAGGCGCGCGCCGCCACGTCGGGGCTGACCAACGCGGAACGTCTCGCGCTCGGCCGCAATCCGGACGGTTCGTTCGACGCGCTGCTCGAGGACTGCCGGGCCTGCGCCGTCGACGAACTGGTCGCGGCGCACGGCGCGCCGATCCGGACCCCCGAGGAATTCGAGGCGATGGTCAAGACGGTCCGGGCGCAGCTGCCCGGCCGGGTGTCGGCGCTGCTGAAGCTGGTGGTGCCGGCGCTGTCCCGGGCCCACGAGGTCGGGGTGCTGCTGGACCGGGTGCGCGGCGAGGCCGCCGACGATGTGCGGGAGCAACTGGCCTCGCTGCTGTTCGCGGGCTTCGTGACCGACCTCGGCAGTCGCCGTCTCGCGGACCTGCCGAGATATCTCGCTGCCGCAGCGCAGCGCCTCGAGGCACTGCCGGCGAGCGCCCACCGCGACGCCCAGGGCATGGACGTACTCGACCGGGTGTACGCCGAATACGATCGGCTGCTCGCCCGGCTGCCCGAGGAACGCCGGGCCGCCGCGGACGTGAACGAGGTGTACTGGTTGATCGAGGAGCTGCGGGTGAGCCTGTTCGCGCAGGGCCTGGGAACTCGGATCCCGGTGTCGGAGAAGCGAATCATGAAGGCCATCAGCGCGATTCGCTGAACGGTCGGGCGCCGGCGCCCAGCCGGGCGCCGCGCCGACACCCGCGGGGTCAGTCCTCGCCGGGGTCGGTGCTGCGCCGCGCCTGATGCTCGCGCAGTTCCTTGATCTCGCGTTCGAAGTCCTCCGCCGAGCTGAAGCCCCGGTACACGGACGCAAATCGCAGATAGGCGACCTCGTCGAGGTCCCGGAGCGGGCCGAGGATGGCCAGACCAACTTCGTGGCTGGGCACCTCGGGAGAACCCTTGGCCCGCACCGCGTCCTCGACCTGCTGCGCCAGCAGGTTGAGCGCGTCGTTGTCGACCGCGCGACCCTGGCACGCGCGGGCGACGCCGCGCACGACCTTCTCGCGGCTGAACGGCTCGGTCACGCCGCTGCGCTTGACGACGGACAGCACCGCGGTTTCGACGGTGGTGAATCGGCGGCCGCATTCGGGACATGCCCGGCGCCGGCGGATCGCGGCGCCCTCATCGGCCTCGCGCGAATCGACGACCCGGGAATCCGGGTGCCGGCAGTACGGGCAATACATGTCGGTTCCTTCGTCGCTGCCGTGCGGGCCGCGACGTCGGCGTCGAACCGTCTTCCCGAGGTCGTCCCCGCCCTGAGGTGGAGCTGCCCCGACGCGACCACACGGGGTGGTGTGGCTTACAGGAATCGACAATACCTGCCGGCCGGATTCGTCCCGGTCCGGTCCCCGGTCGAGCACGGCAGCTCACCCGCGGCCGACGACCGGAACGATGAGCTGCTGACCGGGACGCACCGTGGTGCCGGACAGCATGTTGAGCTCGGAGATCTGCTCCACTACCTGGACCGTGGCGGCGTCCGGGGCGATCCGGGCGGCGACGTCGGCGAGCGATTCGCCGATTCTGACGACCGCGACCTCGGTGCGCGGAACATGCGCCGCGACCTCGCTCGTCCGCAGGTACCCCACCGCGAGGATCGCGACGAGCGCGATCGCAGTGAGGAGCACCGTCACCACCGTCTGCCGCACGGCCCGGGGGAACGACAGCGCCGCCGGGCGTGTGCGGTCGGTGCACGTGACGGGAGCCGCTGCCGGACGGCGGTATTCGATGTGTCCCGCATTCGGGCGGGGAAACGGCGGCCGGACCGGGAAGCGATAGATCCGGGCGTCCCGCTCGTGGGCGGGGTCGACCCGTATCGGGCCGGTCGTGAACTCGTTCCACTCGGTTCGGCGAACTGCTGCTGCACCCATCGGATCCTCCGTGCTCGACCGGTCGCGGTACTCGATCGGCTGCGCGAACTGCGCATTTCTCGCTCGATCGCTCAAGTGTTCGATCTATGTCGATCCTTCGTTCGATCAAAGGTTCGAAGAACATCTGTTCGAATTTCTACCACGCCATGATCGACTTGTCAGCTTTTCGAGCCGGAAATCTCGAACAGGTGTTTGATAACGCGCGCGAATGCGGATAGATTCGATACATCACAACCAGCACATCCGACACTCGACGCACGGAGGTCACGACCATGACGGACGCCAACTCCGCGAGCGGCCCCGCCAGGACGGTCGTCGCCGATTCGACGGCCGGGCTCACCGAGCGCCAGCGGCGCGTTCTCGAAGTGATCCGCGATTCGGTGGCCGAGCGAGGGTACCCGCCGAGCATCCGGGAGATCGGCGACGCTGTCGGGCTCAACTCCACGTCGTCCGTGGCCCATCAGCTGCGCACCCTCGAACGCAAGGGCTTCCTGCGGCGCGACGCCAACCGGCCGCGCGCCGTCGATGTCCGCGGCCTCGAGGACAGCGCGGTCACCCCCGACGACAGCACCGAGACCACCGCTCCCGCAACGTCGGCGGTACCGTCCGCGGCGATGGTGCCGGTCGTGGGCAGGATCGCGGCCGGTGGCCCGATCCTCGCCGAGGAGGCCGTCGAGGACGTCTTCCCTCTCCCCCGCGAACTCGTCGGCCAGGGATCGCTGTTCCTGCTCAAGGTCGTCGGCGAATCGATGATCGACGCCGCGATCTGCGACGGCGACTGGGTGGTCGTGCGCCAGCAGAACGTCGCCGAGAACGGCGACATCGTCGCTGCGATGCTCGACGGGGAAGCCACCGTGAAGACCTTCAAGCGAGTGAAGAAGGACGTGTGGCTCATGCCGCACAATCCGATGTTCGAACCGATCCCCGGCAACGACGCCGTCATCCTCGGCAAGGTCGTCACCGTGATCCGGAAGATCTGAGATCTCCCACAACGACATCGGGGCGGTACCGCGATTGCGGTACCGCCCCGATGTGGTTTTCCGGAAGGTCGCTCAGACGTTCAGCGAACGGCCGATGACCTCCTTCATGATCTCGTTTGTGCCGCCGTAGATCTTCTGCACGCGAGCATCCAGGTACGCCTTCGCGACCGGGTACTCACGCATGTAGCCGTAGCCGCCGTGCAACTGGAGGCACCGGTCGATGAGCTCGACCTGCTTGTCGGTGGTCCAGTACTTCGCCATCGCCGCCTCCGGCACGGTGAGCGTGCCGGCGTTGAGCGACTCGATGCACTTGTCGACGAACACGCGCGCGATCTGCGTCTCGGTGGCGAGTTCGGCCAGCTCGAACCGGGTGTTCTGGAACTTGCCGATGGACTTGCCGAACGCCTTGCGGTCGCGGCAGTACTGCAGGGTGTCCTCGAGGACCTGCTCCATGGCGGCCGCGGCGACCACCGCGATCGACAGGCGCTCCTGCGGGAGGTTCTGCATCAGGTAGATGAAGCCGAGGCCCTCTTCACCGAGCAGATTCGCGCCGGGCACGCGCACGTTGTCGAAGCTCAGCTCCGCGGTGTCCTGCGCGTCGAGACCGATCTTGTCGAGATTGCGGCCGCGCTCGAAACCGGGCATGCCGCGCTCGACGACGAGGAGCGAGAAGCCCTGGGCGCCCTTCTCGGGGTCGGTGCAGGCAACGACGATCACCAGGTCGGCGTTGATGCCGTTGGTGATGAACGTCTTGGAGCCGTTGAGGATCCAGTCGTCGCCGTCGCGCACCGCACGGGTCTTGATGCCCTGCAGGTCGCTACCGGTGCCGGGTTCGGTCATCGCGATGGCGGTGATGACCTCGCCGGAACAGAAGCCGGGCAGCCACCGCTGCTTCTGCTCCTCGTTCGCGAGGTTCAGCAGGTAGGGAGCCACGACGTCGTTGTGCAGCATGAAGCCGACACCGCTGTAGCCGCCGCGGGTGGTCTCCTCGGTGAGCACGACGTTGTACCGGAAGTCGTCGACACCGCCTCCGCCGTACTCGTCGGGAACGGCCATGCCCAGAAAGCCCTGCGCCCCGGCCTTCTTCCAGACCTCACGGTCGACGATCTTGTCCTTCTCCCACTGCTCGTGGAAGGGTGCCACCTCCTGCTCGAGGAACTTCCGGTACGACTCGCGGAAGAGTTCGTGTTCGGGTTCGAAGAGGGTGCGTTCCATGTGCGCTCCTGTAGGTCACGGCGTACTTCGCCCTTACGGTAGGCAAGCACCACCTGTTGTGACGCTGACAGGAGCGAGCACGTTTTGTGACAGTTGTCGCCGGTGTGGAACGGCGGCAGGGTCACCCTCGGAGGTTCGCCAACTTCCGGAGGATCGGGTAGGCGACGAGGATGCCGATCGATCCCCATGCGATGCCGCCGAGTTCGACCGATCCGATCGACAGCGTCAGGTCGCCGATGCCCGCGACGAGGGCGGCCGCCACGACGGTGAGGTTCACCGGGTCGGTGAAGTCGACCTTGGCGTCCATCCAGATGCGGACGCCGAGGATGCCGATCAGGCCGTAGAGGACCAGCGTCGCACCGCCGAGCACGCCGTCCGGGACGGTGAAGACGAGTGCGCCGAACTTCGGGGAGAACGCCAGGACGACGGCGGTGGCCGCGGCAACCCAGTACGCGGCGGTCGAGTAGACGCGGGTGGCGGCCATGACCCCGATGTTCTCGGCGTAGGTCGTCGTGCCCGAGCCGCCCCCGAAGCCGGCGAGGGTCGTAGCCAGGCCGTCGGCGAACAGGGCATCGCCGGCGACGTCGTCGAGATTGCGTCCGGTCATCGCGGACACGGCCTTGACGTGGCCGACGTTCTCGGCGATCAGGACGATCACCACGGGCAGCGCGACCAGCACGACCGACAGCTGGAACGTGGGGCCGCGTAGTTCCGGAATCCCGAACCAGGCGGCGTCGCGCAGCGCCGTGAGCCGGTCGTCGGCCAGACCGCCGGTGACCGCGGCGAACACCCAGCCGATCACGACACCGACGAGGATGCCGAGCCGGCCGAGCAGGCCGGGACCGAGCACGGTGACCAGCAGGATCGAGACCAGGGTGATCGCCGCGATCAGCGGCTGCGCCTCGAACGAGCCGACGGCGGTGGGGGCCAGGTTCAGGCCGATGAGCGCGACGATCGCGCCGGTCACCACCGGCGGCATCACGGCGTCGATGACGCGGGCGCCGAGCGCCTTGACCACGAGTCCGACGACGGCGAGCAGCACGCCGACGGCGACGAGGCCGCCCAGTTGCGCGGCGGGTCCATCGGCCGCCGACGCGGTGAGCGGGGCGATGAAGGCGAAGGACGAACCGAGGTAGCTGGGCACCCGGCCCCGCGTGATCAGCAGGAACAGCGCGGTGCCGATCCCGGAGAACAGCAGCGTCGTGGTGACCGGGAAACCGGTGATCGTCGGCACCAGCAGGGTGGCTCCGAACATGGCGATGACGTGCTGCATACCGATGCCGACGGTGCGCGGCCACGACAACCGTTCGTCCGGAGCCACGACCCCGCCGTGGGTGATGCGGCGGCCGTCACCGTGCAGTGTCCAGCCGACGCCCGCACGTGCCCTCTTCGTGGTCTTCACCGGTTCGCTCACGAAACGGAATCGTAAGGCCAGGAAGGCGCGCCGCGCAGTGCTCAGCCCAGGATGCGGGTGACCGCCGCACGGGCGGACGCCGGATCCGCGGCGGCGACGGCCGCTTCGGCGGCCTCCCGGCACCGGTCGAGAGTGACCGTCGCGAGCCGGGCGCCGACCGCGCCGACCGCGGCCGCCGCGCACGACAGCGAGGTGACGCCGAGCCCGGCCAGTACGCAGCCGAGCAGCGGATCGGCGGCGGCCTCCCCGCACACTCCGACCGGTTTTCCGGCCGTCCGGCCGGCCTCCGCGGTCCGGGCGACGAGCGCGAGCACGGCCGGCTGCCACGGGTCGGTCAGCGCCGCGAGCTGCGGGGACATGCGGTCGGCGGCCATCGTGTACTGGCCGAGATCGTTGGTGCCGACGGACAGGAAGTCGACGTGCTCGAGCAGCCGGTCGGCGAGCAGTGCCGCGGCGGGCACCTCGATCATGACGCCCGGCACCATCTCCCGGGCCCGCACCAGCGCGGCGAACCGGGCGGCCTCGGCGACGGTCGCGATCATCGGGGCCATGACCCACGGCGACTGGCCGGTCCGCGCGGCCGCCTCGGCCACCGCGTCGAGTTGCCGCTCGACGATGCCGGGTGCGGTCGCCTCGATCCGGATGCCCCGCACACCGAGCGCCGGGTTGTGTTCGTCGGGATGGGTCACGAACCGCAGCGGCTTGTCGGACCCGGCGTCGAGGGTGCGCACGACGACCTTGCGCCCGGCATAGGCGGTGAGCACCTCCGCGTAGATGTCGGCCTGCTCGGCCACCGACGGTTCGACGTCCCGGTCCAGGAAGCACAGCTCGGTGCGGAACAGGCCGACTCCCTCGGCGGGGGTCTGCCGGGCTGCACGCGCGCCGGCACCGTCCTGCACGTTCGCGAGGATCGCGACCGGGTGGCCGTCGGCGGTGGCACCGGGGCCGGTCCAGGAGGCCACGCGGGCACGTTCCTGCCGGTCCACCTCGACCGCCGCACGTGCGACCTCCGGGTCCGCATCCATGCGGATCTCGCCGGTGGAACCGTCGAGCAGGACGGCCGCGCCCGCCGGGATCGCGTCGAGTCCCGCCGCGGCGACCACGCACGGAATGCCCAACTGGCGCGCGATGATCGCGGTGTGGCTCGTGGGTCCGCCCAGGGTGGTGGCCAGTCCGATGATGCGGGTGGGGTCCAGGCCGGCGGTATCGGCGGGGGCGAGGTCCTCGGCGAGCAGCACCGACGGCTCGTCGGGCAGTTGGATCCCGGGTTCCGGATGCCCGCTCAGTTCCGCGACGACGCGGTCGCGGATGTCGCGCAGGTCGGTGACCCGCTCGGCCATGAGCCCACCCAACTGCGCGAACATCGTCGCGAACTGCTCGGTGGTGTCGATCGCGGCGGCCACGGCGTCCGATCCGTTGCGGATCCGGCCGGTAGCGGCGCCGATCCAGCCGCGGTCCGCGGCGAGGCCGGCGTTGGCCAGCAGCACCTCGGCGGCGGCGCCGGAGGCGTGGGCGGCGCGGGCCCGCAACCTGTCGGCGACGACGCTCGCGGCGGCCGTGAACCGTTCCGCTTCGGCTGCCCGGGCGGTGTCGGGAACGCTCGCGTGCGCGGTGGGTAGTTCGGGGCGCGGCGCGGGGCGGATCGCCGGACCGTAGGCCACACCGGGCACGACGGGGGTTCCGTGGACTTCACGCACCGGCGAACCGTCTGCCACCGGCATCACGTTCTTCATGCTTCCTCCTCGCCACTGGCGGAGATCGATGTGATCGAGATTACTCCGGAGCATTGACATGTCAACACATACGGGCGTAAAACAACATAAAGCAACATTTTCCGCAGGCGACGAGGAGACCCGGTGTACGCAGAGGAACGGCAGCAGGCGATCGGCGAGCTGATCGAGCGGCGCGGTCGCATGTCCGTCGCCGAACTCGCCGGTCGCTACGGCGTCACGACCGAAACCGTCCGCCGCGATCTGGCCATGCTCGAACGCCTCGGCCACGTGCGGCGCGTCCACGGCGGCGCCATCCCGGCCGCATCCCTCACCGTCACCGAACCCGGCCTGGCCGAACGCGACCAGACCCGCGCCGGATTCAAGGACCGCATCGCCGCGGCCGCCACCCGGTTCCTGCCGGAATCCGGCGGGAGCGTCGTCATCGACGCGGGAACCACGACCGGTCGCCTGGTCGCGGCCCTGCCCACCGATGTCGACCTCACCGTCGTGACGAACTCGGTGCCCATCGCGGCACGGCTCGCCGGGCTCGGCTCCGTCCGGCTGCATCTGCTCGGCGGTCGCGTCCGCGGCGTCACGCAGGCCACCGTCGGCGAGGACGCGTTGCGCTACCTCGGCATGCTGCACGTCGACGTCGCCTTCATCGGCACCAACGCACTGTCCGCCGATCACGGCCTGTCGACGCCCGACGCGGACGAGGCCGCGGTGAAGCGCCGGATGGTCGAGGCCGCGGACCGCGTCGTCGTGGTCGCCGACTCCTCCAAGATCGGCCGGCGGCACCTGCTGAGTTTCGCTCCCCTCGCTGCCGTCGACGTCCTCGTCACCGACAGCGAGATCGACGAGACCGACCGAATCCAGCTCATGGAACAGGGAATCGAGGTGGTGACGGCGTGATCGTCACACTGACCGCCAATCCGAGCCTGGACCGCACGATCGCGCTGTCCGGCCCGCTCGTCCGAGGCGCCGTGCACCGCACCGCCGAGGTGCTCGTCGACCCCGGAGGCAAGGGCATCAACGTCGCACGGGTCCTGCACGCCGCCGGCCACCCGGTTCTCGCGATCCTGCCGGGCAACCCGGGAGACCCACTCCTCGCCGCCCTCGAAACACACGGAATCGACTGCCTGGCAATAGAAACCGCATCGCTCGCACGAACCAACACCACCGTCGCCGAACCCGACGGCACCACTACGAAACTCAACGAACCCGGCAGTGCATACGGCCCCCGGACACGCGCGGAACTCCGGGCCGCCGTGGTCGCCCGGGCCGCCGGGGCGGACTGGACGGTGCTCTCCGGATCGCTGCCCCCGAGCGTTCCGGACGACTGGTACGCCGACCTGGTGTGTGCACTGCGCGCCACCGGAACCCGGATCGCGGTGGACACGTCCGAGGCGCCGCTGCTGGCACTCTCGGCACGGTTCCCGGAGGCCGCACCGGACCTCGTGAAACCGAACTCCGACGAACTCGCCCAGCTCACCGGTGCCGATTCCGCGGCGCTCGAAGCCGCCGCGGCCGCCGGCGACACCGCTCCGGTGGTCGCGGCCGGGCGCAGCCTCGTCGCCCGCGGGGTCGGGGCGGTGCTGGCCACGCTGGGCGCCGCCGGTGCGGTGCTGGTCACCGCCGAGGGTGCGTGGCGGGCCGTGGCACCGGCTGTCACCGCCCGCAGCACGGTCGGCGCCGGCGATTCGTCGCTCGCCGGCTACCTCGTCGCCGAACGCAACGGTCTCGGCCCGGCCGACCGGCTCCGGCACGCCGTGGCGTACGGATGCGCCGCCGTCGCCCTGCCGGGCACCGCACTGCCCGGCCCGGACTCGGTCGATCCGGCCGCGGTGACCGTCACCGACCTCGATCCCCGCTCCGCGGTACTCCCCCACCACTCGTAAGGACCTGTCATGCCAGATACCGCACCCGCGATCATCGCCGCGGATCTCATCACGCTCGACGCCGACCTCGGCACCGACAAGGCCGCGGTGATCACCGCACTGGCCCAGCGGCTCACCGGAGCGGGCCGCGCCTCCGACGCCGACGCACTCGCGGCCGCCGCCCTGGCCCGGGAGGACAAGTCGGCGACCGGTCTTCCCGGAGGCCTGGCTATCCCGCACTGCCGGTCCGAGGCGGTCACCGCGGCGTCGCTCGGATTCGCGCGGCTGGCCCCGAAGGTCGACTTCGGTGCCCCCGACGGCCCCGCCGATCTCGTGTTCCTGATCGCCGCACCCGAAGGGGCCGGCGCCGAACACATGAAACTGCTGTCGTCGCTGGCCCGCGCGCTGGTCCGCCCCGAGTTCGTCGCGTCGCTGCGCGGCGCCGCCACCGAGGCGGACGTCATCGCCCTCGTCGAGGGCGTGTTGCCGCCACCACCCCAGCCGGCGCCGGAACCTGTGTCGGAACCCCGGCCGGAACCCGAAGCGGAGGCGGTGTCCTCCGACGCGGCCCCCACCGAACGCACGATCGTCGCGATCACCGCGTGCCCCACCGGCATCGCCCACACCTACATGGCCGCCGACGCCCTCACCGCAGCCGGGCAGCGCGCGGGCGTCACCGTCCGCGTCGAGACCCAGGGCTCGGCCGGCAGCACTCCCCTGCCGGCCGCGGCGATCGCCGCCGCGGACGCGGTCATCTTCGCGACCGACGTCGGCGTCAAGGGCCGCGAGCGCTTCGCCGGTAAGCCCGTGGTCGCGTCCGGCGTCAAGCGTGCGATCAACGAGCCCGACGCGATGATCGCCGAAGCGGTCCGTGCCGCAGCCGACCCGTCCACCGCGACCGTCGAGGCCGGTTCCGCTCCCGCGGATGCGGAGGAGACCCGGGGCGGCGAACTCGGCTGGGGCACCCGCATCCGGCAGATCCTGCTCACCGGCGTGAGCTACATGATCCCGTTCGTCGCGGCGGGTGGTCTGCTCATCGCGCTGGGATTCCTGCTCGGCGGGTACGACATCTCCGATTCGGCCGCCGATATCGTAGTGAACAACACCCTGTGGGACCTGCCGGCCGGCGGAGTCGCCACCTATCTCGGCGCGGTGCTGTTCCAGCTGGGGTCGCTGGCGTTCTCGTTCCTGGTGCCCGCCCTCGCCGGGTACATCGCCTTCGCGATCGCCGACCGCCCCGGCCTGGCACCCGGATTCACCGCCGGCGCGGTCGCGGTCTTCGTCGGCGCCGGGTTCATCGGCGGTCTCGTCGGCGGCATCATCGCCGGTTTCGCGGCCCTGTGGGTGGGACGGATCCCGCTACCGGTGTGGGCGCGCGGGCTCAAGCCCGTCGTGATCATCCCGCTGCTCGCCACGCTCATCGTCGGGGCGCTGATGTTCCTGGTGCTGGGCCGGCCGCTGGCCGCGATCACGACCGGGCTCACCGACTGGCTCAACGGCCTGTCCGGCGGCTCCGCCGTGATCCTCGGTGTGATCCTCGGCCTGATGATGTGCTTCGACCTCGGCGGCCCGGTCAACAAGGCCGCGTACGCGTTCGCGGTCGCTGGCCTGTCCGTCGACAACCACGCATCGCTGCAGATCATGGCCGCGGTGATGGCCGCCGGGATGGTGCCGCCGCTGGCGATGGCGCTGTCCTCGACGCTGCGGCCGAAGCTCTACAGCCCCGCGGAACGCGAGAACGGCAAGGCCGCGTGGCTGCTCGGTGCGTCGTTCATCTCCGAGGGGGCGATCCCGTTCGCCGCGGCCGATCCGTTCCGCGTGATCCCGTCGATGATGGTCGGCGGCGCCGTGACCGGCGCGATCGTGATGGCGACCGACGTCACGCTCACCGCCCCGCACGGCGGCGTGTTCGTGATCTTCGCGATGGACCGGGTCCTGTGGTTCTTCATCGCCCTTGCCGCCGGCACGGCCGTCGGCGCCCTGTGCGTCACGCTCGCCAAGGAAGTCAAACGCCCCGCCCACCTGACCACCACGGCCCCGGCACCGCAGCCGGTCGCCGCCTGACCCATCGAACCCCCGATTCGACCGATCGAAGGAGATCCCATGTCCAGCACCACCGTCACCGTCGGCTCGTCCATCGGCCTGCATGCCCGTCCCGCCGGGATCATCGCGGAGGCCGTCGTCGCGGCCGGTGTTCCCGTCACCCTCGCGGTGGACGGCGGCGAACCCGTCGACGCGGGCTCCGCGCTGATGATCATGACACTCGGCGCCACCCAGGGAACGGCCGTCACCGTCAGCTGCGACGACGACGCCGTACTGGCGAAGATCGCGGAACTCGTGGTCGCCGACCTCGACGCCTGACCGGATGTCAGCGGCGCGACGCCGGCCGGCCACGAGCCGGTCGGCGTCGCCGGCGCCACCACCAGCCCGCCGCGGCAGCCAGGACCACCGCCACGCCGGCTGCCGCCGCACCTTCCGCGACCGCGACACCGCTCGTGTCGGACACCGTGGTTTCCGGGGGTGCGAACAGGCCGGTCACCCCGCGCCACACCCGGATCTGCGGCAGCGGACCGCCGTTCGACTCGGACGCCGTGAGCAGATCACCGTCCGGGGTGAACGCGACCGCTTCCCCCTGCGGCTCACCGGCGACCGGGATGCGCAGTTGCGGGCCCGCGGCGAGTGCCGCCGCCAGGTCGCCGTCCGGGGCATGGAAGAGATACACGTCGGTGTAGGTGCGCACGGCCGCGACCGTGCCGTCGGCGCTGACCGCCCCACCGGTGATCAGGGTCGACGATCCCCCGGCGAGCGGTCCCCCCGGGGTGTCGGTGGGTCCGAGCCGGAGCACTCCGACCTGCTCGAGCGGATGCGGTCCGGGCGACGCGAGATCCGTGAGGGTCTTCCCGTCCGCCGGCCGGTAGACGGTGCTCGCACCGAACAAGGCCTTCGACACGAACAAGGGCACGCCGTCGCGACCGATGAGCAGGGTCTCACCGTCGCGGGCGCCGCTCGGGTAGGTCATCCGGTACAGGTCACCGGCACCGGTGGCGGGGTCGAGGGAGATCAGCGCGACGGTCTCCCGGCGTGCGGTGTTGTCGCCGGTGTCGGACAGCCAGAGCCGCCGATCCGGTCCGGCCGCAAGGTCTTCCACGTCGTAGGGGTCGACCGGTGCAGGGATGCGGCGCACGACCGAGCAGTCGTCACCGAGTTCGACGACCGACTCGTCCGCCCCCGCATCGGGTACTGCGAACAGGCGGCCGTCGAGCATCGCGAGTCCGGACAGTTCCGCGAGTCCGGCGTCCGACGGGGTGCACAACACCCCCTCCTGCACGTCCGCGATCGGCACGTCCTGCGCCTGGGCGCTCGCCGGTGCCGGTGCGGCGAGCGCCGCGAGCACGATCGTCCCCGTGAGCGCCGCGAGCAGAACCGTCCCTACGAGCGCAGCGAACACGTTCGGCACAGTGCCCGGCGCGGCCCCCACCCCCGTCCGCACTAGGCGGCGTACTCGACCAAGGCCGAGGCCAGCGCCTTCGGTACGCGGGCGTGGACGCGCGTGCCGTCCTCGCCGTGCGCGGATTCGAGGATCTGCCCGTCCGTGTGGATGCGGGCCAGCAGGTCTCCGCGCGTGTACGGCAGCATCACCTGGACCTCGACGTCCGGATCCTCGAGCAGTCCGGCGACCCGGTCGCGCAGCTCGTCGAGACCTTCGCCGGTGCGTGCCGACACGAAGATCGCGTCCGGAAGCAGCCCGCGCAGCTGCATCAGCATCACCGGATCGGCGGCGTCGATCTTGTTGACGACGATCAGTTCCGGCGGCGCGGGCGCATCGGATTCGCGCAGCACCTCGGTGACGACCTCGCGGACCGCCTTGATCTGCTCGGTAGGCATCGGGTCGGATCCGTCGACGACGTGCATCAGCAGATCCGCGTCCGCGACTTCCTCGAGGGTGGAACGGAACGCCTCGACGAGCTGGGTCGGCAGGTGCCGCACGAATCCGACGGTGTCGGTCAGCACGAACTCGCGCCCGTCCGGCAGCGCTGCGCGCCGGGTGGTCGGATCGAGGGTCGCGAACAAGGCGTTCTGCACCAGAACCCCGGAGCCGGTCAGCGCATTGAGCAGGCTCGACTTGCCGGCGTTGGTGTATCCGACGATCGCCACCGACGGAATGCGGTTGCGCAGCCGGCGGGTCCGCTTGGTGTCGCGGGCCGCCTTCATCGCCTTGATCTCGCGGCGCAGCTTCGCCATGCGTTCGCGGATGCGACGGCGATCGGTTTCGATCTTCGTCTCACCGGGGCCGCGCAGACCGACGCCGCCGTTGCTGCCGGCACGGCCACCGGCCTGCCGGGACATCGATTCACCCCAGCCGCGCAGTCGCGGCAGCATGTACTCCATCTGGGCGAGCGAGACCTGCGCCTTGCCTTCCCGGGAGGTGGCGTGCTGGGCGAAGATGTCGAGGATCAGGGCGGTCCGGTCGATGACCTTGACCTTGACGACCTTCTCCAGTGCGGTGAGCTGGGCCGGGGTGAGTTCACCGTCGCAGATGACGGTGTCGGCGCCGGTCGCGAGGACGACCTGCCGCAGCTCGTCGGCCTTGCCGGAGCCGATGTAGGTCGCGGCGTCGGGCTTGTCGCGACGCTGGATGAGGCCCTCGAGAACCTCGGAACCCGCGGTTTCCGCGAGTGCGGCGAGCTCGGCGAGACTCGCCTCGGCCTGGGCGGCGGTTCCGCCGGTCCACACGCCGACGAGCACCACTCGCTCCAGGCGGAGCTGGCGGTACTCGACTTCGGTGATGTCTTCGAGTTCGGTGGACAGACCGGCGACGCGGCGCAGTGCACTGCGATCCTCGAGCTGCATCTCGCCGACCGACGGGTCGTCGGTGGTCCATCCGTCGTATTCGGTGCGGTCCTCGGTCACGGACTCCCCGTTGCGCGGTGTCTTCGTCATACGCTGTGTGTTCGTCATACAAGATCCATGGTCCCACGCCACCGGAGTCCGTGCATTCGAGTTTTTCCCGGCATCGCGGACACGCCGGGATCCGGGGCGGACCCGCCGGATCTCAGGACAGGGCCGCCCACCAGGAATCGGCGATGGTTCCGGTCGCGACCAGCACGGACGGGCCGCGCAGGGACGCGCGCGAGTCCTCGATCCGCACCTCCACAGTGCCGCCGGGGATCCGCACCTGGACGCGGCCGGAGTCGGCGCCGTCGAAGCGCAGCGCGGCCATCGCCGCGGCGACGGTCCCGGTGCCGCACGACCGGGTCTCCCCCACGCCCCGCTCGTGGACGCGCATCTCGACCGCGCCCGAGGTGATGGGGGTGAGGAACTCGATGTTGACGCCGTGCGGGAAGAAGCCCGGATCGTAACCGGGCGCGGACAGGTCGAGCGCGGCCAGGCCGGTGCCCGCCAACTGCGGGTCGACGCATGCCAGGTGCGGATTGCCGACGTCGATGCCCAGACCCTTGTACACGCGGCCCTCGACGGTCGCGGCGGACTCTCCCAGCTCGCGGACGACACCCATGTCGACGGTGACCTCGCCGTCGACCGGGCCGGCCGCATGCACCTGCACGGGCTTGCCCCCGGCCCTGCTGCCGACCACGAAGTCGGTGCGGCTCTCCAGACCCTGGGCGCACAGGTAGTGCGCGAAGACCCGGACGCCGTTGCCGCACATCTCGGCGATCGAACCGTCGCCGTTGCGGTAGTCCATGAACCAGTCGTCGGCGCCGGTACCGTCGGGCAGTTCCGCGAGCACGCCGCGCTCGACGAGCGCCCCGGCCCGAGCGACCCGCAGAATGCCGTCGGCGCCGAGACCGCGGCGACGGTCGCACAGGGCGGCGACCCGCTCCGGCGCGAGGTCCAGCCGGGCGTCCGGGTCGGGAAGAATCACGAAATCGTTCTCGGTGCCGTGCCCTTTGCTGAACTCCATGCCGGTCAGCTTATCGAGCCGCTCGTCGCGCCCACGACGCGCAGGGCCGCGGCCGTCAGGTCCGGGTCGGCGCCGTCGAGCCAGTGGACCCGTGGATCGCGGCGGAACCAGGATCGCTGCCGGCGGACGTACCGGCGAGTGCCGATGAAAGTGCGCTCGCGGGCATGCTCGAGGTCGCAGTCGCCGTCGAGGTACTCGAGCACCTGGGCGTAGCCGATGGCATGTTTCGCGGTCACCCCGTCGCGCAGCCCGTGGTCGAGCAGTCCGCGTATCTCGTCGACGAGTCCGCGCTCGAACATCAGGTCGGTGCGCCGCGCGATGCGCTCGTCGAGTTCGGTGGTCTCGCGGTCCACCCCGAGGATCACCGTGCCCCAGCGGGGCTCCCCCCGCTGCGGTTGCGATGCCGCGAACGGCCGGCCGGTCAGCTCGACCACCTCGAGCGCCCGCACCATGCGGCGCCCGTCGGTCGGCAGGATCGTCGCGGCCGCGACCGGGTCGGCCTGCTGCAGCGCGGCGTGCACGGCGGCGAGACCGCCCTCGGCGAGCACCGCCTCCCACTTCGCGCGGACCTGCGGGTCCGTCGCCGGGAACGCCCAGTCGTCGAGCAGGGCCTGCACGTACATCATCGAGCCGCCCACGATGATGGGGACCGCTCCGCGCGCACGGATCGCCTCGATGTCCGCGGTGGCGGCCTCCTGGTAGCGGGCGACGGTGGCGGTGTCGACCACGTCGAGCACGTCGAGCTGGTGGTGCGGAATGCTCCGGCGTTCGGCGACGGTCAGCTTCGCGGTACCGATGTCCATGCCCCGGTACTGCTGCATGGCATCGATGTTGACGATCTCGCCGCCGAGCGCGCACGCCAGGTCCAGGCCCAGGTCGGATTTGCCGGTGGCGGTCGGGCCGACGACGGCGACGGGAACGGTCGCGCTCACGGTCGCCACGTCCCGACGTGATAGCCGACCCCGTACGGCGCGCCGCGGTAGACGACCTTCACCGCACTCGGTGCCGTGGTGAACGCACCGGCGAGAACCTGCCAGGCGGCGCGTCCGTCGAGGACGATCCCGGCGCACAGGTCCGGGTCGAGCGCGGCCAGCGCCGACGGATCCCCGGCGGCGAGTGCGGCAGCGAGGTCGGTTTCGACGGCCTCGGCACGCGCATCGAACGCACCCGGTGCCTTGGCGGTCAGGGTCGCGGCCCCGTCGGCGATCACCAGCAGCCCACGGCGTTTGTCACCCTCGTCCAGCTCGGCCCGCAGCCGCTGCCCGAGCCCGCTGCACTCGTCCCGGCCCGCGTCGACGGGCACGACGTGGACCTCCGCGCGCACACCGGGGGCCGCCCGGCCGCGCAGCCATCCGGCGATCAGCGCGGGCAACGCCAGCTCCGGATCGGCCTCACCCGTCGCGTCGGGGCCGAGGCCCACACGGACGTCGGCGCCGTAGCCGCGGAACGTGCCGGACGCCGTCGCCGCGATCCGTTCGACGGCCCGGCCGGTCCCGACGACGACCCAGTCGGTGCAGTCGCCGATCTCGGAGACAGCGGCGAGCGCGGCGCTGCGCAGCTCGTCGGTCTCGCTCGCGGCAAGGCCGTTCAGCTCGGGCACGAGGAGGGGCGGGGACGGCACGAATACCGCAGCGGTCAGCACACGAGCCACGGTAGTCGACCGGACCGGGCGCCCCGCGAGGGCGCGACCTGTTTCAATAGTGGGCGGACGTCGTCGCGGGTGACCCCGCGGCGGACCTACGGATGAGCCATGCGACCAGGCAGCCGTGCCGCGCGGCAGAGATGAGGACCCGATGACCGACCCCAACGCACAGGACACGAGCGCAACTCGAGAATCCGGTGCCGTGCCGGCACCCGCGGCCCCGAAGCCGGCGCCCACGCCCGGTGCGCCGCGTCCCGGCGCGGAGCACACCCCGAAACCGCATCCGGTGCCCTCGCACGTGCATGCGGCAGCCCCGGCGGTGCCCGCGAGCGACCCGAGTCTGTTCGGCCGGGTGGACGAGGACGGCACCGCATGGGTGGTGACCTCCGAAGGCGAGCGGTGCATCGGTTCGTGGCAGGCCGGTGACGCGGCCGAGGGTCTCGCGCACTTCGGGCGCCGCTTCGACGATCTCGCGACCGAGGTCGCGATCCTCGAGTCCCGGCTCGCGTCGGGTTCCGGTGACGCGAAGAAGACGCGAGCCGCCGCGGAAGCGCTGGCGGAGTCGCTGCCGACCGCCGCGGTGATCGGCGACCTCGACGGGCTGGCCGCGCGCCTTGCGACGATCGTCGCGGACTCGGAGAAGGCCGCGACGGCCGCCAGGCACGAGAAGGAGCACCAGCGGGCGGAGAACACGGCCCGCAAGGAGGCGCTCGCTGCGGAAGCGGAGAAGATCGGCGCCGAGTCCACCCAGTGGAAGGCCGCCGGCGACCGGTTGCGGGAGATCCTCGAGGAGTGGAAGACCATCCGGGGCGTGGACCGCAAGGTCGACGACGCGCTGTGGCGGCGCTACTCGAAGGCCCGCGAGGCGTTCAACCGCCGCCGCGGTGCGCACTTCGCCGAACTCGACCGTGAACGTGCCGCCGCGAAGGCCCGCAAGGAGGAACTCGTCGCGCGCGCCGAAGCGCTGCAGGATTCCACCGACTGGGGTGCGACCGCCGCGGCGTTCCGGGATCTGCTCACCGAGTGGAAGGCGGCCGGGCGGGCGCCCCGCGAGGCGGACGACCAGCTGTGGAAGCGTTTCAAGGGTGCGCAGGACGTGTTCTTCGCCGCCCGCAACGCCGCGAGCGCCGAGCGGGACGCGGAGTTCGAGGAGAACGCGCGGGCGAAGGAAGCTCTGCTCGCCGCCGCCTCGATCGATCCGTCCGGCGACATCGACGTCGCCCGCGCGCAGCTGCGGGAACTGCAGGACAAGTGGGAGCAGATCGGCAAGGTTCCGCGCGAGCGGATGCACGATCTCGAGTCCCGCCTGCGGGCGATCGAGAAGCGGGTGCACGAGGCCGCCGAGTCCGAATGGCGCCGCACCGACCCCGAAGCCCTGGCTCGCGCCGCGCAGTTCCGGGAGCGGGTGCGTCAGTTCGAGGAGCAGGCCGCGAAGGCGACCGCGGCCGGACGCGCGAAGGACGCGGAGAAGGCACTCGCGCAGGCGCAGCAGTGGCGCGAATGGGCCGACGCGGCCGAGGGTGCCATCGGCGAACGCTGACCGCAGTCACAGACAGAGAAACCCCGCATCACCGGAGACGGTGACGCGGGGTTTTCTGTCCTGATGCCGGAGGCTGTGAGCCGGAGGCCGAAGGGCGGGGTCGTTACGGGTTGTCGTCGGTGCCGAACAGTCCCTTGCGTTCCTCCTCGGCCCTGCGCTCCTCCTCGGCGGCGGCCCGGCGAAGCTCCGCTTCCGCCGCGAGCTGCAGCGAGGTGCGCGCCCACACGACCCGCGTCCAGTGGAAGGTCAGCAGCATGACCGCGAACCATCCGAGGACGAGGCCGATGCCCGGCCCGGAGGCCGTCGACTCGACGGGCAGCGTCTGCCGGGTCCAGATCGACAGCATGCCGAAGACGATGGAGACGGCGGATCCGGCCAGGGCCAGCCACGCGAGCACCCACTTGCGGGTGAGCAACGCCAGGATCGAGCACACCCCGCCGAAGACCAATGCCAGCCACACGAAGATGCGTGACGGCAGCGCGATGTCCTCGGCGACGGCGTCCTGCCCGAACGACAGGATCTCCCAGCCGTTGGCGGCTCCGGCGTGCGGCAGGCTGAAGGAGCCGAGCAGGAGCAGAACGCCGACGGCGACGACGACCGCCCGCGCGCCGGGATCGATCTCGCTCGCGATCTTGCGTTCGGCCTGTTCGAGGTCCCCGAGGACCTCGTCCATCGGGTCGTCCGCGCCGTCGTCGTGTGCGGCGCTCATGCGTCACATCCCATCTGTGTCGGAAGGGGTTCGGGAACCCCGATCTTCGGCAGTCCCAGTCCCACGCCGATCGGCGGGGTCTTGGGCATACGTCCTTGTTCGAAGTGGTCACCCGCCCGGGTGCGGCGGTGCGTCAGGATCGGGGTGTCGGCGACCAGGTGGTGCGGGGCCGCATCGCTGACGACGATCGTGACGATGTCGCCGGGACGCACCGCACCGTCGATGTTCCCCTCGGGGCGGAAGTGCACCAACCGGCCGTCGCGGGCGCGGCCGCTCATGCGGGCGGTCTCGGCGTCCTTGCGGCCTTCCCCGGCGGCCACCAGCAACTCGACCTCGGTGCCGACGAGCTTGCGGTTCTCCTCGAGGGTGATCCGTTCCTGCAGCGCGATCAGCCGTTCGTAGCGTTCCTGCACGACCGCCTTGGGAAGCTGGCCGTCCATCTCCGCGGCCGGGGTACCCGGACGCTTCGAGTACTGGAAGGTGAAGGCACTGGTGAAACGGGCCTTTTCCACCACGTCGAGGGTTTCCTGGAAGTCCTCTTCGGTTTCGCCCGGAAATCCGACGATGATGTCGGTGGTGATCGCCGCGTGCGGCATCGCGGCGCGCACCCGTTCGATGATCCCGAGGAACTTCTCCTTGCGGTACGAGCGCCGCATCGCGCGCAGGATGCGGTCGCTGCCGGACTGCAGCGGCATGTGCAGCTGGGGGCACACGTTGGGAGTCTGCGCCATGGCGTCGATCACGTCGTCGGTGAACTCCGCCGGATGGGGCGACGTGAACCGGACGCGCTCGAGACCCTCGATCTGCCCGCACGCGCGCAGCAGCGAAGCGAAGGCGCCGCGGTCGCGGGGCTGGTCCGGATCGGCGAAGGAGCGGCCGTACGAGTTCACGTTCTGGCCGAGCAGCGTCACCTCGAGCACGCCCTCGTCGACGAGTGCCTGGACCTCGGCCAGGATGTCGCCGGGCCGCCGGTCGACCTCCTTGCCGCGCAGCGACGGCACGATGCAGAAGGTGCACGTGTTGTTGCAGCCGACGGAGATCGATACCCACCCGGCGTAGGCGGACTCGCGCTTGGCCGGCAGGGTCGACGGGAACGCATCGAGCGACTCGAGGATCTCCACCTCGGCCTTGCGGTTGTGCCGCGCGCGGTCGAGCAGCGCCGGCAGGTTGCCGATGTTGTGGGTGCCGAACACCACATCGACCCAGGGCGCCTTCTTCACGACGATGTCGCGGTCCTTCTGGGCGAGGCAGCCGCCGACCGCGATCTGCATGTTCGGGTTCTCGTCCTTGACCGGACGCAGATGGCTCAGGTTGCCGTACAGCTTGTTGTCGGCGTTCTCCCGCACCGCACAGGTGTTGAAGACGACCAGGTCGGGCGAGCCGCCCGGGGCGACCTTCGCGAAGCCCGCCTCCTCCAGCAGACCGGACAGTCGCTCCGAATCGTGCACGTTCATCTGGCAGCCGTACGTGCGAACTTCGTACGTTCGGGCGCCGGCCGGGGAGTCGGAGATGGTTTCATCGTCGATCAATGACACGTCTCAGGGTAGCTCAGGCCCAGAACCGCGCCGTATCTGCCCTGGTCGGGCCGCAGCCCGCACCCGTGTCGCAAAAGTTCCGTTTCCTGCCGCGCGTCGTGCCTCAAAATCCGGTCCTGCGTGCCTGCCACCGCATAGGGTCCTGGACATGGCACCAGAGGCTGTCGATATGGAGAAGACCTCCACGCCGTCGATGATCTCGATGGCGAACGTGAACAAATATTTCGGGTCCCTGCACGTGCTGCAGAACATCGATCTGGAGATCCCGCGCGGCCAGGTGGTGATCGTGCTGGGGCCGTCGGGTTCCGGCAAGTCCACCCTGTGCCGCACCATCAACCGGCTCGAACCGATCGATTCCGGGCGGATCGAGGTCGACGGCAAGGTCCTGCCCGCGGAGGGCAAGGCACTCGCCGCCCTGCGTGCCGACGTGGGCATGGTGTTCCAGTCGTTCAACCTGTTCGCCCACAAGACGATCCTCGACAACGTCATGCTCGCGCCGCTGAAGGTCCGCAAGAAGAAGAAGGACGAGGCGAAGAAGGATGCGCTCGCGCTGCTCGAGCGGGTCGGTATCGCCAATCAGGCCGAGAAGTATCCGGCCCAGCTGTCCGGCGGCCAGCAGCAGCGCGTCGCCATCGCCCGCGCCCTGGCGATGAACCCCAAGGTGATGCTGTTCGACGAGCCCACCTCCGCGCTGGACCCCGAGATGGTCCAGGAGGTGCTCGACGTGATGACCTCCCTCGCGAAGGAGGGCATGACGATGCTCGTCGTCACCCACGAGATGGGTTTCGCCCGCAAGGCCGGCGACCGCGTGCTGTTCATGGCGGACGGGCAGATCGTCGAGGACACCGACCCGAACACCTTCTTCACCGCCCCGAAGTCCGATCGCGCGAAGGACTTCCTCGGCAAGATCCTCAGCCACTGACCCGTCAGCCCCGATCACTGGAGGTAGTCCGAATGAAACTGTCCCGCACCGTCCGCCTGGGCCTCGGCGCGCTCGCCGTTGCGCTCGCCGCCACCGCGTGTGGTGGCGAGGAGCAGCGCAGCGCCCTCGAGTCCGCCCAGGCCGGGAATCTCACGATCGGCATCAAGTTCGACCAGCCGGGGCTCGGACTGCGCAACCCGGACGGCACCTTCAGCGGTTTCGACGTGGAGGTCGCCAAGTACGTCGCCGGTCAGCTCGGTGTCTCGGAGGAGAACATCACGTTCAAGGAGGCACCGTCCGCGCAGCGCGAGACGCTCATCCAGAACGGTGAGGTCGACTACATCGTCGCGACGTACTCGATCACCGATGCTCGCAAGGAGAAGGTCGACTTCGCCGGGCCGTACATGGTCACAGGACAGTCGCTGCTCGTGCGGGCGGACAACACGGACATCACCGGACCCGAATCGCTCAACGGCGGCAAGAAGCTGTGCTCGGTTGCGGGCTCGACCCCGGCGCAGAACGTGAAGGACAAGTACGCGCAGGACGTGCAGCTGCAGGAATTCGACACGTACTCGGCCTGCGTCGAGGCGCTGCGCAACGGCGCGGTCGATGCGCTGACCACCGATGCGATCATCCTCGCCGGCTACGCGGCGCAGTCCCCGGGTGAGTTCAAGGTGGTCGGTGAACCGTTCACCACCGAGAACTACGGGATCGGTCTCGCCAAGGGCGACGAGGAGTCGCGGGCCCGCATCAACGACGCGATCCAGTCGATGCTCGATTCCGGAGCGTGGGAGGCTGCGTTCCAGTCCACGGTCGGCGCCTCCGGCCTTCCGGTTCCGGAGCAGCCGACCATCCATCGTTACTGATCCGGTCGCGGCCGGACGATCCACAGCCCGTTCGGGGCGGATCGTCCGGCCCGCGTCGCAGCTCGGGTGCGAGCTCGTCGCACAGTCTCGTCCATCGAATCCTGGAGTCCACCAGTGGATCTGTTGAACAAGTACGGCAGTCAACTGCTCGAGGCGTTCTGGACCACGATCCAGCTCACCGTTCTGTCCGCGATCGCCGCCCTGATTCTCGGCACGATTCTCGCCGCGATGCGGGTCTCCCCCATCCCGGTCGCGCGGGCGGTCGGAGCCGCGTACGTGACGATCTTCCGCAACACGCCGCTGACGCTGATCATCCTGTTCTGCCTGTTCGGCCTCTCGCAGACCCTGGGTGTCGCGCTCGCACCGACCGATTCACCGACCTTCTTGGTGGACAACAACTTCCGGCTCGCAGTTCTCGGCCTCAGCGTCTACACGGCGGCATTCGTCTGTGAATCACTGCGGTCCGGCATCAACACCGTCCACGTCGGGCAGTCGGAGGCGGGCCGCTCGCTGGGCCTGACGTTCGCGCAGAATCTGCGGCTGATCGTCCTGCCCCAGGCGTTCCGCGCCGTCATCGCTCCGCTCGGCAGTGTGCTGATCGCCCTGACGAAGAACTCGACGATCGCCTCCGTGATCGGTGTGGCCGAGGCCTCGCTCCTGATGAAGTCGATGATCGAGACCGAAGCCGCGATCTTCCTCGTCGGTGGGATCTTCGCGCTCGGCTTCGTGATTCTCACCCTTCCCATGGGCCTGCTGTTCGGCTGGCTCGGAAAGCGTTACGAGGTGGCCCGATGAGCGCCCGCGCAACCGTCCTCTACGACGCGCCCGGCCCGCGGGCCCGCGCGACCTACCACGCGATCTCCGCGCTCGTCGTCGTCCTGCTCGTCGCTGCCGGGTACGTGGTGTACCGCGCCCTGGACAGCAAGGGGCAGCTGACCGCGGCCAAATGGGATCCGTTCCTCGAGTCGACGTCGTGGACGACCTATCTGCTGCCCGGTATCCGCGGCACCCTGATCGCCGCCGCGCTCTCCATCGTGTTCGCGCTGATTCTCGGGTTCGTGCTCGGCATCGGCCGGTTGTCCGATCATCGCTCGGTGCGCCTCGTGAGCGGCACCATCGTCGAACTGTTCCGGGCGGTGCCGGTGCTGATCCTGATGATCTTCCTGTACCAGATCTTCGCCGAATACCGGGTGTTCAAATCGTCCTATCTCGCGCTCGCCGCGGTGGTCACGGGCCTGACCCTGTACAACGGCTCGGTGATCGCGGAGCTGGTGCGCGCCGGCATCCGGTCCCTGCCACGCGGGCAGACCGAGGCGGCGAGCGCCCTGGGTATGCGAAAGAACCAGGTCATGCGCCTGATCCTGCTGCCGCAGGCCGTCACGGTGATGCTGCCGGCGATCATCTCGCAGATGGTGGTGGCACTGAAGGATTCGGCGCTCGGCTATCTGATCGGTTACGTCGAAGTGGTGCGGTCCGGTCAGCAGCTCGGCGCGGCCTTCGGCAACTATCTGCCGTCGCTGCTGGTGGTCGCCGCGATCATGATCGCGCTGAACAGTTCGCTGACGGTACTGGCCACCCGGGTCGAGAAGCAGCTGCGGGCCGGTCGCCGCAAGAAGGGCGCCGTGACACCCGAAGAGCCGCAAACCATCCCGGTGATGGCGGTTCCCGGCATGGACATCACCGGCGAGCAGAAACCGTGACGCGACCCGCGCGGCGGTGACCGGACCGCGTCAGACGTCCGCGAGACCGTCGGTGCCGGAGCCGAACTCGGCGAGTTCACTGCGCACCACGTCGAACGCCATACCCTGGGAATAGCCTCGTCGCGCCAGCATGCCGACCAGCCGGCGCACGAGTTTGTCCCGCTCGGCGGCGATCTCGCGTCGATCACCCTCGGTCGGCAGCGGCGGCTGGGTGCGCAGCTTCTTGCGTACGAGCTCGACGGCGCGCTCGCGTTCGTCGTCGCTGTCGATCTGGTCCAGCGCCTCCGCGGCATCCTGCTGCCCGATTCCTTTGCGGCGCAGTTCGAGTGCGATCGCGCGTTTGCCCTTGCCGGCGTACAGGTGCCGGGACCGGACCCACTGCTGCGCGAAGTCCGCGTCGTCGACCAGGCCCACCGCGGCGAGCCGGTCCAGGGTGCGCTCGGTGATCTCCGCCGTGAACCCCTTCTCCGCGAGCTTCGTGGCCAGTTCGGCACGGCTGCGTGCCCGGTCCGTCAGCAGGCGCAGGCACACGTCCTTGGCCTGCGCCTCCGTGCCTCCTCCGGGTTCCGGGCGCGGACGTCGACGGCCCTGCCCGGACGAGGGGGCCGAGTGCGGGTCCGGAGTCGTGGGATCGTCCATGTCCGGCACGTTAGCGGGCCCCACCGACAGCGGCCGCCGAGCGGATCCACGTGATCCACGCCCCCTGTACGACGTCGGCGAGGTCGCGGTATCCCTGCGCGGACGGGTGCGCCCCGTCCCCCGCAGCCGCTTCCCGTATCCACGCGGTGTCGCCGTGAAGGTGCTCGAAGACCGGGCAGTACGTCACGTTCCGCTCGGCACACACCTCGGCGAACAGCCCGTCGAGGCGCCGGGTGCGTGCATTCTGCTGCTCGTCGGCAACCGGTGGCGGACCGACGACGAACACCGGCCAGCCACACGCGCGGGCGTCGTCGAGGATCGCGGTGAGGTTGGTCACCGAATCCGCGGGCGGCACCCGCGTCGAATCCTCTTGCTGCGCCGAGTCGTCCAGCAACGTCGTGTCGTTGACACCGAACGAGAGGACGAGGCGATTGTCGCACCCGTCCGGGAAGCGACGGCGGGCCTCGTCGAGCCAGCGGGCCCGGACATCGGCGGTCGTGTCGCGGCGGACCCCGAGGTTGTAGACGGTGACATCGACGTCGCCGAGCGCCGGCCGGGTGACATCGACGTCGCCGAGCGCCGGCCGGGTGACATCGACGTCGCCGAGCGCCGGCCGAGCGCACTCGGCGAGCAGACCTGTCCAGCCGCGATGCGCGGGATCACCAACTCCCGCGACGAACGAATCACCGAAGAAACACAATCGAATCGGCCGCACGGTCATGGCGGCCATGATGCCAGGGTGGCGGGCCCGGTCGTCGACCGTGCCCGCCACCCGCCGCAGGCGTGCGTCAGAAGTCGGCGGCTTCCTCGGCCTCGTCGGTGACCACGGCGCCGATACCGAGCTTCTCCTTGATCTTCTTCTCGATCTCGTCGCGGATGTCGGTGTTCTCGAGCAGGAACTTGCGCGCGTTCTCCTTGCCCTGGCCGAGCTGGTCGCCCTCGTAGGTGTACCAGGATCCGGACTTGCGGACGATGCCCTGCTCGACACCCATGTCGATGAGCGAGCCCTCCTTCGAGATGCCCTGACCGTAGAGGATGTCGAACTCGGCCTGCTTGAACGGCGGCGAAACCTTGTTCTTGACGACCTTGACGCGGGTGCGGTTACCGACGGCGTCGCCGCCGTCCTTGAGCGTCTCGATCCGCCGCACGTCCAGTCGGACGGAGGCGTAGAACTTCAGAGCCTTACCGCCCGTGGTGGTTTCGGGCGAGCCGAACATGACGCCGATCTTCTCGCGCAGCTGGTTGATGAAGATCGCGGTGGTGCCGGAGTTGTTGAGGGCACCGGTCATCTTGCGCAACGCCTGGCTCATGAGGCGGGCCTGCAGACCGACGTGGCTGTCGCCCATCTCGCCCTCGATCTCGGCGCGCGGCACGAGCGCCGCGACCGAGTCGACCACGATGATGTCGAGCGCGCCGGAGCGGATCAGCATGTCCGCGATCTCGAGCGCCTGCTCACCGGTGTCCGGCTGGGACACCAGCAGTGCGTCGGTGTCGACACCGAGCTTGCGGGCGTACTCCGGGTCGAGCGCGTGCTCGGCGTCGATGAACGCCGCAATGCCGCCGTTGGCCTGCGCGTTGGCCACCGCATGCAGCGCGACCGTCGTCTTACCCGAGGATTCCGGACCGTAGATCTCGACCACGCGGCCGCGCGGCAGACCGCCGATACCGAGTGCGACGTCGAGCGCGATCGATCCCGTCGGAATCACCGCGATCGGCTGGTGGGCCTCCTCCCCCAGTCGCATCACGGAGCCCTTGCCGAAGCTCTTGTCGATCTGCGCGAGGGCGAGCTCGAGCGCCTTCTCGCGGTCGTGTGCCTGTGCTGCCATCGTGGTCCCCTTCATCGAATCTCGTCTTGTTGTCGACGACGTTAGAGCCCGGTACCGACAAGTTCGTCGTGGCGACCGGTGAGCCGCCGGATCTGTGGATGGATCCGACGCCTGTGGACAACTACGCCACCGTGCACGACACCAGCATAGGCGAACAATTGTTCGAACGGTGCGTTCCGGCTCGTCGCGTCACCGGCGCGAGGGCGGCACGTCGAACTCCTCACACATGGCACGCCACACCTCTCGAGGCTCCTGACCTGCTTCGATCGCCTCGGCGGGGGTGAGACCGCCGAGCGAGAGAATCACGTGGTCGCGGAGCAACGCGTCGCCGTGGAGCTGCCCGAATTCGATCCGGACGAGCTCGTGGAATTCCGTCAATCGCATCCCGCCCACGGTAGTGGGCGCCGGCCGGTCGCGTCGAAGCGGTGGGTTGTTCAGGCAGGTGGGTTGCTCAGGCAGTTGCCACGGTCCGGCAGACCTGCACCGGATCCTCGACCCGGCTCGCGGTCGCTGCGGCACTGCGGGCCGCCGCAGCGAAACGCTTCTCGCTCAGGATCGTCTCGACCGCGGTGAGTACAGCCACGGGATCGAGCGGCCGCACCACCAGCGCGCTGCCCTGCCGGGCGGCCCGGTTGGCCAGTTCCCACTGGTCGCCACCCCCGGGCACGATCACCGCGGGTACTCCGGCACTCAGCGCCTTCGCGAGCATCCCGTGACCGCCGCCGCACACCACCACGTCGGCCTGCCCGAGCAGCAGGTCCTGGCGGCCCCGCCCCGCGACCGCCCAGTCCGGCAGTTCCCCGTCGGCTCCGTCGAGCATGGTCGCCGCGACACGCATCCCGGTTCCGTCCAGAGCGGTGCACACGGCGTCGAGCATGCCCACGACACCGGTGGTCGCCGTGGACGGAGCCACCATCACCAGCGGGCCGGTGCCGGGGGGTGGAGTCAGCACGGTCTCGGTCGGTTCCCACAGCAGCGGACCCACGAGGTGCGTGTTCGCGGGCCAATCGGGTCGCGGCACCTCGAGCGCCGGCAGGGTCGCGATCAGGCGCGCGGCGGGTCCCGGGTCCTTTTCGGGCAGGCCGATGCCCATCCGCGCGGTGCCGCGTTCGCGTTCGCCCTGCCGCACGGAGCGGGCGGTCATGCGACGCAGCAGGGCGTCCCGGACCCGGCCGCGGATCCCGCGACCGGGCGCGAGACCGCTGCCGATAGGCGGCAGGCCGCGTGAGGGCAGGTACAGCGGATGCGGGGACAGCTCGATCCAGGGGATGCCGAGCCGTTCGGCGGCCATGCCGCCTCCGGCGGTGATGACGTCGGAGACGACCAGGTCCGGCAGCAGCGCGCTCAGGTCGGGCAGGATCTCGGTCGCGATGTGCGCGGCGCGGGCGTGGAGCTTGGCGCCGGCGTCGGCGTCGTCGTCGCCCGGCCGCGGATCCAGGCCTTTGAGCAGCGCGAACGTGACGCCGGGCAGGTCGGTACCCAGCCAGCGCTCGCCGGTGAACAGGATCGGATCGTCCCCCGCCTCCGCCAGGCGCCGGCACAGTTCGATCGCCGGGATCGCATGTCCGGCATCAGGTCCGGCCACCACCGCAACTCGCATCGCACCAGCCTGTCACATCGCGCGGGCCGCTCCACCACGACCGGTCAGGCGAGGCCGTGTTCGGCGAGCACGGACAGTGCCGCGTCGTGCGCCGCGGCCCGGTCCGCGGGGACGAGGCCGATGCGGGTACGCCGGTCGAGGATGTCGTCGGCGTCGAGTGCCCCCTCGTGGGTGACCGCGAACTCGAGTTCGGCGCGGCACACGTCCAGGCCGGGAGCGACGGGCGCGAGTCCCGCGGGATCGGCGGCGAGGAACGCCGCCTCGGTCCCGTAACGACTCACCAGGGACACCGGCGCCGACAGCCGGGACAGCGCCGTCCGGTCCGCCGCCCCGACCAGCGCTATCCGGTGGGTGTTGCAGGGCCCGGCCGGCAATCCGGTGGCGGCGACGGCGGCGTCCACCGCGTCCTGCGCCATCTTCCGGTAGGTGGTCAGCTTGCCGCCGACGATGCCGATCGGACGGCCTTCGCCGCGGACGACCGCGTGCTTGCGGGACAGGTCCGCCGTGGCACCGTCCCCGTCGGCCGTGCGCAGGAGCGGACGCAGCCCGGAATAGGTGGCGAGCACGTCGTCGCGGGTCAGCGCGGTGGTGAGCGCCGAGTTGACGGTGTCGAGCAGGAAGTCGATCTCGCCGTCGGTCGCGTGCGGGACGTCGGGGATGTCGCCGGGGGCGTCCTCGTCGGTGAGGCCGAGGTAGATCCGCCCGAGCTGGGCGGGCAGGGCGAACACGAACCGGTTGGTCGCGCCCGGAACGGGAACGGTGAGCGCCGCGGAAGGGTGCCCGAGGGCGGCCGCGTCGAGGACCAGGTGGGTGCCGCGGCTGGGGCGCAGCGCGATCGAGGGATCGACGTGGCCGGCCCACACCCCCGCCGCGTTGATCACCGCGCGGGCCCGCACCGTCAGGTCTCCGCCGGTGATCTCGTCGTGCAGGACCGCCGTCTCGGCGGTGGCGGCGTACGCGGAGACGCGGGTGAGGATGCGCGCACCGAAGGTCGCGGCGGTGCGGGCGAGCGCGACGACGAGCCGGGCGTCGTCGACGAGTTGCCCGTCGTGGGCGAGCAGCCCGCCGCGGAGTCCGTCGCGACGCACCGCGGGGACGAGGGCGGCGGCACGGGCCGCTCCGACCCGGCGCGACCGCGGCAGCAGCGTCCCGGGAGTGCGGGCCGCCGCGCGCAGCGCGTCCCCGGCGAGGAAACCGGCCCGGACCAGCGCGGACTCGGCGCGGCCGAGGGACGGCAGCAGCGGGACCAGTTGCGGCATCGACCGGATCAGGTGCGGGGCGGTGACGGTCATGAGGATGCCGCGTTCGACCGCGCTCTCGTGTGCGATCCCGACGTTGCCGGTCGCGAGATAGCGCAGTCCGCCGTGGACGAGTTTCGAACTCCACCGGCTGGTTCCGAACGCGAGGTCGTGACGTTCGACGAGGACGACGCTCAGCCCGCGGGCGGCGGCGTCGAGTGCGACCCCGGCGCCGGTCACCCCGCCGCCGATCACCAGCACGTCGACGGTGGGGTTGTCGGCGAGCCGGTCCAGGTCGCGGCGGCGGCGCACCGCGGAGAGCGCGCCGGGTCCGAGTCCGGTCACGATGGTCCTCCCTGGGTGGGGGTCAGATAAGCGTCGACCGCGTGGCCGAGTTCGGCCAGCAACTGTTCGCGGGGTGTCGTGTCGGCGACCGCGCGCGCCGACTGGACCACCGACTGCGCGGTGAGCAGCACCATCACGGCGATCCGCCGCGGTTCGCCCTCGCGGATCGATCCGTCGCGTTGCCCCTCGACGATGCCGGCGGTCAGGGTGTCGAGCAGCATGCGCTGGCTGGTGCCGAGCCGGTCGACGATGTAGGTGGTGAGCACGTCCGGGTCGGTGTTCACGATCTTCCGGAACAGCGGATGGGCGCCGATCGCGTCGGCGGTGGTCACGACCGCCCGAACGAGCCGGGTCCGCGCCGGGCCACCGCCGGCCGCGTCGGGGACGACGCGCCGGATCTCGCGGGTGAGCAGGTCCGCGACGATCGCGCGGGTGTCGGGCCAGCGGCGGTAGACGGTCGGGCGGCTGACCCCGGCACGGCGGGCGACCTCGGCGAGCGTCGTCCGCCGCAACCCGAAGTCGAGCATGCAGGAGTAGGCGGCGTCGAGGATCTGGTCCTCGATCCTGGCGGGCTCGCGCGGACCTGCAGTTCTCGAATCATCGTTACGGATCGACATCGTATGTAAAACTGTAACCCATGAACGCGCCTTTCACCCCGCAACATCCCGACGAAGCGCCGACGATGGCGTGGGACGCGTGGGGAACCGAGGACCGCCGCATCGAGCTCTCCGCGCGGGTCCTCGACCTGCTCGAACAGGCACTCGGCGTCGACACCGGACGCGACCGCGTTCTCCCCGAAGCCGACGTGCGACTGAGTCCGGGCCGGCTGCGCCCCGAACACCGCGACGAACTCGCCCGGATCGTCGGCCGAGACCACTTCGCCGACGACGACCGGACGCGGCTGCGGCACGCGGGCGGCAAGAGCACCCTCGACCTTCTGCGCCGACACAGCCGCGCCGAGCAGGACGCGCCGGATGCGGTGCTGTTCCCGGGCAGCCACGAGGAGGTCGTCGCCGTGCTCTCCTACTGCTCGACGGAGGCGATCGCGGTGGTCCCGTTCGGCGGCGGCACCAGCGTCGTCGGCGGCGTCGATCCGGTGCGGGGGCGGTTCGAAGCGGTGGTCACGGTCGATCTGCGCCGCCTGACCGCGCTGACGAGCCTCGATCCGGTGTCCGGTCTGGCGACCCTGCAGGCCGGCGCGACCGGACCGCAGACCGAACAGTTGCTGGCCGCGCACGGCTTCTCGCTCGGCCACTTCCCCCAGAGTTACCGGCACGCGACTCTCGGCGGCTTCGCGGTCACCCGCTCGGCGGGCCAGGCGTCGGCCGGCTACGGGCGGTTCGAGGACATGGTCGACCATCTCGTCGTCGCCACCCCGCGCGGCACACTGCGCGCCGGACGGGCGCCGGCGTCCGCGGCCGGTCCCGACCTGCGCCGGTTGTTCCTCGGCTCGGAGGGCACGCTCGGCATCGTCACCGAGGTGGGGGTGCGCATTCACCCCGTGCCCGCGACCACCGCGTTCCGGGCGTGGTCGTTTCCCGATTTCGCGACCGGCGCGGCGGCATTGCGCACACTCGCCCGGACCGGCGCCCTGCCGACGGTGCTCCGACTGTCGGACGAGGCCGAAACCGGCATGAATCTCGCACTGCACGAGCACATCGGCGGTGACGCTCCCGGCGGCTGCCTCGCCGTGACCACCGTCGAGGGCAGCGAAGCGCACGTGCGGGCCCGTGCCGCCGAGGTCGCGGCGCTGCTCGCGGCGTCCGGCGGAACCGATCTGGGCGACGGTCCGGCCCGCGCCTGGCAGCACGGCCGGTTCGACGCACCGTATCTGCGCGACGCCCTGCTGCGGGTCGGGGCGCTCGCCGAAACCCTCGAGACCGCGACGACCTGGTCCAACCTGCTGTCCCTGCGCGCCGCCGTCACCGAGGCGCTCACCGCGGACCTGACCGCGCAGGGCACACCGCCGCTGGTGATGTGCCACATCTCCCACACCTATCCGACCGGCGCTTCGCTGTATTTCACGGTGGTGTGCGCCCAGTCCGACGACCCGATCGCGCAGTGGTCGCGGGCCAAGCACGCCGCGGGCGACGCGATCGTCGCGGCGGGCGGCACCATCACCCATCACCACGCGGTCGGTCGCGACCACCTGCCGTGGCTGGAAGCGGAAGTCGGCGATCTGGGACTCGACGTACTCGCCGCGGTGAAGAACGCGATCGACCCTCGCGGAATCCTCAATCCTGGGAAGCTGATCGGGTGACCGGCACCGTCACCGCACTCACGAATCCGGCCGCCCGCGACCGGCGGTCCGCACACGTCCGCGCCGCAGCCGTGCACCGGCTGCGCGAGCGCGGGTTCGTCGTCACCGAGATCGCCGGCGAATCCCCCGCCGAATCCTCGGAACTGGCCGCGCGGGCCGTCGCGGACGGCACCGACGCGCTGGTGGTGATCGGCGGCGATGGCCTGGTGTTCCTGGCGTGGCAAGCGGTGGCCGGCACCGGAATTCCGCTCGGCATCGTACCGGCGGGCACCGGCAACGACCACGCGCGGGCGCTCGGCATCCCCACCGATCCCGTCGCGGCCGCCGACGTGATCGTCGGCGGCCGTACCCGGACGATCGACCTCGGGCGTGCGACGCCCGTCGGGCTCCGGCCGCTGTGGTTCGGCACGGTGCTCGCCAGCGGATTCGATTCTCTGGTCACCGATCGCGCGAATCGGATGCGGTGGCCACGCGGGCACCTGCGCTACAACGCGGCGACCGTGGCCGAACTCGCGAACCTGCGCCTGCTTCCCTATCGAATCACCTTGGACGGCAACACCTTCGACACCGAAGCCACGATGGTGTCGGTGGGCAACGCGTCGAGTTACGGCGGCGGGATGCGGATCGCACCGAACGCGCGGCTCGACGACGGACTGTTCGACGTGGTCGTGGTGACCTCCGCGAGCCGGTCGCGGCTGCTGCGCCTGTTCCCGACGGTCTACCGCGGCACCCACGTCGACCTCGACGAGGTGACGGTGTACCGGGCGCGGTCGGTGCGGCTCGACTGCCCCGGCATCACCGCCTACGCCGACGGCGAGCGCGTCGGACCCCTGCCCGTCGACATCGAGGCCGTGCCCGACGCCGGCTGCGTATTCGTTCCCTAGCCGAACGTGTACAGCTCGAATCCGGCGGCGTGGGTGGCGTCGAACCCGGGCAGCGGCCCCGACGCCATCGTCACCTGAGCCTGCGCCTGTTCCTCGACGGGCACATCGCTCAATGCCTCGAGGTAACGCCGGTGCGCGGCAAGCGAGGCCACCGCGACCTCGACCGTGTCGGTGACGTCCACCGCGTGCGTCGGCATCGTGGTGTTGACGGCGACCCATCGCACCCCGGTCCACGGTTCGAGTCCCTGTTCGGTCAGCTCCGGGAAGATCCACTCGTTGGCGGCGTCGGAGACCGCGTCGAGCACGCTGAGCCCCAGCGCACGATGGTCGGCGCTGTTGAGAACCCCCGGGAACCAGGTGAGCCCAAAATTGCCGGTGACCACCATGTGCGGGCGGTGCCGCCGGATCGCGGCGGCGAGGTCGCGGCGCAGATCCGGTCCGGCGACGAGTGTGCCGTCGCGGTGACCGAGGAACTCGACCTGCTCGACACCGACGATCCGCGCCGATTCCCGTTCCTCCGCTTCGCGCAGCGGCCCGCACTCCTCCGGAGGCAGGCCGGCGATGCCCGCTTCGCCGCTGGTGGCCAGCACGTAGCGAATGTCCTTGCCCTGCCGGGTCCATCGCGCGACCGCCGCGGCCGCGCCGTATTCGATGTCGTCGGGATGCGCCGCGATCACCAGTCCGCGTTCCCAGTCCTCCGGTACCGATTCCATACGACCACTATCTGCGATGACGGTTCGGTGCGGGGGCACTCGCGCATACTGATGATCATGTCCTGGTCCGGTATCGCCGATGCGATGCTCGACGTACAGCTGATCACCACCGCGGCGGCCGTGACGTTCTGGTGTCTGACCGTGGTCGGGATCGCGGTACTCGTGGCGCGCAGGAGTCGACGCTGGACCGTCGTCGGCATCCCCGGCGCGATCGCGGCGACACTGGTTCTGGTCGGACTCGCGGCGCTGCTGATCGAGAAGGTGTGGCGACCGTTCCCGGACCCCTTGCCCCACGCCGTGTACGCATGGTCCGCGACCGCCGTCCTGGCCGTCGCGCTGCTGATCGGCCGATGGCTGTTCCGGCGCCGGGAGCGCCGTCACATCCCGGTTGCGGTGGGCCTCGTCGTCGCGGCGGCACTGGTCGCCACCGCGGCGGCCGGCCAGATCAACCTCGTCTTCGACGCCTATCCGACCGTGCGATCCGCACTGGGCCTGTCCGTGTTCCGCACCGTTCCGCTCACCGAAGCGCAGGCCCGCACCGCGACGACCGTCACGGGCACGCCACTCTCGGCGCAGTGGTCACCACCGCCCGACATGCCTTCCACCGGTGCCGTGGTGTCTGCACCGATCCCCGCCGCAACGTCCGGGTTCCCCGCACGTGAAGCGCGGATCTACCTGCCCCCGGCCTATTTCACCGATCCCCGGCCCGAACTTCCGGTTCTGGTCCTGCTGGCGGGACAACCCGGCAGCCCGGACGACTGGCTGGTCGGCGGCAGGCTGACACAGACGATGGACGCGTTCGCCGCGCAACACGACGGGCTCGCACCCGTGGTCGTGGTCGCGGACGGCACCGGCGGGCAGTTCGCCAATCCGCTGTGCATGGATTCGCGGCTGGGCAACGCCGCGTCGTACCTGACCGTGGACGTGCCCGCCTGGGTGAAGCAGAACCTGCAGATCGACGAGGATCCACGGGCGTGGGCGATCGGCGGGTTGTCCTACGGCGGTACCTGCGCGCTGCAGCTCGCGACCGTCCGGCCGGACGTGTATCCGACCTTCCTCGACATCTCCGGACAGGCCGAGCCCACCCTCGGTGATCGCGCCCGCACCGTGCAGGAGGCGTTCGGCGGCGACGACGCGGCCTTCGCCCGCAACAACCCGGCGGATCTGCTTGCGCACAACCGCTATCCGGACAGCGCGGGCGCGTTCGTGGTGGGTCTCGACGACCGCGAGTACCGTGCGGGTGTCGAGCAGCTCACCGCCGCGGCGCGCGCGGCCGGTATGGACGTGCACTTGACGGAACTACCAGGGGGACACACCTTTTCGCTGTGGTCCGCCGCACTGGAGGAGGAGCTGCCGTGGCTGAGCCGGCGACTGGGTCTCACCTCGTGACCGCGCGGGGGGTGCTCGACGGGCCCGCAGGGCGCGCGGCGACTGCGCTGCGCCGCGCGCCGGTTTCCCTCGTCCTGCTGGCCGCGTTGTGGGCGCTCGGAATCCTGACCGGCTCCCTCCGGCACGGACCGTCCCCCGATCTCGCGCGATGGGTGTCGTCGGGGGTGGCGAGCTTCGAAAGCGGACACGTGTGGGTGCTGTGGACCTCGGGCCTGTTCGCGTCCGGCATCGTCGAGTACCTGCTGGTGACCGTCGTGATCCTGGCGGTGGCGGTGCCGACGGAGAATCGCATCGGCAGCGTGCCGTTCGCAGGTGCCGCGGTCGTGACGCAGGGCATCGGTTCGGCGCTGGCGCTGCTGATCGCGTGGGCGGCGTCGACCGTCCCCAACACGTGGGGCCTCGAACTGCACGGTCATGTGATCGAGGATCCACTCCCCTGGGTCCTGGGTACGTTGCTCGCGTCGACCGCGGTGATGAACACCCTGTGGCGGCGACGGATCCGGACGCTCGTGCTGGTGTTCCTGGTGACGGCCGCGCTGTTCGCCGGGCACCTGCAGGACGTGACGCGGCTGTGCGCGGCGGTGGCGGGCGTGCTGCTGGGGCCGTGGCTGTGCGGACGCTCCGCGCGGGGCCCGGCACTCGGCGGCACCGTCCGCGAGCAGCGCACGCTGGTCGCGCTGGTCGTGGCCGCGAGCGTGCTCGGTCCCGTGCTGGCCGCGTTCTCGCCGCACGCGATCGGGCCGCTCTCGGCGCTGCGGATGCTGTTCGACCAGGTTCCCTATTCGGCCCGCGAACTGGTGGACGTGTGTGCCGACCCGGCGCTGCACGCCGAATGCCGCAAGGGACAGCAGGCGCTGCGGCTGTCCGGACTCGGACCGCTCGTGCTGAATCTGATGCCGTCGATCGTGCTGCTCGTCTCCGCGGAGGGGCTGCGCCGGGGACGACGCGCCGGGTGGCTGCTGTCGGTGTGGGCGCACGTCGCACTGATCGCGGTGGCCGCCGCGAGCTTCGTCGCCGAGACCACCGAGCAGGACGCGACCCGGTCGTTGCTGTACGGGCAGCATCGGCACAGCTCGGTGTACATGGAACTGGCCCCGCTGCTGGCGCTGGTCGCGATCCTCGTGCTGCTGCTGGGGAGCCGACGACTGTTCCAGGTCCGTGCCCCACGCGGCACCTATGCCCCCGTGTGGTTGGGCACACTCGGCGCCGTCGTGGTCGCCGCACTCGTCTACGTCGGCGCCGGATCGCTGCTCGCCGACGGCTTCGATCGCGATCCGGGAGCATGGACCCTGCTGCGGGACATGCCGCGGCGGCTGATCCCGCCGGTCTATCTCCAGCTGTTCGAACCGCCCGTGCTGCCGCTCACGTCCGCCGCGACCCTGCTGTTCGAGTGGGTCGGCGTCCTGGTGTGGGCGGTGTTCTGCGGACTGATGCTGCGCAGTTTCCAGGTGCCGGCGCTCGGCTACGACGCCGACGCGCAGCGACGCGTCCGCGAACTGCTGCACTCGCCCGGCGGATCGTCCCTGTCGTGGATGACCACCTGGGGCGGCAACCACTACTGGTTCTCCTCCGACGGCAGGCACGCCGTCGCCTACCGGGTGCACTCCGGTGTCGCGCTCACCACCGGCGACCCGATCGGCGACCGCGACACCCTCGTCGCCGCCGTCGACGAGTTCGCCTCGTACTGCGCCGAGAACGGCTGGACCCCGTGCCTGTACTCGGTCGGCGAGCCCACCGCGGCCATCGCCCGCGAGCACGGCTGGACGTGCCTGCAGGTCGCCGAGGAAACCGTGATCCGGCTCGAAGGGCTGGCCTTCTCCGGCAAGAAGTTCCAGGACGTGCGCACCGCCCTCAACCGAGCCCGCAAGGACGGCGTCACCGCCGAATGGACGAGCCTGCACGACGCGCCGCTGGCCGTCGTCGAGCAGATCGTGGCGATCTCCGAGGAATGGGTCGCCGACAAGGGCCTGCCGGAGATGGGGTTCACGCTCGGCGGTCTCGAGGAACTCCGCGACCCCGAGGTCCGGCTGCTGCTCGCGATCGACGGCGACCGGCACGTCCACGCCATCACCTCGTGGATGCCGGTCTACCGCGACGGCACCGCCGTCGCGCTGACCCTCGACTTCATGCGGCGTCGCTCCGACGGTTTCCGCCCGTCGATGGAGTTCCTCATCGCGTCGGCCGCGTTGTCCGCCCAGGAGGAGGGACTCGAGTACCTGAGCCTGTCCGGTGCGCCCCTGGCCGCGGCCGGGCGGACCGACGCGGTGGACCGCACGGCACTCGACGCGCTGCTCGAGATGCTCGGGCGCACCCTCGAACCGGTCTACGGGTTCCGGTCGCTGCTCGCGTTCAAGTCCAAGTTCCGGCCCGAGTACCGGCCCCTGTACATGGTCTTCCCGGATCCCGCCGCGCTGCCCGCGATCGGCGTCGCGGTCGGACGCGCCTACCTTCCCGACGTCTCACTCGGGCAAGGGCGGCGCCTGCTCACCCGGTTGCTGCGCAGGTGACAGGCGCGGACCGCTGTGGACGACAGGCGCGGAGCGCCGTGGACGACAGGCGCGGAGCGCCGTGGACGACAGGCGCGGAGCGCCGTGGACGACAGGCGCGGAGCGCCGTGGATCAGACCTTCATGATGTCGTCGTGCTTGTCACCCGCGATCGCCTTGTAGATCAGATATCCGCCGAAGATGATCGCGCTCACCACGAGAATCCCGAACAAGTGCTCGAACAGGGCGCCGAACAACGCCAGGCCGATCCACACCAGCGCCACCACACCCACGATCTTCCAGAACATCGCCTTCTCCTGACTCGATTGGCATATCTCACTGCCGTACACCACGATCCTGACAGTCCCGGACCGGAAAAACACCAGGTCAGACCACAAATCAGGGAAAGATGGGGGGAATCCCCGAGCCGCCGGCCGCCACGTCGGGGTCGCTCCCGGAGCGGGGTGGTGACGCACAGCACGCACAAGGCACATAGGCTCGACGCGTTCCCACCCATGTGAAGAAGGCTGAGAAATCGTGTCGTCGACCCGTCGCATTCCCGCCCGCGACCTGGCGCAGATCGCCGTGTTCGCTGCTCTGATCATCGCGCTCGGGCTTCCCGGGCAGATCACCATCGGATCGTCGGGCGTGCCGATCACGCTGCAGACCCTCGGAGTGATGCTCGCCGGCGCACTGCTCGGTGCCCGCAAGGGTGTGCTGTCCGTCGCGACGGTCATCGTGTTGGGTCTTGCGCTTCCCGTGCTCGCCGGCGGTCGCACGACCCTCACGTCCCTGGCCTCCCCCACCGCCGGCTTCCTGATCGGCTGGATTCCCGCCGTCGCGGTCATCGGCTGGCTGTCCGCGCGGATGCTGCCGCGCTACCGGGTGGTGCCCGGTGTCGCGATCAACGTGCTGGGCGGGATCGTGGTGCTGTACGCCTTCGGCATCGCCGGGATGCTGCTGCGCACCGACCTGACCTTCTGGGCCGCGCTGAGCGCCAACGTGACGTTCCTGCCCGGCGACCTGCTCAAGGCCGTCGTCGCAGCCGCCGTTGCGGCGCAGGTGCACCGCGCCTACCCCGGCCTGATCGCGTCGCGTGTGGCGGCGAAGCCCGCCGGCGACCTCGCCCACTGACCGTCCGTCGATGAGCGAGATCCGCTTCGATTCGGTCCGGCACGCCTACGGCGAACGGGTCGTGCTCGACGGCATCGACGTGATCCTCACCGAAAGGCGGATCGGGATCGTCGGGGCCAACGGCAGCGGCAAATCGACGCTGGCCCGCATGATCAACGGTCTCGTCGTTCCCACCTCCGGCACGGTCACCGTCGACGGTCTGGACACCGCACGCAAGGGCCGCGAGGTGCGGCGACGCGTCGGATTCGTGTTCACCGATCCCGACCACCAGATCGTCATGCCGACCGTCGCCGAGGACGTGGACTTCTCGTTGCGGCGCAGCGGACTCGGCAAAGCCGAACGCGCCGAACGGGTCCGGCGGGTCCTCGGCGACTTCGGCCTCGGCGGGCACCACGACCACCCCAGCCACCTGCTGTCGGGAGGCCAGAAGCAGATGCTGGCGCTGGCCGCGATCATGGTCACCGACCCGCAGGTCCTCGTCGCGGACGAGCCGACCACCCTGCTCGATCTCCGCAATACGAGGCTGATCTCGCAGACGTTCGCGAACCTCGAACAGCAGTTGATCGTCGTGACCCACCAACTGGACCTGCTCGCCGACTTCGATCGGGTGCTCGTCGTCGACGGCGGCCGGATCGTCGCCGACGACGCGCCCGGCCCGGCCGTCGACTTCTACCGGACCCTGGTCGCATCATGACGACGCTGGGCCTCTACCACCCGGCGACCACGCCGCTGCACCGCCTCCCGGCCGGACCGAAGCTCGTCGTCACCGCGGCGGCCATCGTCGCGCTGACGTTGTGGATCGACCGGCCGTGGCAGGTGCTGCCCGTCGCCGCCGCCGTGGCCGGGCTCTACGCCATGGCGCGGATTCCGGTCCGGCTCGCCGTCGTCCAGTTGCGTCCGTTGCTGTGGATGCTCGCGTTCATCGGTGTGTTCCAGGTCGTGGTCGCGGGCTGGGAACGCGCGGTGGTGGTGTGCGGTTCGCTGCTGCTCGCGGTCGCGCTCGCGGCGCTGGTGACGCTCACGACCCGCGTGACGGACATGCTGGACGCGATCGTTGCGGGCCTGGGGCCGTTGCGCCGGGTCGGTGTGAATCCGGAGCGGATCGGCCTCGTGCTGGTCATGACCATCCGCTGCATCCCCCTGCTCGGTGAGCTGGTGACACAGGTGAGCGACGCGCGCAAGGCCCGCGGCCTGGGCTTCTCGTTGCGCGCCCTGGTGGTTCCGGTCGTCGTGGGCGCCCTGCGGTCCGCGGATGCGATGGGCGAAGCACTCTCCGCGCGGGGCGTGGACGACTAGGCGTAGTTCCTAGGGCCGGAACCGCTGCTGGATCCGGTCGACGTCCTGCCACGACTGGGCCCAGCCCTCGAGGCGATCGGACGCGGAGATCAATTCGGCGCGCTGCTGCTCGAGCACGGCCATGGGCCGGCTGCCCTCGGGCGCCCCGGCGAGCCGCGCGGCGGCCGCCACGAGTTCCTCGAACTGATCGACACCGGTCTCGAGACGGTGACCGGCCGCGGCGAGCGCCGGTCCGAGCTGCGCCGCGGCCGCGGCGCTCCCACGTGCTGCGGATTCGAGCGCGACGACGTCGACCGCGACGGCCTCGAGCGCGGACGACGCGGCCCGAGCGGCCTCGCCGATCTCGTCGAGATCCTCGGCGACGACCGCCTGGGACCGGGCGAGGACCCCGAGCAGATGCGCCAGGCTCCGCTCGTTGCTGGCCAGTCGCGCCATGGGTGCGCGTGCGACGGAACCGTCCGGCGGCAACGCGCGCCGACGCGGAGGAGCCGGCGGGATGGGCACCGCATCGAGGCGTCGCACCTTCCGTACCGCCAGAACCGCGGGAACCGCGAGCGCCGCGGTGGTGCCGCCGGTCGCGACGATCGTCCAGTCCGGGGCGGACGCGGCGACCAGCGTGGCGGTGCCGACGCCCCACATGCCGGTGGCGGCCCCGAAGATTCGGGCTCTGCGGCGGGCCCGCCGCTTCTTCCGCCGCAGCCGGGCGGACGGATCACGCCAGCGGCGCGCCGCTTCGACGACACCGTCGGCGGCTTCCCTGAGCGCGGCAACGGCCGGGGCGGGAACGTTCCCGACCCGGCCGTTGCCCGGAGTGCTCATGTCTGGATCACATCCGACTGTCGACTACTGCGTTCCCGCTGCACCGGCGGCCGGCGGTTCCTTCGCGGTGTTCACGGCCGGCGTGGAGGTACCGGCGGCACCACCGGGGAGCGCCTCGCCCTTCATCGATGCGCGGATCTGCTCGAGCCGGCTGTGCCCGGCCATCTGGATCGTCGCCTGCTGGACCTCGAGCATGCGGCCCTGCACCGAATTCTGGGCGAGCTCGGCCGAGCCCAAGGCGTCGGCGTAACGCCGCTCGATCTTCTCGCGCACGGCGTCGAGGCTCGGGGTGGTGCCGGGAGCCGACAGGGTCGAGTCCATCGAGCGCAGCGACTCGCTGACCCGTTCCTGCATCTTCGCCTGCTCGAGCTGGCTGAGCAGCTTGGTGCGCTCGGCGACCTTCTGCTGCAGGGCCATCGCGTTCTGCTCGACGGCCTTCTTCGCCTGCGCCGCGGCCTGCAGCGACTGGTCGTGCAGCACCTTGAGGTCCTCGACGGACTGCTCGGCGGTCACGAGCTGGGCCGCAAACGCCTCGGCGGCGTTCGTGTACTGGATGGCCTTCTCGGTGTCGCCGGCGGCGGTGGCCTGGTCGGCCATGAGCACGGCCTGACGGGCACTGGCGTTGAGCTTCTCGACCTCGTCCAGCTGACGGTTGAGCTTCATCTCGAGCTGCCGCTGGTTGCCGATGACGGACGCAGCCTGCTGGGACAGGGCCTGGTGCTGACGCTGGGCATCCTCGATCGCCTGCTGAATCTGGACCTTCGGATCGGCCTTCTCATCGATCTTGGAGTTGAAAAGCGCCATGAGGTACTTCCAACCCTTGACGAACGGATTAGCCATGGGTGTGATCCTGCCTCCATCTGGTACGCCGCGCCGAACGCGACCCGGTGCGCGGCCCTCGCGCACCGATTCGGACCGCCGCACCTTCACCGTTCATCGGGCGGTCCCACCTGTCGTGTCCCGGGCCACCCCCCGGTGGTGACCCGAAAAAGTCTGTCGCTTTCGTCCGCATCCGGCAAGCCGGCGCGGTCGTGATCCATGTTAGGCGGCAGCCAGCGCCCGCGTCGCAGGTGGCGGAATCACCACGCGGGTGTCCTGCGCAATTCGCGCGGCCGGATCCCCGGCAGGACCGTGGACGGCCACCCCGGAATCGAGGGGTGCCGCCGCAGCGGCATCCTTCCGATCGCGATGCGGTGCCGCATCCGCCAGCGACTCGCTGACGTCGAACAGCACGTCGGACAGCGGCACCTCGAGCGCGTCGCAGATTGCCGCGAGGAGTTCGCTCGACGCTTCCTTGCGTCCGCGTTCGATCTCCGAGAGGTAGCCGAGGCTGACCCGCGCACTGCTCGACACCTCGCGCAGAGTGCGACTCTGCGACACACGGGTGCGCCGAAGGCTGTCACCGATTGCCTCACGCAACAACAGAGCCATCGCGTCCTCCTCGTCCGTCGTGCCTTATCCCGGACAACGCGTAACCGCGCCGCCGGGTTCCCGCGGTCGCGACACCGTGCACCGAAACCGCGGTGAGCAGACACTACAACGCCGAGTCCGATGTCAGGCGCCCGAGTAGCCCCGACACGGCGGCGTCCACCGCACCGAGCCGGATGGACCATCGGTCGCCGTGCACCGCAGGGCATGTCACGGTGGTGCCGTCGGGGCCGCAGATCCCCAGAAAAAGGGTGCCCGGCGGGTGCCCGTCCTGATCGTCGGGGCCGGCGACCCCGGTCAGTCCGACACCCCACGTCGCACCGCAGCGTTCCGCAGCGCCCTCGGCGAGTGCTGCAGCGGTCGACTCGGCGACCGGACCGTCCCGCCCGAGGCGCTCGGTGTCGACGCCGGCAAGCGATGACTTCAGATCGGTCGCGTACACGACGAGACCACCGCGCAACACCGCGCTGGCTCCGGGCACACCGGCGATCGTGGCCGAGAGCAGGCCCGCAGTGAGCGATTCGGCGGTCGCGACGGTCTGCCCTCGCTCGACGAGGGCGGCAACGAGGTCTGCGGCCCGGGTGGCGGCGACGAGAGGATCCGGCGCGGCGGCCATCTACGCTTCGGCTCCGCCCAGGTCGTCGCGGTGATGCTGGTCGTCGCGGTGATGCTGGGCCTCCGTGCGGACGCCCGCGCGCAACCGTGCCGCCTGGACCACATAGTCGATGCCGGTACCGACGGTCAACAGCACTGCCAGCGCCATCAGCGCGACCGCGAACGGCATCACGGCGTCCGGCAAAGGCAGCAGGTACACCCCGATCGCGAGGGTCTGCACGAGAGTCTTGGCCTTGCCGCCGCGGCTGGCGGGGATCACCGCGTGCCGGAGCACCGCGAATCGCAGTGCCGTGATACCGAGTTCGCGGGCGGCGATGATTCCGGTCACCCACCAGGACAGGTCGCCGAGGACCGACAGGCCGACGAGTGCGGCACCGATCAGCGCCTTGTCCGCGATCGGGTCGGCGAGCTTGCCGAAATCCGTGACCAGACCTCGACGACGGGCGAGCTGACCGTCGACGCGATCGGTGATCGCGGCGATCGCGAACACCGCCGTGGCCGCGATGCGCCAACGGGTCTCGTGACCGTCGCCGACGAACAGCAGCACGAGGAACACCGGCACCAGCGCGATCCGCAGCATGGTGAGGATGTTCGCGATGTTCCACAGCGGCACCGGCTCGTGGGCGGTGCCGGCGTGCGGTCCCGGCGCGGCGCCGCTACCGGCCCCGGCGACATGGGGACGGGGCGTGCTCATGCGGACCTCCGGGTGCAACGTCGTGAAGTACCGGAAGTCGGCACAGGTCGGGCCGGTGGACGTAGTTCCCCCGGAATCTGGGATGAACTCGACGATCCGACCGGCACGTGACCCACAATATCGTTCCGAGCACCCGCTACTGTTCACCGCATGACTTCTCCGACGCCCGATCACGAACACGCCGACCGGATCATCGTGCGCCGTGCTCGAACGTCGGACGTTCCGGAGATCAAGCGTCTCATCGACATCTATGCAGGTCGCATCCTGCTCGAGAAGAACCTCGTGACCCTGTACGAGTCGGTGCAGGAGTTCTGGGTGGCCGAATCGGGTGGCGAGGTCATCGGCTGCGGCGCGCTGCACGTGCTGTGGGCGGATCTCGGCGAGGTGCGCACGGTCGCGGTGGATCCGCGGGTCAAGGGGCGCGGCGCCGGACATCTCGTGGTGGCCAAACTCATCGAGGTCGCGCGGGAACTCGAGCTCGACCGGCTCTTCGTGCTCACGTTCGAGGTGGAGTTCTTCGGCCGGCACGGATTCGCCGAGATCGAGGGCACCCCCGTCACCGCCGAGGTCTACGCCGAAATGTGCCGGTCGTACGATACCGGCGTCGCCGAGTTCCTGGATCTGAGCTACGTCAAACCCAACACACTCGGCAACACGCGGATGCTGCTCACGCTCTGAGCGGCTCCGGAGCACACCCCGAACCCGAAGCGAGGAACCCATGCCCCTGTTCGCCGTCGAATACACCTACTCCGACGCCACCGTCGCCGCACGCGACGAGCACCGCCCGACGCACCGCAGCTGGCTGAGCGACCTCGTCGACGCGGGCACGGTCGTGGCGACGGGCCCGTGGGTGGACGGTTCGGGCGCCCTGATCCTCATCGACGTCGCCGACGAGGCTGCCGCGCACGAACTGATGGCACAGGACCCGTTCGCGCAGCGCAACCTCGTCGACGCCGTCCGCATCACCGGTTGGCAGCCGGTGATGGGCGTGTTCAACGCCTGACGGTCACCGCACGTTCTCGGTTTCGGAGCTCTCCACGGCCTCGGCCTTCCGGGCGTCGCTGCGGTTCTTGAGCAGGCTCAGGACGGTCGTCACGACGAGCACCCCGATGATCACCGCCAACGACAGGCTCGTGGAGATCTCCGGGACCGCGACGTGCTCCCCGCCGTTGACGAACGGCAGCGTGTTCTCGTGCAGCGCGTGCAGCACAAGCTTGAGGCCGATGAACGCCAAGATGATCGACAGGCCGTACGACAGGTACACGAGGCGGTCCAGCAGGCCGCCGATGAGGAAGAACAGCTGACGCAGGCCCATCAGGGCGAACGCGTTCGCCGTGAACACCAGGTACGGCTCCTGGGTGAGGCCGTAGATCGCCGGGATGGAGTCGAGGGCGAACAGCACGTCGGCGAAGCCGATGGCGAGCAGCGCGAGCATGAGCGGCGTGACCATGCGCTTGCCGTCGATCCGGGTGACCAGACGGTCGCCGTCGTAGTGCTCGGTGGTGGGAACGACCTTGCGCACCAGCTTCACGATGCGGCCCTCGTCGGGCTTGGTGTCCTCGTCCTTGTTGTGGTCGATGATCAGCTTGACCGCGGTGTACAGCAGGAAGACGCCGAACAGGTAGAACACCCAGCTGTAGGCGTTGATCGCCGCGGCACCGACCGCGATGAACGCGCCGCGCATCGCCAGGGCCAGGACGATGCCGATGGTGAGCACCTTCTGCTGATATTCGCGGGGGATCGCGAAGGTCGCCATGATCACCACGAACACGAACAGGTTGTCGACCGACAGCGCCTTCTCGGTGACGTAGCCGGCGAAGTACTCGCCGCCGTACTGCGGTCCCCACAGCGCGAAGACCACGACGCCGAACAGGATCGCGATGCCGATGAAGACGGCGGACCAGAATCCGGATTCACGCAGCGAGGGGGCGTGCGGGGTACGGACGTGGGAGACGAAGTCGAACACGAAGAGCGCGGCGATGACCGCGATCGTGACGAGCCACACCAGGGGTGTCACATGCATGGGGCTGAATTCCTCCGGTAGACCTGGAAGGGCACCGGAGGTCTCTCCCGCCTGCACAGGTGCAGACCGACAGTCCCGGAGCGGCAACGCTGCCGTACGTGTTGACGGAACTGTCGCGGATCACGGGGATACTCCCCTCCACAACGTGGTCCATTCAACCACACTCGCAGCCCGGGGCCGTATCAGTCCTGGTCGGAGCCGTTCTCCCCGTCTCCACCGCCCCCACGGATGGAGTACAGCAGGCCCTCGAGTTCGTCCGGCTTGACCAGCACCTCGCGGGCCTTCGACCCTTCGCTCGGGCCGACCACACCGCGGGTCTCCATCAGGTCCATGAGCCGGCCGGCCTTCGCGAAACCGACGCGCAGCTTGCGCTGCAGCATCGACGTCGAGCCGAACTGGCTGGACACCACCAGTTCCACGGCCTGGAGGAACACGTCGAGGTCGTCGCCGATGTCGGGGTCGACGTCCTTCTTCTCCCCCGCCTTCTGCGTGGTGACGCCCTCGGTGTACTCGGGTTCGGCCTGGTTCTTGGTGAAGTCGACGACCGCGGCGATCTCTTCGTCGGTGATGAACGCACCCTGCAGGCGTTGCGGTTTGCCCGCCCCCATCGGCAGGAACAGACCGTCGCCCATACCGATGAGCTTCTCGGCGCCGGGCTGGTCGAGGATGACGCGCGAGTCCGTGAGCGACGAGGTCGCGAACGCCAGCCGGGACGGCACGTTCGTCTTGATCAGGCCCGTGACGACGTCCACGGACGGTCGCTGCGTGGCCAGCACGAGGTGGATACCGGCGGCGCGGGCCTTCTGCGTGATCCGCACGATCGACTCCTCGACCTCACGCGGCGCGGTCATCATCAGGTCGGCGAGCTCGTCGACGATCGCCAGGATGTACGGATACGGGCGGTACACGCGTTCACTGCCGAGCGGCGCGGTGATCTCCCCGGAGCGCACCTTGGCGTTGAAGTCGTCGATGTGCCGCACCCGGTTGGCCTGCATGTCCTGGTAGCGCTGCTCCATCTCCTCGACGAGCCACGCCAGCGCGGCCGCCGCCTTCTTCGGCTGCGTGATGATGGGCGTGATGAGGTGCGGGATGCCCTCGTACGGCGTCAACTCGACCATCTTGGGGTCGATGAGGATCATCCGCACGTCCTCCGGGGTCGCCCGGATCAACAGCGACACCAGCATCGAGTTGACGAAGCTGGACTTACCGGAACCGGTGGAACCGGCCACCAGCAGGTGCGGCATCTTCGCCAGGTTGGCGTGCACGAAGTCGCCCTCGATGTCCTTGCCGAGGCCGATCACCAGCGGATGCCGATCCTTGCGGGTGCTCGGGGCGGCGAGCACGTCGGCCAGCCGGACCAGTTCGCGGTCCGAGTTGGGCACCTCGATGCCCACCGCGGACTTGCCCGGGATCGGGGCGAGCAACCGCACGTTGTCGGTCGCGACGGCGTACGCGATGTTGCGCGCCAGCGCGGTGATCTTCTCGACCTTGACGCCGGGACCCAGTTCGACCTCGTAGCGGGTGACGGTCGGACCGCGGGTGAACCCGGTGACCGCCGCGTCGATCTTGAACTGTTCGAGGACCTCGGTGATCGAGTCGATCATCTGGTCGTTCGCGGACGAGCGCGTCTTCGGCGGGTCGCCCTGGATGAGCAGCCCGATCGACGGCAGCGTGTAGTCGCCTTCGACGACCCGCTCCGGCACCATCGCGTCGAGTTCGTCGGCCTCGTCGACGGCCGGCGTCGGCGGCGGGGTGGGCTTCGGGGTCGGCTTGGGCCTGGTCCGCTGTTTGGGCGGTTCCGGCGTCGGTTCCGGTTCCGGTTCGGGTTCGGGAGCGGGCGGCGCCTCGAACGGCTTCGTCGCGGGCGCGTCCCACAGCGGCAGCACCTCGGTGCGGGCGTTGCCGTCGAATTCGTCGGTCGGGTAGTTCTCGGCCGGGGTGCGGCGCCGTCGCGGGCGGCGTTCGGTGGGATAGCCGTCGGCGTCGAACAGCGTCGGGTCGTGGTCGTCGTACGGCGGTTCGTCACGGCCGAAGTCGTCGTGGGGGTCGTACTCGTCGTAGTCGCCGTATTCGTCGTCGGCGCGATAGGACAACCCGAAGTAGTCGCGGAAGAGACCAGGCAGTTCACGCACGGTGGTGCCGGTGATGAGCAGGATCCCGAACCCGGCGGCCAGCACCATCAGCGGCACCGAGAGCCAGACGGTCAGGCCCGAGGTGAGCGGCCCGCCGACCGCGCCGCCGACGAACCCGGCGCCCTGCGATCGGCCTTCGGGAGTGGTCGGCGATCCGGATGCGATGTGCCACAGCCCGAGTGCGGGGAGCCCGACCAGCAGCCCGCCGAGGATCAGGCGGGGGCGGATCTCGGGTCGCGGCTCGGTGCGCATGAGCACCACGGCGATACCGATCGCGACGAGCGGCAGCACTGCGCTGGCACCACCGGTGACCGCGCGCACCCCGGATTCGACCCAGCCGCCGACCGGGCCGCCGACCCCGAACCACACGCTGCCCGCCACGACCAGGCCGAGTGCGATCAGTCCGAGCGCGATGCCGTCGCGGCGGTGACCGTGTTCGATGTCGCCGGCCTTGCCCATCGTGCGGATGGTGGCGCCGACGCCGCGAGCGATCATGAACCAGCCGGCGCTGATGCCGCGCCCGAGGGAGTCGAGCACGCCGGGGCCCCGACGTCCGGACGCCGAGGTTCGAGAGGGCGCGGCGACGCGGGCCGGACGCGTGGATGCGGCCGAACGCCGTGCCGGGGTCCGGGTGGACGACGCCGAGGACCGGCGCTTGGTGGCGCCGGTCTTCGCGGTGCCCGCCTTCGCGGTTCCACTCTTGGCCGCGCCGCTGCGCGACGATCCGCTCTTCGAGGAACCGCCGGACCGGCTCGCACCGGCGCTGCCGGAGCGGCTCGAGGTCCCGGCCGAGCCGCGCGCTGTCGCCTTCGACCGGGAGGTCGTGGACGATCCGCGACTGCTCGACTTTCCTGCCATACCCGTCAGGTTAGCCGCTCGGTCCCCATCCGAACCATCCGCAACACCGGCACCACGTCGCGGTTCATGTCACAGGACACGCCGTGACCTGGGTATTCACCGTCACACGCCGCGAGCCGAGGCCGTGATCTCGTCGAGGTCGCGGGGCTCGCCGTCCGTCTCCAGCCGCACCTGGTCGCGACCGAACGCGTGCAGCAGCAGTTCCGCCGGTTCTCCGCGCAGCATGACGGTGCGCGGGCCTCGTTTCCGCACGGTGGCGCGGGTGCCGTCGGGGCGTTCGAAGACGACGCTGACATCGCTGCCGCGGTAGCTGCGCCGGCCGATCTGCCGGGCCAGCCGCCACAGGTGCTCTTGATCGTCGGCGGGCAGCACCCGCGGCTCCCAGCCGTCGACGGCGCGCCGGACGTCCTCGTGGTGGACGAACATCTCCCCCGCGTTCGCGACCGCGTCGACCAGGAACAACGGGGACCACACCGGCGGCCCGGACTCGATGTCCGCGAGCAGGTACGCCCACGGCCGGTCGGTGGCCGACTTGCGCACCTTCTCGGTGTAGTCCGCGAGCTGCGGCAGAAGGATGCCGGGCATCGAGTCGATCCGGCGCTCGCGCACCAGCAGGTGCGCGGCGAGATCCCGTGTCGTCCAGTCCCCGCAGAGGGTGGCCGCGTCGGGACCGACCTCCGACATCGTGCGGACCAGGGCTGCTCGTTCGCGTTTGGCCAGGCTCACGGCGCCGACGGTACACGGCGCGCCCGACACCGTCATCGCTCCTGGCGGGCGACCCGCGGTCGGTGGACGCGGGCCGCCCGAAGATCACTCCGGCGCTGTCACCGCGATGACGGTCGGCACGATCATCGGCCGGCGGCGGTAGGTCTCGGACACCCAGCGCCCGACCACACGCCGGATGGCCTGCGCGATGCGGTGGGTCTCGTTGATGCCTTCCGCGGCGAGTTCGTCGAGCGTCTTGTCGACGAGCCGGGCGGCCTCGGACAGGGCCGTGGGGTCGTCGGAGAATCCGCGTCCCGACACCTCGGGGGAACTGACCGCACGGCCGGTGGCCGAGTCGACGGCGACCGAGATCGAGATGAAGCCGCCCTCGCCGAGGATGAGCCGGTCCGACAGGGTCGATTCGCCGACGTCGCCGACGGACAGACCGTCGACGTACACGTGGCCCACGGGGATCTGCCCGACGATCTCTGCGAGACCGTCGACCATGTCGACGACGACACCGTCCTCCGCGAGGACGATCCGCTCGGGCGGCACACCGGTGGCCTCGGCGAGCTTCGCGTTGGCGCGCAGGTGCCGCCATTCGCCGTGGACGGGCATCGCGTTGGTCGGGCGCACCGCGTTGTACAGGTACAGCAGCTCACCGGCCGACGCGTGGCCGGAGACGTGGACCTTCGCGTTCTGCTGGGTGACGACGGTCGCGCCGCGCTTGGCGAGTCCGTTGACGACCGCGAACACCGAGTTCTCGTTGCCGGGGATCAGCGACGACGCCAGCACGACGAGGTCGTCGGCGCGGATGTTGATCTGCCGGTGCTCGCCGCGGGCCATGCGCGAGAGGGCCGAGAGCGGTTCGCCCTGGGATCCCGTCGAGACCAGGACGAGGCGGTTGCCCGGCAGGCTCGCCGCGGTGTCCAGGTCGACGACGAGGCCGTCGGGCACCTGCAGGTACCCGAGGTCCTGGGCGATCTGCATGTTGCGGACCATCGAGCGGCCGACGAACGCGATCCGCCGGTTGTACCGGGCGGCGACGTCGACGACCTGCTGGATGCGATGGACGTGGCTGGCGAACGAGGCGACGATGACGCGGTTGGTGGCCTTGCCGATGACGCCGTCGAGCACGCCGCCGATCTCGCGTTCGGGGGTGACGAAACCCGGCACCTCGGCATTGGTGGAGTCGACGAGGAACAGGTCGACGCCTTCGTCGCCGAGTCGCGAGAACCCGGCCAGGTCGGTGAGCCGGTTGTCCAGGGGCAACTGGTCGAGCTTGATGTCGCCGGTGTGCAGGACGAGACCGGCGTCGGTGCGGATCGCGACGGCGATCGCGTCGGGGATCGAGTGGTTGACCGCGAAGTACTCGCACTCGAAGGGGCCGTGCGTGGTGCTCTCGCCCTCGGTGACCTCGACGAGCACGGGCCGCTGCCGGTGCTCGCGGCATTTCGCCGCGACCAGCGCCAACGTGAACTTGGAGCCGACCACCGGAATGTCGGGGCGCAGACGCAGCAGGAACGGCACCGCGCCGATGTGATCTTCGTGACCGTGCGTCAGCACGATCGCTTCGACGTCGTCCATCCGGTTCTCGATGTACCGGAAGTCGGGCAGGATCAGGTCGACGCCGGGCTGCTGATCCTCGGGGAACAGCACGCCGCAGTCGACGATCAGGATCTTGCCCTGGTGCTCGAAGACCGTCATGTTGCGGCCGATCTCGCCGATACCGCCGAGCGCGACGACCCTCAGGCCCTTCGCGGGCGCCTTGGGCGGTGCGCCCAGACGCATAGTCGGATCGACCGGCTGACGCAGGTCGGGTCGCTGGGTCGCCGCAGAGGTCTGCGGGGTGCGGCGCGGGCGGGTGGCGGGCGGGCCTGCGCTCCGGGTGGCTCGCCCGCGGCCGCGGGACGGGCCGCTCACGAGAGCACCCCGGCGGCGTGGAGGTCGGCGGCGAGCGCATCGATCTGCGCGGAGGTCGGCGCGACCTGCGGCAGGCGGGGCTCACCGACGTCGATGCCCATCAGACGCAGCCCGGCCTTGGACGCGCTGACACCGCCGAGGCGGGCGACGGCCCGCAGGATCGGCACGAGTTCGAGGTTGATCGCGCGAGCGCGGGCGATGTCGCCGTTCATGAACGCGGTGTGCAGCTCGCGCAGGCGGCCGGGAACGAGGTGGCCGATGACGCTGACGAAGCCGACGGCGCCGACCGCGAGCCACGGCAGGTTCAGCGGATCGTCGCCCGAGTAGAACTTCAGGTCGGTGGTTCCGATGAGCTCGGCACCGGCGTTCAGGTCGCCCTTGGCGTCCTTGACCGCGACGATCCGCGGATGCTCGGCGAGGCGGCGCAGCGTCTCGGTTTCGATCGGCACCACCGAGCGGGGCGGAATGTCGTAGAGCATCACGGGCAGGTCGGTCGCATCGGCGACGGCCGTGAAGTGCGCGTAGAGGCCCGCCTGCGGGGGCCGCGAGTAGTACGGGGTGACCACGAGCAGGCCGTGTGCGCCCGCACGAGCCGCGTCGCGCGCGAGCTCGACGCTGTGCGCGGTGTCGTTGCTGCCGGCACCGGCGATGATCTTCGCCCGGTCGCCGACCGCGGCGAGGACCGCGCGCATCAGTTCGAGCTTCTCGTTCTCGGTCGTGGTGGGCGACTCGCCGGTGGTACCGGCGAGAACCAGTGCGTCGCAGCCGCCGTCGACCAGGTAGGTCGCCAGACGCACTCCCGCATCGACGTCGAGCTTGCCGTCGGCAGTGAACGGGGTCACCATCGCCGTGGCGATGGTGCCGAACGGAAGCTCGACAGCAGAAGCGGAATCACCGTTGGTCATGGTCAGAAGGCTACCGCGTGCAGAAGGCGCTGCGACACACGCCCGCCCACCCCGTCGCGCTGTTCAGCCCTCCGTCGTGAACTGGCTGGCCGCGACCTCGGTCCCGTCGGGCAGTGTGGTGACGGCGAAGTCACCGAAGACGTTCGGTGCGACCTCCTGCAGGCGACGCAGGCACTCGACCGCGAGACGACGGATTTCGACGTCGGCGTGTTCGGTGGCACGCATCGCGATGAAGTGCCGCCACGCCCGGTAGTTGCCGGTGACGACCACGCGCGTCTCGGTGGCATTGGGCAGCACGGAGCGGGCGGCCTCGCGCACCCGCTTCGCGCGCAGCGGGCCCGCGGGAACGTGCGACAGCTTCTCGTCGAGAGCGCCGAGCAGTTCGGTGTAGGCCGCCCTGCTGGTCTCGGCGGCGGCGAGGAACAACCGCTCGAGCTCCTCGTCGCCCTCGATCGCCGGCGGCACCACGACCGGCGTGTCGCCGCCCGGCACGAACCGCTGGGAGAGCTGCGAGTAGGAGAAGTGCCGGTGCCGGATCAGTTCGTGGGTGCACGACCGCGAGATGCCGGTGATGTAGAAGCTCGCGGAGCTGTGTTCGAGAACGGACAGGTGGCCGACGTCGATGAGGTGCCGGATGTAGCCGGCGTTCGTCGCGGTGCGGGGATTGGGCTTGGACCAGCTCTGATAGCACGCGCGACCGGCGAATTCGACGAGTGCCTCGCCGCCGTCGGCGTCGGTCTCCCAGGGCACGTCGTCGGGCGCGACGAATTCGGTTCGGGCGACGAGCCGAACCTTCGGTGTGACAGCTTCGGGCGCCATCGCGATCTCCTGCCTTCGTTCACTACCTCTGGTGCGACGGTAGCCGCGCCGCGTCGATCGCACTCGGTGAGGTCGCGATGATGTCAACACGATGCTTGACCGGCGTCATTTATGGCGTCACTATGACGTCATGAACATCGAGACCTATACCGCCGCCGTGACCGACGCCGTGCTCGCCGCGGCGGAACTCGGTGACGAACAGACCCGCCGCACCGCCGCGGCACTCGCCACCGCGATCGCCGCCCCCGTGCGGCTCGCCGTGCTCGACGCACTCTCCGATCTCGCCACCGAGGTTTCCGACCAGCTCGGGGACCGGCGCGTGACGGTCCGGCTCGACGGACGCGAGACCGTCGTCGAGGTCCACGACGGTCCGGCACCGGAATCCGAGACCCCGCCACCGACGTTCGAGGAGGTCACCGGCGACATCAGCCGGGTGACGCTGCGACTCGTCGAGCAGATCAAGGCCCGCGCCGAGGAGGCCGCGGCGCAGAACGGCCTCTCGCTCAACTCCTGGGTCGCGCAAGCCGTGCAGGGCGCACTGCGCGACCAGATGCGCTATCAGAGAACAGGATTCGACCACAACTGGGGCTCGTACAGTCCACCCCGTCGCCCCGGCGCGCCCCGATCCGGCGCCGCCGGCGCCCGGAAGGATCCGGAACCGGCCGACTCCGGCCCCGAGGAATCCGGACATTCCCCCGAGGCCGACCGCGACGAAGAGTGAACTTCTCTCGGGTGCGGTACATTTCCGACGCACCGCACCTGGGACAAGGAGTGAAACCCGATGGCCGTCAGCAGTTCCCTCACCTCGGAGATCAAGGCGACCCCGGAGCAGGTGATGGCCGCCATCGCAGCGGTGGACCGGCTTCCGGAGTGGTCCTCGGCGCACAAGTCCGTGACGATCGAGAGCACCCACCCGGACGGACGCCCGCATCGCGTCCGCATGACGGTGTCGATCATCGGCATCACCGACGAGCAGGTCGTCGACTATGCGTGGAACGGCAACGAGTCGATGTCGTGGACGCTCGTCGAGAGCAGCCAGCAGAAGCAGCAGGACGGCGCGTACGCCCTGTCGCCCACCGCCGACGGCACCAGCGTCGAGTTCTCGCTGACGATCGACCCGAAGATTCCGCTGCCCGGGTTCCTCGTGAAGAAGGCCCAGAAGATGGCCGTCGAGACGGCGAGCAAGGGCCTGGCCGCGTTCGTCGCGAAGACGGTCTGACGGTGGTGCGCAGGTCGTTCGCGGTCGCGGTCGGCGCTGTCGTCGCGATCGCCCTCGCCGGCTGCGGGTCCGAGTCCGACGGGAACGGCTCCGGGGCCGACACCGTAGCGGATCCGTCGGTCGACATCCCGGGAATCGAGATCGTCGACTATCCCGCGGGCGATCACGTGGGAGCCTCGGAGCGGGTCCCGTACGAGTACAGCCCGCCGTTCGGTGGGCCGCACGACGCGGCGTGGGCGACGTGCACAGGCATCGTCTACCCGGTGCCGATCCGCAGCGAGAACGCGGTGCACTCGCTCGAGCACGGCGCGGTGTGGATCACCTACGATCCCGAGCGGCTCTCCGACGAGCAGGTGGACCTGCTGGCCGCCCGCGTCGACGGCGTGAGCTACATGCTCATGTCGCCGTATCCCGATCTGGCACAGCCGATCTCACTGCAGTCGTGGGGACACCGGCTGTTCGTCGAGGACGCCGACGATCCGCGCATCGATCAGTTCATCGAGGCGCTGCGGCTGAATCCGAACACCTACCCGGAGCCGGGCGCGACCTGCGCGACCCTGCCGACGAACTTCGATCCCGCGAATCCGCCGCCGTTCCAGCCGATCCCGTAGCGGTGTGCCTTTGTGGCGGCTCCTGCCGCCACAAAGGCACACGGGCGGCGCAGCCGCACTATCCCGCGACGGTCACGGCGACGGTCGCGCCGAGTTCGTAGCACTTCTCCCGCACCGCCGCGTCGATCGGGCCGGTGACCTCCACGACAGCTGCCGCCTGGGTCAGTTCCAGTCCGGTGACGATCTTCTGCACCGACGTGACGGCACCGGCGGTGTCGTTGTTGCCGTGCACCCACAGCCCATAGGGCCGCCCGGCGACCGCGTCGAGGCACGGGTAGTACACGGTGTCGAAGAAGTGCTTGAGCGCACCGGACATGTAGCCGAAGTTCGCCGAGGTGCCGAACACGTAGCCGTCGGCGGCGAGCACGTCGGGCACGGTCGCCCCGAGAGCCGGGACCGAACGCACCCGCACCCCGGTGATCTCGGGGTCGTTCGCGCCGGCCAGCACCGCCTCGAGCAGTTCCCGGGTGGGCGGCGACGGCGTGTGGTGGACGACGAGCAGGACGCGCTCGGCCGGATCCTGGGGAGCAGCGGGGTCGGTCACAGGGTGCAGACTACGACGCGTTCCGGTCGCGTTCGAGCTTCTCGAGCGCCACCGCGCGGCGCATGGTCTCGCGGGCGCGGGGCCGGTCACCGGCGTGGTCGTACGCGCGGGCCAGCCGGTACGAGTTGCGCCAGTTGTCCGGGTCCGCCTCCCATTCCTGCTTGACCTGCTGGAACAGCTGGTCGGCGGCGTCGCGGTCGACGCGTCCGGACGGCATCCGCGGCAGGTCGCTGACGTCGAGCTCGAGGCCCTCCTCGTGGATGCGGCGCGCGAGGTGCTGATGCTGCAGGCCCGCGCGGATCGTGGCGTAGACGATCCACGCGCCGACGAACGGCAGCAGCAGCACGCCGATGCCGAGGCCGATCGCCGCGACTTCGCCCGAACCGACCAGTTCGATACCGACCTTGCCGAGCAGCACGAAGTAGAAGACGAGCGCGACCACGATGAACGCGATCGGCACGAGGACCTTGGTCAGTTCGTTCTTCACGTGCCGATTGTCTCAGGCCGCGTTCGGGGACCCGCGGCCGAACGCCGCCGGGGTGAGCGTGCCCACGTCCACCGGCCCTTGACGGTCCATCGACGACAGCGTCCACTGGTCTCATGCAATTCGCCGCCCCGGCCGAGCAGTACGACCGGTACATGGGCCGATACGCCCCGACACTCGCGGCCGCGCTCGCGGACGCCGCAGGGGTGACCTCCGGGCTTCGTGTGTGCGATGTCGGTTGCGGCCCCGGCGGTTTGACCGCGGAGATGGTGTCCCGGGTGGGACCGGACCACGTCGCCGCGATCGATCCGGCACCGCAGTTCGCGGCGGCCTGCCGGGAGCGGAACGCCGGAGTCGACGTGCGCGTGGGCGTGGCCGAGGACCTGCCGTGGCCGGACGACACGTTCGATGTCACCGCGGCCGCGCTGGTGATCGGATTCATGTCCGACCCGGATCGCGGCGTGCGCGAGATGGCTCGCATCACCCGTCCCGGCGGCACCGTCGCAGCGTGCATGTGGGACATCGCCTCCGACGGCATGACGATGCTGCGGGTGTTCTGGTCGGCGGTGCGCAGCGTCGTCCCCGACGCCGTCGGCGAGAGCGCGATGGCCGGGACGGCCGAGGGTGACATCGCCGACCGGTTCCGCCGCGCCGGTCTCGACGAGGTGATCGCCGGCAGGCTGATCGCTCGCGCCGACTACGCCGATTTCGACGACTTCTGGGAGCCGTTCACGTTCGCGGTCGGACCGGCCGGCCAGTACCTGCAGACCTTGACCGCGCAGCAGCAGGCGGCTGTTCGCGAAGCGTGCCGGGAGCAACTGCCCTCGTCGGGCGCCTTCACCCTCGACGCCCGCGCCTGGTATGCGCGCGCCACGATTCCCCGCGGATGGACGTAGGACCGGGCCGCCGGTGGCGGCCCGTCCCCGTCAGAGGTCGAGCAGAGGATCGATCCCGACCGTCAGTCCCGGTCGCGACCCGATCTCGCGGACGCCGAGCAGTACGCCCGGCACGAACGAGGTCCGGTCGATCGAATCGTGGCGGATGGTGAGGGTCTCCCCCTGGGTGCCGAGCAGGACCTCCTGGTGCGCGACCAGACCCGCGAGCCGCACCGAATGCACCCGCACACCGTCGACGTCGGCGCCGCGTGCACCCTCGAGTTCGGTGGTGGTGGCGTCCGGGCTGCGACCCACACCCGCGGCGGCGCGGGCTTCGGCGATCAGCGCGGCCGTGCGGTAGGCCGTTCCGGACGGGGCGTCGACCTTGTTCGGGTGATGCAGTTCGATGACCTCGACAGAATCGAAGAATCGCGCGGCGGCCTGTGCGAACCGCATCGACAGGACCGCGCCGATCGCGAAGTTCGGGGCGATGAGCACACCGGTTCCGGGCGACTCGGCAACCCAGCCGCGCACCTTCTCGAGGCGTTCCTCGTCGAAGCCGGTGGTGCCGACGACCGCGTGGATGCCGTTGCGCACCAGGAATTCCAGGTTGCCCATGACGACGTCGGGGTTGGTGAAGTCGACAACGACCTGGGTGCCCGACGTGACGAACGACTCGATGCTGTCGCCCTTGTCGACGGTCGCGACCAGCTCGAGATCGGCCGCGTCCTCGACGCCCTTGCAGATCGCCTGCCCGACCTTGCCCTTGGCTCCGAGCACACCCACCCGGATAGCTGTTGCGTTCACTTGTCTCGTCACGCCCTTCCGTCACGTCCGTCGCACAAGAGCGTACGCAATCCGGGTGCCCACCCGAGCAACCGGTCGCGGGTTCACCCCACGATGCCGCGCACCGACGCGGGCAGATCCCGGGCGCGGCGGTAGGGCCCCACGACGGCCGCCGCGAACGGCCGGTTCAGCAGTTCCCCGGCGACCGCGCGCACCTCGTCGGACGTGACCCCGGCGATGCGCTCGAGGGTCTCGCTCACGCTCCAGTGGGTGCCGTAGCTGAGTTCGCTGCGGCCGATCCGGTGCATCCGGGCACCGGTGTCCTCGAGCCCGAGCACGAGGCCACCGCGAATCGATCCCTTCGCCCGCGCGCATTCGGCGTCGGTGATGCCGTGGTCGGCGACGTCGCGCAGCACTTCCCGGATCACGGTCGCGACCTCGGCGAGGTTCTCGGGCTGGCACCCGGCGTAGATCGAGAACGCGCCGGTGTCGGCGAACGTGTCGACCCCGGAGTACACGGAGTAGGCCAGTCCGCGCTTCTCGCGTACCTCCTGGAACAGCCGCGAGCTCAGGCCACCGCCGATCGCGGCGTTGAGCACCGACAGTGCCCAGCGGCGACCGTCGTGCCGTCCGAAGGCGCGCACCCCGAGCGACAGGTGCGCCTGTTCCCCGTCGTGGTCGGTGATGCTCAGCGCCGGTGGCGTGCGCAGCCGCGCTGTTCCCTCCCGGCGCGGCGCCGGCTGGGCCCCGCGGTCGATGTGGGCGGCGAAGGCGCGGCGCACCAGCTCGACGGTGTGCTCGTGGTCGACGTTGCCGGCGACCGCGACGACCATCCGGTGCGGCGTGTAGCGGCGGACGTGGAACGAGTGGAGCTGGTTGCGGGTCATCGACTCGATCGACTCGACGGAGCCGATGACGGGCCGGCCGATCGGGTGGTCGCCGTAGAGCGCGGTGAGGAAGCTGTCGCCGAGGAGGTCTTCGGGGTCGTCGTCGCGCATGGCGATCTCCTCGAGCACCACCTGCCGTTCGACGTCGACGTCGGCGCTGCGGCACCGGCCGCGCAGCACCACGTCGGCGACCACGTCGACGGCGAGCGGCAGATCGTCGTCGAGGACGTGCGCGTAGAAGCACGTGTGCTCTTTGGACGTGAACGCGTTGAGTTCACCGCCGACACCGTCCACGAGTTCGGCGATGTCGAGCGCGGTGCGGGTGGGGGTCGCCTTGAAGAGCAGATGCTCGAGGAAGTGGGCGGCGCCGGCGACCGACGGATGTTCGTCGCGGGAACCGACTCCCACCCAGATGCCGACGGCGGCGGACCGCACCCCCGGCACGTGCTCGGTGACAACTCGGACACCGCCCGGCAGGACGGTGCGCCGCACGCCGGAGTCCGCGACGGCTGCGGCGTGGTCGGCAGAGATGGCGGTGGAGGTACGGCGGTTGGAAGCCATGGAAGTGTTCTGCGGTCCTGAGGCGATCGGCACGTGGGGTACGAAGTGGGAAAAGCACACCCTACACGCGACGCCTCAGGACCGAGGAACTCACCGGCTGCGGCGGGGAGATCTCACCAGCCGCGGCGCCGCGGCTGCGACCCGACGAGCTGGCCTTTCCGTGCCACGTCCCGGCTGCGGTACACGACGTACGGGCGGAACAGGTAGGCGATCGGCGCGCTGAACGCATGCACGAGCCGGGTGAACGGCCACAGCGCGAACAGCGCGAGCCCGATGAGGACGTGGATGTGGAAGTACAGCGGAGCCTCCGCCATGAGATCACCGCGCGGCTGCAGGACCCAGATGGAGCGGAACCACAGCGAGACCGTCTCGCGGTAGTTGTGCTCCTCGCCGACCACGCCGGAACCGAGCAGCGTCGCGGCCAGCCCGGCGACGATCGCGGCGACCAACACGATGTACATGAGCTTGTCGTTCGCGGTGGTCGCGAGGAACACCGGTCCGCGGGTGCGGCGCCGGTAGATCAGCAGGATGATGCCCACGAGCGTCGCGACGCCGGCGATCGAGCCGAGCGTGACCGCCTGAACGTGGTAGGCGTGCTGGCTCAACCCGACCGCATCGGTCCACGACTGCGGGATCACCAGCCCGATGATGTGACCGACGATCACCACGAGGATGCCGAAGTGGAACATCGGGCTCGCGATGCGCAGCAGTCGGGATTCGTACAGCTGCGACGAACGGGTGGTCCAGCCGAACTTGTCGTAGCGGTAGCGCCACCAGGTGCCGACGATCACGATCGCCAGCGTCACGTACGGCACGACATCCCAGAAGATCTCTCCCGCGGACATCTCAGTGCTCTCCTTCGTTTCGTCGGGGCGGAACCGTCAGGGTGAACGGCTGCAGACCGATGGCCTCGGCGGGCGGACCGGCCTGGGCCAGCCGCGCCGCGCGCTGCAGTTCCTGGTCGGTCGCCGGGGGCAGCGTCGCGCACACCGCTTCGACGGTGTGCGCGTAGGGCGATCCCGCCTCGGTCAATGCCTCGCGCAGCACGTCGATCGGCACCCGGTGTTCGACGAGCAGCCGCCGTCCGGACTCGGGATCGACGGATGCGGCGAACTCGAGGACGACCGGCAGATGGTCGGGTGTCTCCCCCACCGGCGGTTCGACGCCCGCGGCCCGGTAGACCTGCGCGAACGCGTGGATCTCGGTGCCGCGGTTGCGGGTGTCGCCGCCGGTCCAGTACGTCAGGTACATCGTGGACCGGCGCCGCAGGTCGAACACGTCGACGTAGGTGGTCGCGGCGTCCACCGGGTCGGACTCGCGCAGCCAGGCGGCGGTGCGGCCGAGCAGATCGGCGGCACGGCCGGTCACGTGGGCGCGCAACTGCTCGATCGTGTCGAGGCGCTGCGGCAGTGCCTCGTCCGGGTAGGCGAGCAGCAGCGACGCGGCCTGCCACACCAGCCGGTCCTGCAGGGTCGGCCCCGCCGGGGCGGACCGGGCTCGCGACAACAGTCTCATCACCGGTCTCCCTCCGGCCCGCCGGCGCGGTGCGCACCGGGGAACATGCCCTCGGGCACGCCCTTTCCGTCCCAGTTGAGCAGGTTGACCCGCGACGGGCGACTGGCGTTGGCGGCCATGCCCTCGCTCGTCTGCCGTTGCTTCAGCGCGTGGAAGGTCTCGACGGCCACCGGCACGGGAGTGCCGCTGACCTCGCCGAACGGCCCGGACTCGTACATGCCCGGTCCCCCCTCGAACGACAGCGCGCAGTCGGTGACCGATTCCTCGAGCCGGTGCCCCTCGGCCGCGTAAGCGGACGGAATGACATACCGCTCTTCGTATTTCGCGATCGCCAGCAACCGGTACATCCCGTAGATCTCTTCCTCGGTCATGCCGACCGACTCGGGGATGTGCGGCTGCGTCTCGCGGCCGAGGTTGATGTCGCGCATGTACGAGCGCATCGCGGCGAGCCGGCGCAGGACCGCCTCGACGGGTGCGACGTCACCGGCGGTGAACAGTTCCGCGAGGTACTGCAGCGGGATGCGCAGCGCTTCGAGCGCACCGAACAGGTTGCCCAGGTCCTCACCGTCGTGCCCGTCGCGGCTGACGGCGTCGACCACCGGCGACAGCGGCGGGATGTACCAGACCATCGGCATGGTGCGGTATTCCGGATGCAGCGGCAGCGCGACCTTGTACGTGTGGATCAGCGTGTACACCGGCGACCGCTGTGCCGCCTCGATCCATTCGTCGGAGATGCCCTCGGCGCGGGCACCGGCGATCACCTCCGGATCGTGCGGGTCCAGGATGAGGCTGCGCTGCGCTTCGTACAGCTCGGTCTCGTCCTCGACCGAGGCGGCCTCGAGGACCCGGTCGACGTCGTAGAGCACCAGCCCGAGGTACCGCAGGCGGCCGACGCAGGTCTCCGAGCACACGGTCGGCAGGCCCACCTCGATCCGCGGGTAGCAGAACGTGCATTTCTCGGCCTTGCCGGTCTTGTGGTTGAAATACACCTTCTTGTACGGGCATCCGGACACGCACATCCGCCAGCCGCGGCACCGGTCCTGATCGACGAGCACGATGCCGTCCTCGACGCGCTTGTACATCGCGCCGGACGGGCACGAGGACACGCACGACGGGTTGAGGCAGTGCTCGCAGATGCGCGGCAGGTAGAACATGAACGTCTGCTCGAGTTCGAGTTTCACCTGCTCGCCGACCTTCTTCAGGATCGGGTCGTCGGGCACGATCTCCGGCGAGCCACCGAGGTCGTCGTCCCAGTTCGCCGACCACGACACCTTCATCGGCTTGCCGCTGATGAGGCTGCGCGGCGGCGCGACGGGCATGTGCTCACCCGCCGGCGCCGAGGTCAGGTTCTCGTAGTCGTAGGTCCACGGCTCGTAGTAGTCGTCGATGGACGGCATCTTCGGGTTCGAGAAGATGCGGGACAGCTTGTGCAGGCGACCGCCGTCCCGCAGCCGCAGCCGGCCCTTGCGGTCTCGGACCCATCCACCACGCCAGCGTTCCTGATCCTCGTAGGTACGCGGATAGCCTTGTCCGGGGCGGGTTTCGACGTTGTTGAACCACACGTACTCGGTACCGGCCCGGTTCGTCCAGGCCTGCTTGCAGGTGACCGAACAGGTGTGGCATCCGATGCACTTGTCGAGGTTCATCACCATCGCCATCTGTGCCATGACCTTCATGATTTCCTCGCTCCCCGAGACCCGTTCACGTGCATCACGTCCATGTCAGTAGGTCACCTCCTGCGACCGGCGCCGCACCACGGTCACCTCGTCGCGCTGGTTGCCGGTGGGCCCGAGATAGTTGAACGCGAAGGCGTTCTGGGCGTAGCCGCCGGCGAGATGCGTGGGCTTGATCAGCAACCGGGTCAGCGAATTGTGGATGCCGCCGCGGTTGCCGGTGGTCTCGGTGAGCGGCGTGTCGATGGTGCGTTCCTGCGCGTGATAGACGTACACGACGCCCTCCGGCATGCGGTGCGAGACGATCGCCCGGCACACCACCACACCGTTGCGGTTGACCGCCTCGACCCAGTCGTTGTCCTTCACCGAGATCTTCGCCGCGTCCACCGGGCTCATCCACATCGTCGGGCCGCCGCGCGAGAGCGACAGCATGAACAGGTTGTCCTGGTACTCGGAGTGGATCGACCATTTCGAATGCGGTGTCAGGTAGCGCACGCTCAGCCCGATGCCGTCGCGGCCGCTCTCGCCGACCGCGGGCTCCCCGAACAGCCGGGTCATGTCCAGCGGCGGCCGGTAGGTGGGCAGCTGCTCGCCGACCTCCTCGATCCAGTCGTGGTCGACGTAGAAGTGCATCCGGCCGGTGAGGGTGTGGAACGGCTTGAGTTCCTCGATGTTCACCGTGAACGGGGCGTAGCGGCGGCCACCGGTCTCGCTGCCGGACCATTCCGGGCTGGTGATCACCGGCACCGGGCGGGCCTGGGTGTCGGCGTAGGTGATGCGCCGTTCCTCGCTGCCCTCGGCGAGGTGCACGAGACGGCGTCCGGTGCGCTTCTCGAGTTCCCGGAATCCCTCGACGGCGAGTCGGCCGTTGGACGTGCCGGACAGCGCGAGGATCACATCGGCCATGCGCTCGGCGGTGGTGATCGCCGGACGCCCCTCCGCGACACCGGAATCCATCACCCCGAACTTCGCGGCGAGTTCGGCGACCTCCTCGGTCGGGTGGGTGGTGATGCCCTTGGTGGTCAGGCCGAGGGTGTCGACGAGCGGGCCGAGCGCCGACCACTTGTCGGCGATCGCGGCGTAGTCGCGTTCGACGACGGCGATCGGGCCCATCGTCTTCCCGGGAACCGGCGTCTCACCGGTGGTCCGCCAATCGTGTTCGGTACCACCGGGATAGGCCATCGCGCCCGGGGTGTCGTGCTGCAGTGTGCCGAGCACGACGTCGGTGCGGGTGCCCAGGTGCCGTGCCGCGAGCGTACTGAACGCGCGCGCGATCGCACCGAACGCCTCGTAGTCCGACCGCGTTTCCCACGGCGGGTCGATCGCGGGGCTGAACGCGTGGATGTAGGGGTGCATGTCGGTGCTCGACAGGTCCCCCTTCTCGTACCAGGTGGCGGCGGGCAGCACCACGTCGGACAGCAGCGTCGTCGAGGTCATCCGGAAGTCGATCGACATGAGCAGATCGAGCTTGCCCTCGGGGATGTCGTCGGGCCACGCGACCCCGTTCGGCCGCAGCTCCTCCGGGGTCGGCTCGGCCTGCACGTTGGAGGTGGTCCCGAGCAGGTGCCGCAGGAAGTACTCGTTGCCCTTGCTCGACGACCCGAGCAGATTCGCGCGCCAGACGCTCAGCACGCGTGGCCAGTTCCGCGGGTTGTCCGGATCGGTGACGGCCAGTTTCAGGTCACCCGACGCGAGTTGGCTCGCGACGTAGGCCGGGATCTCCTGGCCGGCGGCGCGGGCGTCGTCGGCGACGTCGAGGCTCGACCGGTCGAACTGCGGGAAGAACGGACTCCAGCCCATCGCGTTCGCGGCGGCCAGCACGTCCATCGTGTGCTTGCCCGCGAACCGGCCGCGCCCGAGCGGACTGGCCAGCGCATCGGCGCGGTATCCGTCGTAGCGCCACTGGTCCGTGTGCGCGTACCAGTACGAGGTTCCCGCCATCTGCCGGGGCGGACGCGACCAGTCGGTGCCCATGGCCATCGCGGCCCAGCCGGTGACCGGGCGGCACTTCTCCTGCCCGACGTAGTGCGCCCAGCCACCGCCGTTGCGGCCCATCGAGCCGGTGAGCAGCAGCAGCGCGAGCACCGCCCGGTAGGTGGCGTCGCCGTGGAACCACTGGCAGATCCCGGCGCCCATGATGATCATGGACCGGCCGCCGGATTCCTCGGCGCTGCGCGCGAACTCCTTCGCGACGCGGATCGCCTGCGCCGCGGAGACTCCCGTGATCGATTCCTGCCAGGCCGGGGTGTAGGGCTCGGCCGGATCGTCGTATCCGGTGGGCCAGGTGCCGGGCAGACCGGGGCGCGCCACACCGTACTGCGCAAGCATCAGGTCGAACACCGTGCACACGCGGTGCTCGCCGACACGCCGGACCGGAACGCCGCGCTGCAGCGTCTCGCCGTGCCCGTCGAGGGTGTCGAAGCGCGGCAGATGGATCAGGGCGCTCTCCCCCGCCGCGCCGTCGTGCGGCGCGACGGTCAGCGCCGGCACGAGATCGCCGAGGTCGAGGTTCCACTTGCCGACCCCGTCGTCGCCGTACCGGAACCCGAGCGACCCGTGCGGCACCGCGACGTCGTCGGTGGCGCCGTCGAGCAGCACCGGCTTGAACGCGGCGTTCTCCACGTCGTGCCCGAGATCGGCGGCGGTGAGGTTCTTGCCGGGCACCAGCCGGCCTTCGCGTTCCTCGAGTTTCACCAGGAACGGCAGGTCGGTGTAGCGCCGCACGTAGTCGACGAAGAACGGCACCCGCTCCCGCACGAAGCACTCGTTGAGGATCACGTGGCCCATGGCCATGGCGAGGGCGCCGTCGGTGCCAGCCGCGCACGGCATCCATTCGTCGGCGAACTTGGTGTTGTCGGCGTAGTCGGGGCTGACCGTTACAACCTTGGTGCCGCGGTACCGGACCTCCGCCATCCAGTGCGCGTCGGGGGTGCGGGTGACCGGTACGTTCGATCCCCACATGAGGAGATAGGCCGCGTCCCACCAGTCCCCCGATTCGGGCACGTCGGTCTGGTCGCCGAACACCTGCGGCGAGGCGACCGGCAGGTCGGCGTACCAGTCGTAGAACGAGGTCATCACACCGCCGAGCAGTTCGATGAACCGGGAGCCGGCGGCGAACGACACCATCGACATCGCGGGAATCGGCGAGAAACCGGCGACCCGGTCCGGGCCGTACTCCTTGATGGTGTGGACGTGGGCGGCGGCGATCATCTCGGTGGCCTCGGCCCAGCTCACCCGCACCAGCCCGCCCTTGCCGCGTGCCCGCTGGTAGCGGCGGCGCCGTTCGGGATCGGACTGGATGTCCGCCCACGCGAGGACCGGGTCGCCGAGACGGGCCTTGGCTTCGCGGTACATCTCCACGAGCACACCGCGGGCGTACGGATAGCGCACCCGGGTCGGCGAATAGGTGTACCAGGAGAACGCGGCACCGCGGGGGCAGCCGCGCGGCTCGTACTCGGGGCGGTCCGGGCCGACCGACGGGTAGTCGGTCTGCTGGGTCTCCCAGGTGATGATGCCGTCCTTGACGTAGATCTTCCACGAGCACGAACCGGTGCAGTTGACGCCGTGCGTCGAGCGCACCACCTTGTCGTGGCTCCAGCGATCGCGGTAGAAGACGTCGCCTTCGCGGCCGCCCTGGCGGGTCACGGTGCGGCCGTCGTCCGAGATCTCACCCGGGGTGAAGAATCGTCCGCTGCGCTGCAGCAGTTCTTCGACGGGACCGCCGATGTGGGGAGCGTTCACAGTGGTTCCTTCCGGAGGTGGTCGTCAGGCGGCGGGATCGCGCGCAGGTTCGTGGGCGTGGAGCCGCAGCGCGGTGTAGGCCAGGGCGATCAGCGCGGTGGCCACCAGGAGCAGCAGACCGATCGTGTAGTCGTTGTCGACGCTGTCGTAGGTCGCACCCATCACCAGCGGCGGGAAGTAGCCGCCGAGGCCGCCGGCCGCGGCGACGATGCCGGTGACCGATCCGACCGAGCTGGCGGGCGAACGGCGGGCGACCCAGGCGAACACACCACCGGTACCGACGCCGAGGAACAGCGCGAGCAGGATGAACGTCGCGGCCGACCAGACGTCCGGCGGCGGCTGGAAGATCGCGACGAACGCCGTCACCGCGGTGCCGGCGAGGGACGCGAGCACCACGTACTTCGGCGGGATGCGGTCCGAGAGCGCGCCGCCGAACGGCCGGGCGATCACCGCGGCCAGCGCGAACGCCGCAGTGCGCGCGCCCGCGTCGACGGCGGAGAAGTCGTAGATCGTCTTGATGTAGGTCGGCAGGTAGTTGCTGAAGGCGACGAAGCCGCCGAAGACGATCGCGTACAGGAACGACATCTCCCAGGTGACCCCGAGCTTGAGGGCTGCGGTCAGCTTCGGCACCACCGGATCGGTGTTGGGAGCGAAATCGGGCGAGTTGCGCATCGTCAGGATGCACACGACCGCGGTCACCGCGAGCGCGATCGCGATGATGACGTGGGTGGCCAGGAGGCCGAACCAGTTCACGAACCGCGGCGTGAAGAACGCCGAGAGCGCGGTGCCGACCATGCCGGCACCGAACACCCCGGTCGCGAAGCCGCGGCGGGCCGGTTCGTACCAGGCGTTCGCGAACGGGATACCGACGGCGAAGATCGTGCCCGCGACGCCGAGGAAGAACCCGAAGACCAGCAGCAGCGGATACGAACCGGCGGCGCCCGCGATGCCGACCGCGAGCACCGGCAGGATCGACGCCAGCGAGATCGCGATGAACATGATCCGGCCGCCGTAGCGGTCGGTGAGCGATCCGACGACGATCCGGCCCAGCGCCCCGACCAGGATCGGGGTCGCGACCAGCAGCGACGCCTGCGTGCTGCTGAGCGACAGGTCGCCCGCATAGGTGGTGGACAGCGGGCCGATCATGTTCCAGGCCCAGAAGTTGATCGCTGATACCCAGGTGGCGAGGGCGAGGTTGAAACCCCGCCCAAGTCCGGCACCCGGCGTCGTTGCCGTGTTCACGTCACCCACGAAACCACCCTGGGGTGATCTTGGCGCAATTTTGGGGGAAAAGTTACAGCCTTCGCGGATTGTGAATTCCGGACCGGTTCTCCGCAACCCCTTCCGCACGGACGAATACCGGCTTATGATTACGAATTACGTTGCAGCACAACATAGTACAAATACCCTAGGGGTTCGGGACAGCAGTCCGAACAATCCCCGGGTACAAAGAAACCCGCCCCGGAAGGACTTGAGTCCTTCCGGGGCGGGTCTTTCGAACCGTGTGGTATCACACTGCGCGAGGGGCGATCAGCCCTCCGCGTTCTCGGCGCCCTCGGCCGGCGCGGCCGCCGCGTCGTCCTCGACCGGAACCAGGCTGATCTTGCCGCGGTTGTCGATGTCGGCGATCTCGACCCGGATCTTCGAGCCGACGTTCACGACGTCCTCGACCTTCGCGATCCGCTTGCCGTTGCCCAGCTTGCTGATGTGCACCAGACCGTCGCGGCCCGGGAGCAGCGAGACGAACGCGCCGAACGCCGTGGTCTTGACCACGGTGCCGAGGAAACGCTCGCCCACCTTCGGGAGCTGCGGGTTGGCGATGGCGTTGATCTTGTCGATCGCGGCCTGCGCGGACGGGCCGTCCGCCGCACCGACGTAGACGGTGCCGTCGTCCTCGATGGAGATGTTGGCGCCGGTCTCCTCGGTGATCGAGTTGATCATCTTGCCCTTGGGGCCGATGACCTCGCCGATCTTGTCCACCGGAACCTTGATGGTGGTGATGCGCGGCGCGAACGGGCTCATCTCGTCCGGCGTGTCGATGGCCTCGGCCATGACCTCGAGGATCGTGGCGCGAGCGTCGTGGGCCTGCGAGAGCGCACCCGCCAGCACCTGCGACGGAATGCCGTCGAGCTTGGTGTCGAGCTGCAGGGCGGTCACGAAGTCCTTGGTGCCGGCGACCTTGAAGTCCATGTCGCCGAACGCGTCCTCGGCACCGAGGATGTCGGTCAGCGCCACGTAGCGGGTCTCACCGTCGACCTCGTCGGAGACCAGGCCCATCGCGATGCCCGCGACCGGGGCCTTCAGCGGCACACCGGCATTGAGCAGCGACAGCGTGGAGGCACACACCGAGCCCATCGACGTCGAACCGTTGGAGCCGAGAGCCTCGGACACCTGACGGATCGCGTACGGGAACTCCTCCTGGCTCGGCAGCACCGGCACGAGGGCGCGCTCGGCGAGAGCGCCGTGGCCGATCTCGCGACGCTTCGGCGAACCGACGCGGCCGGTCTCACCGGTCGAGTAGGGCGGGAAGTTGTAGTGGTGCATGTAGCGCTTGCTGGTCTCGGGACCGAGCGAGTCGACCTGCTGCGCCATCTTGATCATGTCCAGGGTGGTGACACCCATGATCTGGGTCTCGCCGCGCTCGAACAGTGCCGAACCGTGGGCGCGGGGGACGACCGCGACCTCGGCCGAGAGCGCGCGGATGTCGGTGATGCCGCGGCCGTCGATGCGGAACTGGTCGCGCAGGATGCGCTGGCGGACCAGCTTCTTGGTCAGCGAACGGAACGCCGCGCCGATCTCCTTCTCACGACCCTCGAAGCTCGGGGCGACCTGCTCGAGGATCTCGACCTTGATCTCGTCGGTGCGGTCGTCGCGCTCCTGCTTGCCGGCGATGGTCAGCGCCTCGGCGAGCTTCTCGGACGCGGCGGCCTCGACGGCGGCGTACACGTCGGACTCGTACGCCGGGAACAGCGGGAACTCACCGGTGGGCTTCGCGGCGGCGGCGGCGAGCTGCTGCTGCGCGATGCACAGGCGGGCGATGAACGGCTTGGCGGCCTCGAGGCCCTGCGCCACGATCGCCTCGGTCGGCGCCTGCGCGCCACCGTCGATCAGTGCGATGACGTTCTCGGTGGCCTCGGCCTCGACCATCATGATCGCGACGTCGGCGGTGTCCGGGTTGTCGCCACCGGCGACGATGCGGCCCGCGACGACCATGTCGAACACGGCGTTCTCGAGCTGCTCGACGGTCGGGAAAGCGACCCACTGGCCGGTCTTGTTCTCGGCCGAGGTGATCAGCGCGATGCGCACGCCACCGACCGGGCCGGAGAACGGCAGGCCCGCGATCTGGGTGGACGCGGACGCGGCGTTGATCGCGACGACGTCGTACAGGTCGTTCGGGTTCAGGCTCAGCACCGTCACGACGACCTGGATCTCGTTGCGGAGGCCGTCGACGAACGACGGGCGCAGCGGACGGTCGATGAGGCGGCAGGTCAGGATGGCGTCGGTCGAGGGACGGCCCTCACGACGGAAGAACGAGCCGGGGATACGGCCCGCGGCGTACATGCGCTCCTCGACGTCCACCGTCAGCGGGAAGAAGTCGAAGTGCTCCTTGGGCTGCTTGGAGGCGCTGGTGGCCGACAGCAGCATGGTCTCGTCGTCCAGGTAGGCGACGACGGAACCGGCGGCCTGCTGCGCCAGGCGGCCGGTCTCGAAACGAATGGTGCGGGTGCCGAAGGCCCCGTTGTCGATGGTCGCGGCGGTCTCGAACACGCCCTCGTCGACCTCGACTGCAGTGGTGCTGGTCATCTCTGTGTCTTCTCTTCCCTCTTCGTCTTCGCCGTACCCGCGTGGGCGCCACGGCCCCCTTGGCCACGGCTGCGCACCGACTCGCGGAGGCGGTCGTCGATCGAAACCCTCCGGTCCCGGATGAACCGGGGGTCGGAGGGTCACTACCGAGGACCGACACCGTCGGCGCATACGGTTCGCCGCCTACCCAGGCGGCGTTTGCCGGTCTTCCGGCGCAAACACCGGTAGCCGACGAGGCCAGTCTAGAGGCATTCCCGTCGGCTACCGGCAGAGATCAGCGTACGCAGATCGTCTTGCTCGGGGTCTGCGTCAGCGACGCAGGCCCAGACGCTGGATGAGCGAGCGGTAACGCTCGACGTCGACCTTCTCGACGTACTTGAGGAGGCGGCGACGACGACCGACCAGCAGCAGCAGGCCGCGGCGGGAGTGGTGGTCGTGCTTGTGCTTCTTCAGGTGCTCGGTCAGATCGACGATGCGCTTGGTGAGCAGTGCCACCTGCGCCTCCGGCGAACCGGTGTCGGTCTCGTGGAGGCCGTACTCGCCGAGGATCTGCTTCTTCTGCTCGGTGGTCAATGCCACTGGGTTACTCCTGATCACTGACGTCCGCGTGATACGAAAGCGGGCACGAGACCCGCCGGTGCGGCCACCGCGAACCGCAGCACACACCAAGAATCCAGGTTACCAGAGCCGACGGGGCCCCCGCCCGGTGTGCCGTTGTGGCGGCTCCCACCGCCACAACGAGACACGACCCGGTATCAGGCGGAGTCGGCGGCGCGGGCGAGGACGTCGCGGGCGCGGTCGGCGTCGCCGTGCATGGCCGACACGAGTGCCTCGATCGAGTCGAACTTCTCCATGCCGCGCAGGCGCTCGACGAAGTCGACCGCGACGTGCTGGCCGTAGAGGTCGGCCTCCTGATCGAGCACGAACGCCTCGACCGTGCGGGCACGGCCGGAGAACGTCGGGTTGGTGCCGACCGACACCGCCGCGCCGTAGCGCTCCCCCGGCGCCACGGTGCCGAGAGTCGGGCCGGGCCCGAGGACCGTGAACCACGCGGCGTACACGCCGTCCGCCGGGATCGCCGAGTGCATAGGCGGGGCCACGTTCGCGGTCGGGAACCCCAGGTCGCGTCCGCGTCCGTCGCCGTGCACGACGACCCCTTCGACGCGGTGCGGGCGACCGAGCGCGTCCGCGGCGGCCACCACGTCACCGGCATCGACGCAGGAGCGGATGTAGGTCGAGGAGAACGTGACCGCGTGTTCGGCGAGCAGGGTCTGAGCGTCGACCGCGAACCCGAACCGCTCCCCGATCGTCCGCAGCAGCTCGACGGTGCCCGCGGCCTTCTTTCCGAAGGTGAAGTTCTCGCCGACCACGACCTCGGCGACGTGCAACCGCTCGACGAGGATCTCGTGGGCGTACCGCTCCGGGCTCAGCTTCATGAACTCCGGTGTGAACGGCATGACGCAGAAGACGTCGACGCCGAGCTCCTCGGCGAGTTCGGCGCGACGCGCCAGCGTCGTCAGCTGGGCCGGATGATTGCCCGGTCGCACCACTTCCATCGGATGTGGATCGAATGTCATGAGCACACTGGGGATTCCGCGTTCCTTGGCGGATTTCACCGCCCGCGTGATCAGCTGCTGATGTCCGCGGTGCACTCCGTCGAACACGCCGATCGTCAGTACACAACGACCCCAGTCCGCAGGTATTTCCTCGAGGCCTCGCCATCTCTGCACAACGGGCAGCCTACGGCCCCGGCTCGAACGGGTCACTTCCGACTCGCGATGCAGTGTGGGTCACGGAGCGCGGATGGACATCAGGGCCGTCTGCACACATAATTTCGGTGTGCCGAACATTTTCGTTGGAGCGATCAAAATATTTGTGGCTGCCGCGACGGTCGCCGTCGTGACCTCGTGCACCGCGACCGCCCCCGCGGACAACGAACGCCCGCTGGTGCTGACGACCTTCACCGTGCTGGCGGACATGGCACGCAACGTCGCGGGCGAGCACGTCCGCGTCGAATCCATCACCAAGGTCGGGGCCGAGATCCACGGATACGAACCGACCCCCGGCGACCTCCGGCACGCCGCCGACGCGGACCTCGTCCTCGACAACGGCCTCGGTCTCGAGCGGTGGTTCGAGCAGTTCCTCGCCGACACCCACGCAGAGCACGCCGTCCTCAGCGACGGGGTGGCGCCGCTGCCGATCAGTGAGGACGCCTACGCCGGCCGTATCAACCCCCACGCGTGGATGTCACCGCTCAACGCCCGGATCTACGTCGACAACATCGCCGCGGCACTCTCGCGGATCGCGCCGGAGCACGCCGCCGACTTCACCGCGAACGCCGCCGCCTACAAGGACGAGCTCCAGCTCCTGCACGACGAACTGATCGCCGGCCTCGCCGTCCTGCCCGAGCAGCAGCGGGCCCTGGTCACGTGCGAGGGCGCGTTCAGCTATCTCACGCGCGACGCCGGCCTCCGCGAGGCCTACCTGTGGGCGGTCAACGCCGACCAGCAGGGCACCCCGCAGCAGATCGCCCGGACCGTCGACTTCGTGCGCGCCAACCGCGTGCCCGCGGTCTTCTGCGAATCCACCGTCTCGGACAAGGCACAGCGTCAGGTCGCCGCCGACACCGGCTCCGAGTTCGGCGGCATCCTCTACGTCGACTCGCTCTCCGAACCCGACGGGCCGGTCCCGACCTATCTCGACCTGCTGCGCCACGACGTCCGCACCATCACGAAGGGACTGGCCTCGTGACCACCACCGACACGAGCAGCACGACGAACACCGTTCCCGCCGCCCTCGCGCTCGACGGCATCACCGTCCGCTACGGGACCGTCACCGCGCTCGACGACGTCTCCCTCACCCTCGCCCGCGGCCGGGTGTGCGGACTGGTCGGCACCAACGGATCCGGCAAGTCCACCCTCTTCAAGACCGTCATGGGCATCGTGCGCCCCAGCGCGGGCCGCGTCAGGATCGCCGGGGCCGAGCCCGCCGCCGCGCGCCGCACCGCCTCGGTCGCGTACGTCCCGCAGTCCGAAGCCGTCGACTGGGACTTCCCCATCGTCGTGCGGGAGGTCGTGATGACCGGCCGCTACGGACACCAGGGCACCATGCGCAGGCCCCGGCCCGCCGACCACGACGCGGTCGCGGACGCCCTCGACCGCGTGCAGATGACCGAGTTCGCGAACCGGCAGATCGGGCAGCTGTCCGGTGGGCAGCGCAAACGGGTGTTCGTGGCCCGCGCCATCGCGCAGGGCGCCCCGCTGCTGCTGCTCGACGAACCGTTCGCCGGTGTCGACAAGAGCACCGAGTTCGCGCTGACCGCGGTGATCCGCTCGCTCGCCGACGCCGGCCACACCGTCCTCGTCGCCACGCACGACCTCGCCGGACTCGACCGGCTGTGCGACGAAGCCGCGCTGCTGCAACGGCGGCTGCTCGTCCACGACACCCCCGCCGAGGTGCTGCGGCCCGAGAACCTGGCGCGCGCGTTCGGTGTCGATCCCCTGGCCGTCGACCCCTTGGCCGGCGATGCGGCGGCGACGCTGTCGAAGAGGGAGGCCTGGTGATGCTCGATCTGCTCGTCGAACCCCTGCAGTACGGGTTCATGCAACGCGCTCTGATCGTCGCGATCGCCGCGACCGTCGTGTGCGCCCTGCTCAGCTGCTGGCTCGTGCTCATCGGGTGGTCGTTGATGGGTGACGCGGTCTCGCACGCGGTGCTGCCCGGCGTGGTCCTCGCCTACCTCGTGGGCGCGCCGTTCGCGATCGGCGCGTTGCTGTTCGCGGGGATCGCGGTGGCGTTGATCGGGCTGGTGCGCGGCACCACCAGGGTCAAGGAGGACGCTGCGATCGGCGTCGTGTTCACCACGCTCTTCGCGCTCGGGGTGGTGCTGATCTCGAAGAACCCCAGCCAGGTGGATCTCCATCACGTCCTGTTCGGCAACCTGCTCGGGCTGGCCACCGCCGATGTGTGGCAGGTGTCGATGCTCGCCGCAGTCGTGTTCGCGGTGCTCGTCGTCAAACGCCGGGACCTGACGCTGTTCGCCTTCGACCGCGTCCAGGCCCACGCGCTGGGTATCTCCCCCGCGCGGCTGTCGGCGCTGCTCCTGGCGTTGCTGGCGGTCACGATCGTCGCGGCCATCCAGGCCGTGGGAGTGATCCTGGTCGTCGCCGTGCTCATCATTCCGGGTGCGACCGCGTACCTGCTCACCGACCGGATCTCCCGGATGCTGATCCTCGCGCCGGCTCTCGCGGTCGCGTCGTCGATCGTCGGGGTGTACACGAGCTACTACTCCGACGCCTCGACCGGCGGTGTCGTGGTGCTCGCGCAGGCGGTGGTGTTCACGGCCGCGTACCTGTTCGCGCCCCGCCAGGGCGTGGTGACGGCGGCAGTCCGGCGCAGGCGGGAGATCCCGGACAAAGGTGATTCCGAGGTGAGAGTTGCCTAAGCTGGGCAGGTGCCTGGCAGGAGCGAGACGAATACGACGACGGGAGCGCTGACCTCCGTCGCGCAGGACTACCTGAAGGTCATCTGGACCGTGCAGGAATGGTCCGGCGAGAAGGTCTCCACGAAGCTGCTCGCCGAGAAACTCGGCGTGTCCGCATCGACCGTCTCCGAGGCCGTGCGCCGGCTGTGCGACCAGGGCCTGCTCGACCACGAGCGGTACGGTGCGATCTCGCTGACCGAGTCGGGCCGCGCGGCCGCCGTCGCGATGGTCCGCCGGCACCGGCTCATCGAGACGTTCCTGGTCCGCGAACTCGGCTACGGGTGGGACGAGGTGCACGACGAGGCCGAGGTGCTCGAACACGCGGTTTCCGAGCGGATGATCGCCGCACTCGATGCGAAACTCGGTTTCCCCGAACGGGATCCGCACGGGGACCCGATCCCCACCCCGGACGGCACGATCCCCACCCCACCGGCGCGCCCGTTGAGCTCGTTCGCCGCCGGGGAGTTCGGACGCGTCGCCCGCATCTCGGACAACGATCCGGCGATGCTGCGCTACTTCGACGACGTCGGGATCGCGCTCGACACCGAGATCCGGGTGATCGAGCGTCGCGACTTCGCCGGCACGGTCGCGGTGAGCATCGGCGGCGACCCGGACCGCACCGTCGACCTCGGCAACCCCGCCGCCGACGCCATCTGGCTCGTCTAGCTCACAGGCTCGTCTAGCTCACAGGCTCGTCCAGCTCACAGGCTCGTCCAGCTCACAGGCTCGTCTGGTTCACAGGTTGGACGGCCGCACAACGAACACCGCGGACGCGCGCTTGCCCTTCTCCTGCAGCAGTGCCGCCGCGCGGCCCTGTGCGTCGATCGCCGCGTACACGCCCGGCATGCCGATCGGTTCGAGCCAGCGGCCGTTCGCGAGGAGCGCGGCCTCGGCGTCGCTGATCGTGCGGCACGCGAACGCGGTGCGGGCCGCGGCGTCGATGTCGAGGCTCAACGCGGGATCGTCGGCGAGCTGTTCGAGGGTGCGCGCGTGCTCGAGCCCGAACGGGCCGACCTTCGTGCGGCGCAGCGCCGTCAGGTGCGCGCCGACCCCGAGCGCCGCACCGAGATCGCGGGCGAGCGCGCGGATGTAGGTGCCGGACGAGCAGTCCACCTCGACGTCGAGATCGACGAATCCCTGCTCGGGGAGGTCGCGCCGCGCGCACACGTCGAATCGCGACACCGTCACCGGCCGCGCGGCCAGCTCGACGGTCTCGCCCTCCCGCATCCGCGCGTAGGCGCGTTTACCGTCTACCTTGATCGCACTGACACTCGCCGGCACCTGCTCGATGTCGCCGGTCAACGCGGCGACCGCGGCGGCGATCTCGTCGTCGGTGACGCCGGACGCATCGGTGGTCGCGACCGTCTCGCCTTCCGCGTCGTCGGTGACGGTGCTCTGTCCGAGGCGGATCGTCGCGGTGTACGACTTGGTGGTCAACGACAGCAGGCCGAGCATCTTCGTGGCCCGTTCCACCCCGAGGACGAGCACGCCCGTCGCCATCGGGTCGAGGGTGCCCGCGTGCCCCACCTTGCGGGTGCCGAGCAGACGCCGGCAGCGGGCCACGACGTCGTGACTCGTCATGCCCGGGTCCTTGTCGACGACGAGCAGACCGGCATTGGCCAGGGCGGGATTCTCGGTGGCAGACACGTGGCCCGATTCTGCCACCTCCCGTTCAGCGCACCGCGATGGCGGTGAGCACCAGTCCGTCGGCGACCAGCCAGCGGCCGTCGAACTTCGACACCGGCGCCCCGTCCCGGGTGTCGCCGGGCACGAGCAGCTGCGACCGGAATGCGCCCGACGCGACCGCGCCCGCCGCGCTGTCGTCGCGGGTGAACGTGATGTGGGCGTCCTCGAAGCCGAGCCACCGCCCGGTCAGCGGGAACCACGCCTTGTAGGTGGCTTCCTTCGCGCAGAACAGCACACGATCCCAGTGCACGTCGTCGTCGGGGGCGGCGGCGAGCCAGTCGCGTTCCGGTTCGAGGCTCACCGCGGGCAGCACCCCGTCCGGGAGCACGTCGTGCGGTTCGGCGTCGATGCCCACCGACCGCACCTGCAGCGAGTACCCGAGCACGGCACCCCGGTAGCCCTCGCAGTGCGTGAGGCTGCCGACGACCCCGCGCGGCCACACCGGTACGCCTCGCTCGCCCTTGAGGACCGGCGACGGATCGACCCCGAGCCGTCGCATCGCCTGCCGCGCGCAGTGCCGTGCCCCGATGAACTCCCGGCGACGCTTCTCGACGGCCTTCGCGATGAGCGCCTCCTCCTGCGGATGTGGCGCCAGGCCCGGCGGGTCGTCGAACAGTTCGGCGGCGACGACGCCGTCCGGCAGGATCAGTCCGATCAGGGTCTCGGACGCGTCAGGGATGTTCCGGGTCGTCTCCGTCACCGCAGTCCCTTCGCTCGCTGTAGTTCCCGCGCTCGCTGTGCGCGCATCTTCTCCACTTCCGCTTCCATCTCGGGTGTCACCGTGAAGTGCCCGCCCCACTTGTTCAGAGTGCCCGGCGGATAGTCCGGGACCGGCAGGATCTGCCGCAGCACCTGATCGGGGAGGCCGCGTCGCTGCCATTCGCGCGGGTAGCCGACCGAGACCTCCTCGAACCGCACGCCGTCGTAGTAGGTGGTGCGCGGGATGTGCAGGTGGCCGTACACCGAACACAGCGCCCGGTAGCGCAGGTGCCAGTCCGCGGTGTCGGTGGTGCCGCACCACAGCGCGAACTCCGGGTAGAACAGCATCCGGGTCGGCTCGCGCACCAGCGGGAAATGATTGATCAGCACCGTCGGCAGCGCCGGATCCAGGGCGTCGAGCCGTTCCCGCGTCCGCTCCAGGCGCGCCTGGCACCACGCGTCACGCGTCAGGTACGGGTCGGGGGCGAGCAGGAATTCGTCGGTCGCGACGACGTTGCGGTCGCGGGCCAGCGCGAGCCCCTCGGCCTTCGTCGTGGTTCCCTCGGGCAGGAACGAGTAGTCGTAGAGCAGGAACATCGGAACCAGCACCACCGGTCCCCCGTCGCCCTCCCACACCGGGAACGGGTCCTCGGGGGTGATCACGTCGAGTTCCCGGCACATGGTGACCAGATAGTCGTAGCGGGCGACGCCACGCATCTGCACGGGGTCCTTCGCCGTGGTCCACAGTTCGTGGTTGCCGGGCACCCAGATGACCTTCGCGAAGCGACTGCGCAGCAGTTTCAGCGCCCACCGGATGTCGTCGCTCTTCTCGGCGACGTCCCCGGCGAGGATCAGCCAGTCGTCCGGCGATTCCGGCACGATGTCCTCGGTGACGGGCCGGTTGCCCTTGTGCCCGACATGGATGTCGCTGACCGCCCACAGCTTCGCCACCGGCTCTACCCCTCCGCTTCCGTCTGCTCGAGGGACCGCGCCTGCCGGTCCGCTCCCGTCACCATCCATCGTCCCGACAGCGTCCGCCAGACGACGGCCACCATCCGAAACACGATGAACACCGTAAGGCCGGTCCAGATTCCCGCCAGACCCCAGTCCCACACGAGTGAGCACCAGATGAGCGGCAGGAACCCGAGAAGCGCGGACGCCAGCGTCGCGGTCCGCAGGAACGCGGCGTCGCCGGCGCCGAGCAGCACTCCGTCGAGCGCGAACACCACACCCGCCGCGGGCATGATCGCCACGAAGAACCACCACGCGACACCGATCTGATCGAGTACCGCGTCGTCGCCGGTGAACAGACCGGGGATCACCTCGCTACCGAGCAGGAACAGCAGCGCGAGCACCGCCGCGAAGACCGTCGACCAGGCCGTGATCCGCCACGCCAGGCGATGGGCGCCGCCCCGGTCTGCGGATCCGAGCGCCGCCCCGACCAGTGCCTGCGCGGCGATCGCGAGCGAATCGAGCGTCAGCGCCACGAAGTTCCACAGTTGCAACACCACTTGGTGCGCGGCGACCGCGGCGGCCCCGAAACGCGCGGCGACCGCGGCGGCCGACAGGAAGCACGCCTGGAAGGCGAGGCTGCGGGCGACGAGGTCGCGTCCGAGCCGCAGTTGCGCGCCGATGATCGTTCGCCGAGGTTTTAGCGGCACTCCCGCGCGCAGCAGCGCCCGCAGGAACAGTGCCGCGGACACCGCCTGTCCGGCCACGTTGGCGACGGCCGAGCCGGCCAGTTCCCATCGGGGCGCACCGAGCAGGCCGTGGACGAGCAGCGGGCACAGCACCGCCGACAAGGCCAGCCCGACGACGACATAGCGCAGCGGCCGCGCGGTGTCCTGGACGCCGCGCATCCATCCGTTCCCGGCAAGGGTGACGAGGATCAGCGGGGCCCCGAACAGGGCGATGCGCAGCCACGTCACGGCCGATCCGGCGATGTCGCCGTCCCCGGCGATCAGGCCGGCGACCGGACCGGCGAGCATCTGCCCGACGACCAGCACGACGACGCCGACCCCGAGCGCCAGCCAGGTCGCCTGCACGCCCTCGCCGACGGCGTCGGTGTGCCGGTCGGCACCGTGGAACCGGGCAGCCCGGGAAGTGGTTCCGTACGACAGGAACGTCAACTGGGTGCTGACCTGCGCGAGGATCAGCCCGCCCACGGCCAGCCCGGCCAGGGCCAGTGCCCCGAGGCGGCCGACGACGGCGATGTCGAACAGCAGGTACAGCGGTTCGGCGGCGAGTACCCCCAGCGCGGGCAGAGCGAGCCCGAGGATCCGTTTCGCCGAAACCTCGGACACGACGCGATCAGCCGAGGGCGTCACGCAGTTCCGCCACGATCTCGGTGCGATCGCCGTGAGCGGTGTAGCCGGCGGCGGCGCGGTGTCCCCCACCCCCGAGCCGCGCAGCGACGAGCGAGACGTCGATCCCGTCCTTCGAGCGCAGCGACACCGTCCACACCCCGGAACCGACCTCCTTGAAGACGGCGGCGACCTCGGCCTCGGCGGTGGTCCGCACGATGTCGATGACGCTTTCGATCTCCTCGGAACGCAGGTGCGCGGAATCCGCGCGCATCACGGTCGCGTGGACGAGACCCCGGCCGCCGGCGGCCTCCGGGACGAGCGTCGCGGTCGCGAGCACCGCCGACAGCATCGGCAGCCATCCGAACGGATGGGTGTCGAGCAGCTGCCGGGTGATGCGGGCGCCGTCGATGCCGGTCGAGAGGAGCCGTTCGGCCAGCAGGTGCGAGCTCGCCCGGCCCCACCGGAATGATCCGGTGTCGGTGACGAGCCCGGCGAACAGGCAGTGCGCGAGATCCGCGTCGATCTCGACGCCCCACGCGTCGAAGAGGTCGGCGAGGACCGCAGCGGTCGCTTCGGCGTCCGGTTCGATGAGGTCGTGGGTGCCGAACCGGGTGTTCGACCGGTGGTGGTCGATGACGAGCGTGCGCGTGGCGCCGTGCAGCCGCGGCGCGAGCCGCCCGAGGCGCCCGGCGGTGCCGCAGTCCACGGTGACGAGCAGGTCGACGGTCTCCCGCACTTCCGCGGCGGGCGTCACCAGGTGCAGACCCGGCAGCTCCCGCATCGAGCCGGGCACGTCGTCGGGCGATCCGAACGCGACCTGCACGGGCACGCCGCGGCGTTCGAGCGCCAGTCCCAGCGCGAGGCCGCTACCGAGGGTGTCCGCATCGGGCTGGACGTGGCACAGCACCGTCACGGACGTCGCCGCATCCAGCAGCTCGACGGCACCGCCGAGATCCACGGCGGTCGAGGACGGGGTGCTGTCGGGCGAGGTGATGTCGGACATGACGGTTCTATTCGTCGCCGGCGGCGTCTCGCTCACGCGGTTCCTTGTACGGATCGGCCTCGCCGGCGGGCGATGCACCTTCGCGGGCCTTGGCGACCGCCTCGTCGGCGGCGCGGGCGCGGGCCAGCAGCTCCTCCATGTGGCGGGCGGTGTCCGGCACCGTGTCGGTCACGAACGTGAGGGTGGGTGTGAAACGCACGCCGGTCCCGGCGCCGACCTTGGTCCGGAGCACTCCCTTCGCCTTCTCGAGGCCGGCGGCAGCCGCGGCGAGATCGGGCTCGGAGTCGAGGTCCGCTCCGCGCACGGTGTAGTACACGGTGGCGTCGTGCAGGTCGGCGGTCACCTTCGCATCGGTGATCGTGACGAACGCGAGCCGCGGATCCTTGATCTCGTGATCGATCGCGGTGGCCACGATGGTGGCGATGCGCTTGGCGAGACGACGGGCCCGTGCTGGATCGGCCATGTCAGTCGCTTCCTCTCCTCGCCGCGGTGCGGCTGTTGTGTCCGCCGCGGTGCGGCTGTTGTGTCCGCCGCGGTGGGCTGTTGTGTCCGCCGCGGGCGGCTGTCGTGTTCAGCCGCGGGCGGCTGTGTCGTATGTGGGGTCCGGTCAGTCTTCCGGACCGAAAATTCTTCGGCGGGCTGCGAGCAACTGCAACTCGGGGCGGGCCGCGACTAGGCGTTCGCACCGGTCGAGGATGTCGGTGACGTGCCCGACGTCGGGTCCTGCCGATGCCACCCCCAGCAGGGCGCGGCGGTGCAGGTCCTGATGCCCGGCTTCGGTGGCCGAGACCCCGAACCGGCGCAGTTCCGCGAGGACCGGCCGGATCATCGACCGCTTTCCTTTGAGGGAGTGCACGTCACCGAGCAGCACATCCAGTTCGAGTGCGCCTACGAACACCGGACCTCCTGTCTGGACTCCCGGCGCGGATACCCCGGGAAGCGGGGCGCTGACACGTCGGGGCGGCGGACGATTGCTCGCCCGCCGCCCCGACGGCGATGCCGTCAGCTGTCACCGACGGCGGTGCCGTCAGTTGTCACCCGACGGCGGTGCCGTCAGTCGCGCGGCTTCTCGCGCAGCTCGTAGGCCTCGATCACGTCGCCGACCTTGATGTCGGAGTAGGTGATCGTCATACCGCACTCGTAGCCCTCGCGGACCTCGGTGACGTCGTCCTTCTCGCGGCGCAGCGACGAGATGGTGACGGTCTCGGCGACGACGTTGTTGTCGCGGAGCAACCGTGCCTTCGCGTTGCGCTTGACGATGCCGGACTGCACGAGGCAACCCGCGATGTTGCCGACCTTCGAGGACTTGAAGATGGCGCGGATCTCGGCGCGGCCGAGCTCGACCTCTTCGTAGATCGGCTTGAGCATGCCCTTGAGGGCCTTCTCCACCTCGTCGATCGCCTGGTAGATGATCGAGTAGTAGCGGATGTCGACGCCCTCGCGGTTCGCCAGCTCCGTCGCCTTGCCTTCGGCACGGACGTTGAAGCCGATGATCACCGCGTTGGAGGCAGCAGCCAGGTTGACGTTGGTCTCGGTGACACCACCGACACCGCGGTCGATGACCCGCAGGCGCACCTCGTCGTCGATCTCGATCCCCATGAGCGCTTCTTCGAGGGCCTCGACGGTACCCGAGTTGTCGCCCTTGAGGATGAGGTTGAGCTCGTTGTGCTCCTTGAGCGCGGCATCCAGATCCTCGAGGGAGATCCGCTTGCGGCTCTTCGCGGCCAGCGCGTTGCGCTTGCGCGCATTGCGGCGGTCGGCGATCTGCCGGGCGATGCGGTCCTCTTCGACGACGACGAGGTTGTCGCCGGCGCCGGGCACCGACGTGAAGCCGATGACCTGGACCGGACGCGAAGGCAGAGCCTCCAGGACGTCCTCGCCGTGCTCGTCGACCATGCGGCGCACGCGGCCGTACGCGTCGCCGGCGACGATGGAGTCGCCGACCCGCAGGGTGCCGCGCTGGACCAGCACGGTGGCGACCGGACCGCGACCGCGGTCGAGGTGAGCCTCGATCGCGACGCCCTGGGCCTCCATATCCGGGTTGGCCCGCAGGTCGAGGGCCGCATCGGCGGTGAGCAACACGGCCTCGAGCAGCTGGTCGATGTTCAGGCCCTGCTTCGCGGAGATGTCGACGAACATGGTGTCGCCGCCGTACTCCTCGGTGACCAGGCCGTACTCGGTGAGCTGCTGGCGGATCTTCTGGGGGTTCGCACCCTCCTTGTCGATCTTGTTGACCGCGACCACGATCGGCACGTCGGCCGCTTGGGCGTGGTTGATCGCCTCGACCGTCTGCGGCATGACACCGTCGTCGGCGGCGACCACGAGGATCGCGATGTCCGTCGACTTCGCACCGCGGGCACGCATGGCGGTGAACGCCTCGTGACCCGGGGTGTCGATGAAGGTGATGAGCCGGTCTTCGCCGTTGAGGTGCGTGAGCACCTGGTAGGCGCCGATGTGCTGGGTGATGCCACCGGCCTCGGCCTCACGGACGTTGGCCTTGCGGATCGTGTCGAGCAGTCGGGTCTTACCGTGGTCGACGTGACCCATGACGGTCACCACCGGCGGACGCTGCTGCAGGTCCTCTTCGCCGCCCTCGTCCTCGCCGTACTGGATGTCGAACGATTCGAGCAGCTCGCGGTCCTCGTCCTCGGGGCTGACGACCTGGACGACGTAGTTCATCTCCGAGCCGAGCAGCTCGAGGGTCTCGTCGTTCACCGACTGAGTGGCGGTGACCATCTCGCCGAGGTTGAACAGCGCCTGGACCAGTGCCGACGGGTTCGCGTCGATCTTCTCCGCGAAGTCGGACAGCGACGCGCCGCGGGCGAGCCGGATGGTCTCGCCGTTGCCGCGGGGCAGCCGGACACCGCCGACTGCCGGTGCCTGCATCGAGTCGTATTCCTGCCGCTTCTGCCGCTTCGACTTGCGGCCGCGACGCGGAGCACCACCGGGACGGCCGAACGCACCGGCCGTGCCGCCGCGTCCACCGCGACCGGCACCACCACCGCCGCCACCGGGACGACCCCGGAAGCCACCGGCTGCTCCGGCACCTGCACCGGCACCGGCACCGGCGCCGCCACCGGCTCCACCGCCGCGGTAGCCGCCGCCACCGCCGCCCGGGCGACCACCCGGTGCGCCGGGACGACCCGGACGACCGGTCGCGGCCGGACGTGCCGCACGCTGCGGCATCGCACCCGGGTTCGGGCGCGGGGGCATCGAGCCCGGAGACGGACGCGGTCCGCCCTGGCCGGGAGCCGGACGAGGTCCGCCGGGACCGGCGGCCGGGCGCGGAGCGGCCTGGCCGGGAGTGGGACGGGGCCCACCCGGACCGGCCGCGGGACGACCCTGGCCGGGCGTCGGACGGGGACCGCCCTGACCCGGGCGAGGGGCGCCGGGACGCGGTGCCGGACGCTCCGCGGGAGCCGACGAGTAGGGATTGTTCCCGACACGCGGCGGCTTCGGGCCGGGACGCGGTCCGCCGGGCTTGGGACCGGGGGCCGGGGCCGGCGCGGGCTGCGCGGCCGGAGCCTGGGCGGCCGGGGCCGGTGCTGCCGGCTTCGGGGCCGCAGGACGCGGGGCACCCGGCTTCGGTCCCGTCGAGGGACGCGGTGCCGGGGTGGGGGTCTGCGCGGGAGCTGCTGCCGCGGGCTTCGGCGCCGGGGTGGGTGCCGGGGCCGGCGCTGCAGCTGCCGGGGCGGCCGGACGCGGGCCGGGACGCGGTGCGCCCGGCTTGGGACCGGGGGTCGGGGCGGCCGACGAGCCTTCGCCCGTGGTCTTGCCGAACGATTCACGCAGACGACGTGCGACGGGGGCTTCGACCGTCGACGACGCGGACTTCACGAACTCGCCGAGCTCCTTGAGCCTTTCGAGTACGACCTTGCTTGTGACATCGAGTTCTTTCGCCAACTCGTGCACGCGGGGCTTGCCTGCCACTGCTCTCCTCACTGATGAGGTCGAGCGGCTGGTTGCCCGCACGACCTCGGGTTATCTCCGATGGACGTTCATCGCTGGTGCTTCACGGTGTGCTCATGAGTGTTCGTGCCTGTTCTTCTCAGAGTTCGATGTCACTGCGTTGGTGTCCCTGCTGTCGATCTCACAACGGTGCCACGCCGAGTGATATTCCGTCGCCGGACCCGACCAGCTGATCGAGCGCCGCCGTGTCCGGATTTCCGGGCACCCTCAGCGCTCTGCCGAATGCTCGACGCCGCTCCGCCTGACTCAGACACTCCGAAACGGGATGCAACCACGCGCCCCGCCCGGGAAGTCTGCGCCCGGGATCAGGGACCAGAACGAAGCGTTTCGGCTCCACTTCTCGTGCCACGACCCTCAGCAGATCGGCAGTCAGCGATCGCTGCCGACACCCGAGACAGGTACGCACCGGACCGGTGCGCTCGCCGCGTGACGAAGACAGCTCATGCTGAACCATCGACCACTCTACCGCCGATTCGTCCGGAAGCCCGCATTCCACCTCTACCTGCCTGTCGAAGCGGCGCCCGAGTGACCATCATCACCCGCTGCGGCGTCGCTGCGGATGTCGATCCGCCATCCGGTCAGACGCGCGGCCAGGCGGGCGTTCTGCCCTTCCTTGCCGATCGCGAGGGACAACTGGAAGTCGGGGACGACGACACGCGCGGCCCGCGCGTCCGGGTCGACGACCGTGACCGAAACCACCTTCGACGGCGACAGCGCGTTGCCGACGAACCGCGCCGGATCCTCGTCGTAGTCGATGATGTCGATCTTCTCCTCGCCGAGTTCGCGCATCACGTTGCGCACGCGCTGACCCATCGGGCCGATGCACGCACCCTTCGCGTTCAGCCCGGGTACCCGCGAGTGCACCGCGATCTTCGAGCGGTGCCCCGCCTCGCGGGCGACCGCGACGATCTCGACGGATCCGTCCGCGATCTCCGGGACCTCGAGCGCGAACAGGCGACGGACGAGGTTCGGATGGGTCCGCGACAGGGTGATCTGCGGTCCACGCTGGCCGCGTGCCACGCCCACGACGTAGCACTTGATGCGATCGCCGTGCTCGTACGTTTCGCCCGGCACCTGCTCGGCCGGCGGGATCAGGCCCTCGGCGCCGTTGTCGCCGCCGATCCGCACGACCACCATGCCGCGCGCGTTCGCGCGGGTGTCGCGCTGGACGACACCGCCGACGATCTCGCCCTCGTGGGTGACGAACTCGCCGAAACGCTGCTCGTGCTCGGCGTCACGGATGCGCTGCATGATGACCTGCCGCGCGGTCGTGGCGGCGATCCGGCCGAAGTCCGCCGGAGTGTCGTCCCATTCGGAGACGAGGTTGCCGTCGGCGTCGAACTCTTCGGCCATCACGCGCACGATGCCGGTCTTGCGGTCCAGATCGATCCGGGCGTGCGGCTGGTGACCGTCCACGTGCCGGTAGGCGGTGAGCAGAGCGGTCGAAATCGTCTCGATCAGCGCCTCGAACGGGATGTTCTTCTCGGATTCGAGCGCCTTCAGCGCCGTGATGTCGATATTCACTTGTCCACCTTCGTCTCGTTCACTTCGTCTTCGTCACTACCGTCTTCGTCCACCCCGACCGCGTTCTCGTCGAGTTCCCCCGCACGCACCCGGCCGTCGGGCAGGCCACCGGCGAGCTCGAGCTCGCGGGCGTTGGGAGGGTTGAACTCCACCTCGACCGTCGCCGACCGCACCTCCGCCAGCGGGATTGCGCGCACGACCGGGCCGTTGCGGTCCGGGACCACGATGCGGATCTCGTCGCCGACGAGTTCGCCGATACGGCCGACGAGCGTCTCGGTCCCCAGATCCAGCCGGGCCTTCCGGCCCTGCGCGCGCCGCCAGTGCCGGTCCTGCGTCAGCGGCCGGCCGATACCGGGACTGGTCACCTCGAGCATGTACGGCGACTCACCGAAATCCGACACCGCGTCGAACGCCTCCGACACGAGATGACTCAGGCGCGCCGCCTCGTCGAGGCCGAGACCTGCGTCGCTGTCGACCATGAGCCGGACCGTGCTGTGCTTGCCCGCCGCCGTGACGACGACGTCCTCGAGGTCGTAACCCTCACGCTCGATCAGATCCGAGACGAGCTCGACAATCCTCTCCGGTGGCGGCACAGGCATGGCGGCAAGCTCCTCGTTCAGTTGTGGTCGCAGCGGTAGGCGGCCGGTGCGGGGATCGATCCGGCAGGTATCAAGGGTATCGCGCATTTCGGGGTGCCGTGACCAGGCCGGCGTCCGGATCGGTTCGCCGGACTGGCACCATGGTCCGGTGCCGACGTCACCACACCTGCCACCCGTGTCCCGACGAACACTGCTGCGATGGTCCGGTGCCGCGCTCGGCACCGCGGGCGTGTTCACCGTCACGGGATGCGGAGCCCCCTCCGACGAGGACGGCGAGCCCGATCCGCTGATCGCCCAGGCCCAGCGCGCACGCACCGACGCCGCTCTCGCCGGCGCCCTCGTCGCCGTGGCACCTGAGCGGGCCGATGCGCTCGCGACGATCGGCGCCGAACGCACGACGCACGCCGACGCACTCGACGCGGAGGTCGCACGGCTGGCGGGGGCCACGTCGACGTCCCCGGCCACCTCGACGACCGTGACGCTGCCCGCCGAGACTCCGAGCGTGGAACTGCTGCGCGAACGGCTGATCCGTTCCCAGCGCGACGCCGCGGATCTGGCCCGCACCCTGCGCGGTTACCGCGCGGGCCTGCTCGCGTCCGTCAGTGCCGCCTGCGCGACCGAGACGGCGGTGCTGCTGCCGTGAGTTCCCCCCAGCTCGGAGCCGAGCAGCAGGCCCTCGTCGACGCCGTGAACGCCGAACACGCCGCCGTGTTCGGGTACGGCCTCGTCGCGGCGTTCTCCAATCCGGCCCGCGGCGGTGAGGTGGCGGAGGACACCGCCGCACATCGGGCGCGCCGCGACGCCACGATCGACGCGCTCACCGCCGCGAGCGTCACTCCCCCGGTCGCCGCGCCCGGCTACACCGTCCCGTTCCCGGTGACCGACCCGATCAGTGCCGCGCAGCTCGCCGTGCAGATCGAGACGGACGTCGCGGTCGCGTGGCGGTCCGTCGTCGAACGGGCGACCTCCGAGTCCACCCGCGGATTCGCGATCGACGCGCTGACCGAAACGGCCCTGCGCGGCGCGCGGTGGCGGGCGAACCTGGGTGTCGCTCCCCCGACCGTCGCCCTGCCCGGTCAGCCCTGATCGTCCCGTCGTTCGGAATTCGCCGCCGAAGAACAGAAACGTGTTCTACCGTCGTGAGCGTGCCGACGACACGACCGGAACAGACCGTTCATCCGACCACCGATCGACGCCGCGAGGCCGGGGCGTGACCCGCGTCGCGCTGGTCACCGGCGCGTCCCGCGGGGTCGGTAAGGGCATCGCCCTGGCCCTGGGAAGTGCCGGGTGGACCGTCTACGTGACCGGACGGGGACCCGCCACCGGCGACGCTCCCCTGGCCGGGACTGCAGCGGAGATCACCGCCCGCGGCGGTCGCGGGCACGCGCTGACGTGCGACCACTGCGACGACGCGGCGATCGAGAAGGTGTTCGCGCAGATCGCCGACGACCAGGAGGGCCGGCTCGACCTGCTGGTCAACAACGTGTGGGCCGGTCCACGCGGATTCGGCGGGTTCGACACCCCGTTCTGGGAACGACCGCTCGACGACTGGGACAGCCTGATCGGGCTCGGATTGCGCGCGCACTACGTCGCATCGGTCGCCGCGGCCCGCATGATGGTGCCGCGACGCACCGGCCTGATCGTCAACATCTCGTCGTTCGGCACCCGCAGCCGCCTGCATTCGGTGCTGTACGGGATCTCCAAGGCCGGCCTCGACAAGATGGCCTTCGACATGGCCGACGAACTGCGCGAACACGATGTGCACGCGGTGTCGCTGTGGCCGGGCATCGTGCGCACCGAGAAGATCGTCGCGAGCGGCCTCACCGACATCGCGGGGTTCCCGGTCGCGGACGCCGAGTCGCCCGAGTTCGTCGGCTCCGTCGTCGCGGCCCTGACCGACGACCCCGAACTCGCCGAGCGCAGCGGGCACACCTTCGTCACCGCCGAACTCGCCCGCGACTACGACCTGACCGACCTCGACGGCCGCCGGCCCCCGTCGCACCGCAGTGTGTTCGGGGGCGGCCCGCTGTTCTGACGAGCCCCACCCTTTCCGAGCGAGCGGTACATCCGGTCGATCTGACGGGCTGTTGCAGAATCGCGGGTCGGTCTCGCCGTGACGCGGCGGGGCCGACCTGCGGCTTTGTGTAGAATCCGTTGGTGGCCAAAGGATATCGA
>NZ_JBSFRH010000028.1:0-6395 GCF_053589135.1 Rhodococcus sp. NPDC003382
AAACATACTCCAAAAAAAAAAATGGGGGCCGCCCCCGGGTCGCGGGGCCGCGGACCGATTCGTGAATCGCTGTGGTCAGCGACCTACGCGACTCAGCAGTCGAAGTACAGCTGGAACTCGTAGGGGTGCGGACGCAGGTTGACCGGAGCGATCTCCTGCTCGCGCTTGAGCGAGATCCAGGTCTCGATCAGGTCGGTGGTGAACACGCCGCCCTCGGTGAGGTACTCGTGGTCCTGCTCGAGACGGTCGATGACCGCGTTGAGGGACGTCGGAGCCTGCGGGATGTTCTTGGCCTCCTCCGGCGGGAGCTCGTAGAGGTCCTTGTCGACCGGAGCCATCGGCTCGATCTTGTTCTTGACGCCGTCCAGGCCGGCCATCATCTGCGCGGCGAAGTTCAGGTACGGGTTGCCCGAGGAGTCCGGCGCGCGGAACTCGAGGCGCTTGGCCTTCGGGTTGTTGCCGGTGATCGGGATGCGGACCGCGGCGGAGCGGTTGCGCTGGCTGTACACGAGGTTGATCGGAGCCTCGTAGCCCGGCACCAGGCGGTGGTACGAGTTGATCGTCGGGTTCGTGAAGGCGAGCAGCGACGGCGCGTGGTGCAGGATGCCGCCGATGTACCAGCGGGCGACGTCCGACAGGCCCGCGTAGCCGGCCTCGTCGTGGAACAGCGGCTTGCCGTCCTTCCACAGCGACTGGTGGACGTGCATGCCCGAGCCGTTGTCACCGAAGAGCGGCTTCGGCATGAAGGTGGCGGTCTTGCCGTTCTTCCACGCCGTGTTCTTGACGATGTACTTGAACAGCTGCAGGTCGTCGGCCGCGGCGAGCAGGGTGTTGAACTTGTAGTTGATCTCGGCCTGGCCGCCGGTGCCGACCTCGTGGTGGCCGCGCTCGAGCTCGAAGCCGGCAAGCTGCAGGTTGGTGGAGATCTCGTCACGCAGGTCGACGTAGTGGTCGTACGGGGCGACCGGGAAGTAGCCACCCTTCGGGCGCACCTTGTAGCCGCGGTTCGGGGTGCCGTCGGCGTTGTACTCGGCGCCGGTGTTCCAGGAGCCGGAGATCGAGTCGAGCTCGTAGAACGCACCGTTCATCTTCGAGTCGTACGAGACGGAGTCGAAGATGTAGAACTCGGCCTCGGCACCGAAGTACGCGGTGTCGGCGATGCCGGTGCTGATCAGGTATTCCTCGGCCTTACGAGCGACGTTGCGCGGGTCGCGCGAGTAGGACTCGCGGGTGAAGGGGTCGTGGACGAAGAAGCTGACGTTCAGGGTCTTGGCGGCGCGGAAGGGGTCGATACGCGCGGTGGTGACGTCCGGGAGGAGGAGCATGTCCGACTCGTGGATGGACTGGAAGCCGCGGACCGAAGATCCGTCGAAGGCCAGGCCGTCCTCGAAAACATCCTGGTTGAATGCCTTCGCGGGGATCGAGAAGTGCTGTTCGATGCCGGGCAGGTCGGTGAAGCGGATGTCGACGTACTCGACGTTTTCGTCCGCGATGAACTTGATGACCTCTTCGGCCGTGGTGAACGCCACGCTTGTGCTCCTTCAGTCGGTGCGCGCCAGTGTGATGGGCGCCTGCGTCGAATGCAGACGGTATGGACTCGGTGTTGCCCGCCCATCAAACCCATGTTTCGCCAGTGTTACACCTCGCGTCGTCCTGCGGTGAGGACGTAGTTTGTGGTAGAAGTCACCGGCGGTGCACGGGCTCGCCCTTCTAGGGCGGTCCACAGCCTATCCTGGACGCATGGCACGGATGACGGGCAGTTGGCTTTCCGGTCCCTCGGCGGCACTGCCGAAGGACCAGCAGCGCGAGCAGGACTATCCCGGGCAGCTGCTCGGACTCCCGCAGAACGGACCCGGATCGCTCGCCACCACGGGCAAGCGTGTGCTCGCTCTGATGATCGACTGGTTCACTGCGATGGGTGTCGCGATGCTGCTCGTCGGCGAGAACCCGCTCGAGAGCCCGAACCTGTCCGCCTACACCCTGATCGTCTGGTTCGTCGTCGGCGTCCTGTGCGTGACGCTGTTCTCGTTCACCCCCGGCCAGTACATCGCCGGCTTGCAGGTCGCGCGGGTCGACACTCCGGTGCGGGTCGGCATCATCCGCGCCCTGTCGCGTCAGCTGCTGCTCGTGTTCATCGCCCCCGCGCTCGTCACCGACGTCGACAACCGCGGCCTGCAGGACCGGGCCACCCAGACCGCCGTCGTCCGCAGGCGCTAGAGCTTTCGGCCCCCGCCTGACACAACGAGAAGGGCCGCTCCCGTGATCGGGAGCGGCCCTTCTCGTTCGCGTTCTCGTCAGCGTCGGCGGATCGTGCGCTGCACGCTGCGCATCTTCGCGCCGGGCGGCAACGGACCCTTCGGCATCGCGGGACCGGACTTCTTGGTGCTCAGCGCCGACAGTCGGCCCTCGATGGCATCCATGCGCTTGGTGTCGATGTTGCGGGGAAGCTTCGACAGATGCTTCTGCAGCTGCGACAGCTTCACCTGGCCCTCGTCGTTGCCGACCACGACCTCGTAGATCGGGGTGTCGCCGACCAGTCGTGCCACGCGCTTCTTCTCCTGCGCGATGAGACCCTTCACCCGGCCGGGCGAGCCCTCACCGACGAGGATGACGCCGGGGCGACCGATCACGCGGTGCACGGCGTCGAGCTGGGTGGTGCCGGCAACGGCCTGGGTCACGCGCCACGCGCCCTGAAGGTTGTCGAGCGCCCACGCGGCCGCACCGGCCTGACCCTCCGCTCTCGTGTAGACCGTCTTCTGCACGCGGCGACCGAAGACGATGAACGCCAGCAGCGCGCCGACGATGATGCCGATCGGCAGGAAGAACCACTGCAGCCCGAAGATCAGGCCGATCAGGAAGAACACGACGATCGACGCGACGAGCACACCGATCATCCACGGCAGCAGAAGCTTGTCTTCTTTGCGCTGGATCTGGAAGGCCTGCCAGAGCTGCGTGCGCCGCTCCTTCGATGCCTGCTTGCGCGCGGCCTTCGCCGCGGCTTTCGCTTCCTTGGTGGGTTTGCTGCCGTTCGCCATGCTTATCAGGATACGTTCCCCGTGATGGCGTCCTCGCCACCACGGGTCCCGTCTCCGGCTACTGCCCGAAGCGGGCGAGAACCGAGCTCGCCTCCTGCGACGCGGTGCCCTCCTGCGCGAGATGCGCCTGGCCCGCGGGCAACTCGCGGCCGTGATGGGCCATCGCCTGCGCGTAGAGGCGACCGGCGCGATAGGACGAACGCACCAGCGGTCCGGCCATCACGCCCGCGAAGCCGATCTCCTCGGCGGTCTTCGAGTGCGCGACGAACTCCTCGGGCTTGACCCACCGCTCCACCGGATGGTGCCGCGGGGACGGACGCAGGTACTGGGTGATGGTCACGATGTCGCAGCCGGCGTCGTGCAGGTCGTGCAGCGCCTCGGTCACTTCCTCGGGGGTCTCGCCCATCCCCAGAATCAGGTTGGACTTGGTGACCAGACCGAAGTCGCGGGCGGCGGTGATCACGTCCAGGGAACGCTGGTAGCGGAACGCCGGGCGGATCCGCTTGAAGATCCGCGGAACGGTCTCGACGTTGTGCGCGAGCACCTCGGGACGGGACTCGAACACTTCCTGCAGGAGCTCGGGCTTGCCGTTGAAGTCGGGGATGAGGTTCTCGACGCCGGTGCCCGGGTTCAGTTCGTGGATCTTCCGGACGGTTTCCGCGTAGAGCCAGGCGCCGCCGTCGGGCAGGTCGTCGCGGGCGACACCGGTGATGGTCGAGTAGCGCAGGCCCATCGCCTGAACGGACTCGGCGACACGGCGCGGTTCGTCGCGGTCGAGGGCGGTGGGCTTACCGGTGTCGATCTGGCAGAAGTCGCAGCGTCGGGTGCACTGCTCGCCGCCGATGAGGAAGGTCGCTTCGCGGTCCTCCCAGCATTCGTAGATGTTGGGGCAGCCGGCTTCCTCACAGACCGTGTGCAGACCTTCGCTGCGCACCAGGCCCTTGAGCTCGGTGTACTCCGGGCCCATTTTCGCCCGGGTCTTGATCCAGTTCGGTTTGCGTTCGATCGGCGTCTGCGCGTTTCGGGTCTCGATCCGCAGCAGTTTGCGTCCTTCTGGGGCCACAGTCACGGATCCGATCGTACGCCCGGGGAAAGGTTCGGCCCCGGCCGGGGAGCGCCCGGCCGGGGCCGTCCGGTGGAAGCCGTCAGAACCGCATGGTGGTGAACTCGGGGCGCTGTGCGGGCGGCTCGGACGCGGCGACGGCCTGCTCGAACGTGACCCGCTCGATGTCGTGCTCGGCGACCGGAAGCTTCCCGTCGAGCGCATCGACGACCGCGGTCGTCACGGCGTCGGTCACCTCGTCGACGGTGACGTCGCGGCCCAGTTCGCCCGTCAGCGACGCGACGCCCGCGTCGCGGATGCCGCACGGAACGATGGAGTCGAACGCGTCGAGCGCGGAATTGCAGTTGAGGGCGAACCCGTGCATCGCGACGCCGCGCTGGACCCGGATCCCGATCGCTGCGATCTTTCGTTCGGGAAGCCACCGGCCGTCGCGCAGTTCGGCGGGCAGCCACACCCCGGAACGGCCCTCGACGCGTCCACACCGCAGTCCCATGTCGGTGCACACGGTGATCAGGGCCTGCTCGAGACGTCGCACATAGTTCACGACGTCGATCGGCTCGGCGAGCCGCACGATGGGGTACCCGACGAGCTGACCCGGCCCGTGCCAGGTGATCTTGCCGCCGCGGTCGACGTCGATCACCGGGGTGCCGTCCTTGGGCCGGTCGCCTTCCTCGGTACGCCGACCGGCGGTGTAGACGGGGGGATGCTCGAGCAGGAGAAGCGTGTCGGCGCCGATGCCCTCGGCGCGCTCGGCAGCGAGTTCACGCTGACGTTCCCAGGCTTCGAGGTAACCGATCAGCCCCAGGCGGGCAACGACGACGGGATTCGGATCGAGTCGGGCGGAAGCTGTGGCGCTGCTCATGTATGTCGACCCTACGCCGTCCGGTGAGCGGTCAGAAGGGGAGGCGCTTCGCCGAGGGAACGATTTCTCGGGCGCCTTCGATCGGTCGCGGAAACGCCCGTAGCGGGGCGATGCCGGTGCGGCATCGCCCCGCTACGTGAGGCTTTCGGTCACCCGCAGGAACGGGTCACCGGGTCACAGACCGAGATCGGCCTCGAACGCGCCCTCCTCGAGACGGTGCTTGACCGTGGTGAGGAAGCGGCCGGCGTCGGCGCCGTCGATGAGGCGGTGATCGTAGGTCATCGGCAGGTAGCACATCGACCGCACACCGATCGACTCGTTGCCCGCCTCGTCCTTGACGACGACCGGACGCTTGACGATCGCGCCGGTGCCGAGCATCGCCGCCTGCGGCGGAACCAGGATCGGGGTGTCGAACAGCGCGCCCTGGCTGCCGATGTTGGTGATCGTGAACGTGCCACCGGCCAGCTCGTCGGGCTTGAGCCCACCGTTGCGGGCGCGGTCGGCGATGTCGACGATCGCCCGGGCGAGGCCGCCGAGGGTCAGGTCACCGGCGTTGTGGATCACCGGGGAGAGCAGGCCCTGCTCGGTGTCCACGGCGATGCCGAGGTGCTCGGCAGCGTGGTAGGTGATCTCCTTCTTGGCCTCGTCGTAGGACGCGTTGATGTTCGGGTGCACCCGCAACGCCTCGACCACGGCCTTCGCGAAGAACGGCAGGAAGGTGAGGTTCACACCCTCGCGTTCGGCGAACGACTTCTTCGCCTGCGCCCGCAGCTGCGCGATCTTGGTGACGTCGACCTCGAAGGTCTGCGTGAGCTGCGCGGTGCTCTGCAGCGATTCGCGGGTCTTGACCGCGGTGATCTGGCGGATGCGGTTGACCTTCTGGGTCGTGCCGCGCAGCTTCGCGAGCTCGGGGCGGACACCCGGGGCGTTCGCCGGGGCCGTCGGAGCGGCGGCAGCGGCCGGGGCGGCAGCGGCGGGAGCCTTCCCAGCCTGGGCCGCGGCGAGCACGTCCTGCTTGCGGATACGTCCGCCGACACCGGTGCCCTTGACGGTCGACAGGTCGACGTTGTTCTCGGCGGCGAGCTTGCGGACCAGCGGGGTCACGTACGGCGTCGCCTCACCCGAGGGTGCGGCCGCAGCCGGAGCCGCGGGAGCCGCAGCGGGCTTCGGCGCAGCCGGCGCGGGCGCCGGTGCCGGAGCAGCGGGAGCCTGGGCGGCCGGAGCCGGGGCAGGTGCGGCCGGAGCCGGAGCCGGGGCAGGTGCGGCCGGGGCCGGGGCGGGTGCCGCGGGGGCGGGTGCGGCTGCGGCGGGTGCGCCGGAGCCGACGACGGCGAGCTGCCCGCCGACCTCGACGGTGTCGTCTTCCTGGGCGTTGATCTCGAGGAGGATGCCGGCGACAGGGGACGGGATTTCCGTGTCGACCTTGTCGGTGGAG
>NZ_JBSFRH010000028.1:6492-90297 GCF_053589135.1 Rhodococcus sp. NPDC003382
ACCGGGGTGCCGTCCGCGGCGCCGCCCTGGGCGGGTGCGGGTGCGGCAGCGGCGGGGGCCTCGGCGGCCGGAGCCGGAGCGGCAGGTTCGGCCGCGGCCGGAGCCGGGGCGGCGGCAGGAGCAGAGGCCTCGCCGGCCTCACCGATGACGGCGAGCTCGCCACCGATCTCGACGGTGTCGTCCTCCTGGGCGACGATCCTCACCAGGACACCGGCAGCGGGGGACGGGATTTCGGTGTCGACCTTGTCCGTGGAGACTTCGAGCAGGGGCTCGTCGACTTCGACCGTGTCTCCTTCCTGCTTGAGCCATCGCGTGACAGTTCCCTCGGTGACGCTCTCACCAAGCGCTGGCATCTGGACGGAGAAGGCCATGTCTGTTGACTCCTCGACGGTTGTTTCGTGTGTGTTGAGTTGTACCGACTCGTGGTCGTCCGACCATTGTGTGGTCGTTGACTATTGTGCTCGAGCCCGAAGACTCGCGCGGGTACTTCGTTGGTGCGTACGGTCCACACCCGGCAGGCATGGCCTCGACCATCCTTGCACTGATCACTTCCGGGTGTACGGCGAGGGGCACGTCACGTTGCACCGGGCGCGCCTCCCGGGCACCCGAAGGCACCCGGAAGGCACGCCTGAGATCAGCCGTTGGCTGCGATGTCCTCGATGACCGCGAACATCGTGCGCACCGGCACACCGGTCCCGCCCTTGCCGATGTAGCCGAACGGACCGCCGGTGTTGAACGCCGGACCCGCCACGTCCAGATGCGCCCACTGCACACCCTCGGCGACGAATTCCTTCAGGAAGATCGCGGCCGCCAGCATCCCGCCCCACCGGTGCGGGGTGACGTTCGCCAGGTCCGCGACCCGCGAGTTGAGGTCGGCGCGCAGCTCCGCCGGCAGCGGCATGGCCCAGCCGTTCTCCCCGACGGACCGCGACAGCTCCGCGACCCGGTCACGGAACTCGTCGGTGCCCATCACACCCGGGGTGCGGGTGCCCAGCGCGACCATCTGCGCGCCGGTCAGCGTGGCGGTGTCGATCAGGTAATCGGGCTCGTCCTCGCAGGCACGCACGATCGCGTCGGCCAGGATCAGGCGGCCTTCCGCGTCGGTGTTGATCACCTCGACCGTCGTTCCGCCGTACTGGGTGAGCACGTCCCCGGGACGCTGCGCCGTCGACGACGGCATGTTCTCGGCCATCGGGACGGTCGCGGTGACGTCCGCGGCCACACCGAGCTTCGCGGCGAGCACGACGGTCGCGATCACCGCGGCCGCACCGCCCATGTCGGAGGTCATGTTCTCCATGCCCGCGGCGGGCTTGATGGAGATGCCACCTGTGTCGAACGTGATGCCCTTGCCGACCAGCGCGACCTTCGGGGCCTTGCGCTTCTTCGACGAGTAGCTCAGCCGCACCAGCCGTGGCGGACGCGACGAACCCTGCCCGACACCGACGATGCCGCCGAAGCCCTGCTTGGCCAGGGCCTTCTCGTCGAGCACCTCGACCTTCAGGCCCGCCGCAGTGCCGAGCGCCTTCGCGCGGTCGGCGAACTCCGCCGGGTACAGGTGACTCGGTGGGGTGTTGACGAATTCGCGGGCGGTGGCGACGGCCTCGGCGATCGCGGCCGACCGGGTCAGCGCGGCCTTGGTCTCGCGGGCACGGGGCGAGGCCACCAGGAACTCGATGCGGGCCGGCGGGCGCGCGTCGTCGCCCGGCGCGGACTTCGCGGAGCGGAACTCGGTGAACGTGTACGCGCCGAGGGCGAAGCCTTCGACGGCCGCACCGAGATCCACCTCGGACAGCGTCGTCGCGACGACCGCGGCACCGTTCAGGGCCCGCGCCGCGGAGCCGGCGGCGCGACGCACCTGCTCGGCGTCGATCTTGTCGGCGGCACCGAGACCGACTGCAAGCACGCTCGTCACCGAAAGCGCCGCCGGGGCGGGGACCCGGGTCAGTTCCTCGGACTTGCCGGTCGCGCCGACCGCGGTCACGGCGTCGAGCACCTCGCCGAGCACGGCTTCGTCGACGACGCCGCCGAGCAGCGCCTCGGGACCGTCGTCTCCGGACGTGAGTCCGATCACGAGAACATCGGCTCGTTTCGAGAGGGACCCGGCGAGAACGAGTTCCGGGAGGGTGGGAGCGGGGGCACTCACGGGCATCTCCTATGCAGAGGGTGGCGTTGTGTCGATGCTAGTGATCGTCGGGTTCGAAGCCGTGGAGGCGGTCCCGGCCCGGCACGTGGGATACCGTCATGCGACATGAGCGACCAGCAACTTCAGCAGGGCCCGATCCACGCCGTCCACGTCGAACTCGGTGCCACCTTCGCCCCGTTCGGCGGGTGGGAGATGCCCGTCTCCTATGCCGGCACGGTCGCCGAGCACACCGCGGTCCGGGAGAACGTCGGCCTGTTCGACGTCAGCCACCTCGGCAAGGCGCTGGTCGCCGGTCCGGATGCCGCGAAGTTCGTGAACTCGACGCTGACCAACGACCTGTCGAAGATCGGGCCGGGCAAGGCCCAGTACACGCTGTGCTGCACCGAATCCGGGGGAGTCGTCGACGACCTCATCGTGTACTACGTGTCGGACGACGAGCTGTTCCTCGTGCCGAACGCCGCGAACACCGCCGCGGTCGTGGCCGCGCTCGCGAAGGTCGCGCCGGCCGGTGTCACCGTGACGGATCAGCACCGCGACCACGCCGTCTTCGCCGTGCAGGGACCGAGGGCCGCCGACATCCTCACCGGTCTGGGACTGCCCACCGACATCGAGTACATGGCGTTCGTCGACGCCGAGTGGAACGGTGTGCCGGTTCGGGTGTGCCGCAGCGGCTACAGCGGTGAACGCGGCTTCGAGCTGCTGCCGCGCTGGGCCGACGCCGAGCCGCTGTTCCGCGCGCTCGTGTCCGCGGTGCAGGCCGCCGGCGGCCAGGTCGCCGGGCTCGGTGCCCGCGACACCCTGCGCACCGAGATGGGTTACCCGCTGCACGGACACGAACTGTCGACGTCGATCTCGCCACTGCAGGCCCGCTGCGGCTGGGCCGTCGGCTGGAAGAAGCCGGAGTTCTGGGGCCGGGAGGCGTTGCTCGCCGAGAAGGAGGCCGGACCCGCACGCCGGCTGTGGGGTCTGCGCGCTCTCGACCGCGGTGTCCTGCGCCAGGACCAGACGGTCCTGCGCGACGGCGAGCGTGTCGGCGTGACGACCTCCGGAACGTTCTCACCGACCCTCAAGGTCGGTATCGCGCTCGCGCTGATCGACAGCGCTGCCGGTCTGTCCGCCGGTGACGAGGTCGCCGTGGACGTCCGGGGCCGGTCGTTGCGCGCCGAGCTGGTCGTTCCACCGTTCGTCGAGGACCACACGAAGTAGGGGAGCAGGGGCGTTCGATAGGATCGGCTTTCATGACCGGTGTCCTGGAATTCGCCCACATCCCGCATCCTTCGCCGACGACCCCCGAGCGTCGGCAGGAGATTCTGTCGAATCCGGGCTTCGGGAACTTCTTCACCGACCACATGGTGACGATCACCTACACCGAGGGAACCGGCTGGCACGACGCGACGGTCGAGCCGTACGGACCGATCCAGCTCGATCCCGCGGCGATGGTGCTGCACTACGGGCAGGCCATCTTCGAGGGACTGAAGGCCTACCGGCAGGCGGACGGGTCCATCTCGTCGTTCCGCGCGAACGCGAACGCGGCACGGCTCAACCGGTCCGCGGAGCGGATCGCGATGCCGGCGTTGCCGGAGGAGTTGTTCCACCGCGCCATCGTCGAACTGCTCGAGGTCGACCACGAGTGGGTGCCCAAGGCCGGTGGTGAGGAGTCGCTGTACCTGCGGCCGTTCGTGTTCGCGACCGAACCGGCCCTCGGGGTGCGCCCGGCCCACGAGTACAAGTTCCTGCTCATCGCATCCCCGGCGGGCGCGTACTTCCCGCGCGGTGTCAAGCCGGTGAGCGTGTGGCTCTCGCGCGAATACGTGCGCGCCGCGCCGGGTGGCACCGGTGCCGCGAAGTTCGCCGGCAACTACGCCGCGTCCCTGGTCGCGCAGGCCCACGCCGCGGAGCAGGGCTGCGATCAGGTGGTGTGGCTCGACGCGATCGAACGCAAGTACGTCGAGGAAATGGGCGGCATGAACCTGTACTTCGTGTTCGGGTCCGGTGCCGATGCCCGGCTGGTCACCCCCGAACTGTCCGGCTCGTTGCTGCCCGGTATCACCCGCGAGTCGCTGCTGACCCTCGCGAAGGACTCCGGTCTGGTCGTCGAGGAGCGTCGTATCAGCACGGACGAGTGGCGCGAGAAGGCCGCATCCGGCGAGATCACCGAGGTGTTCGCGTGCGGTACCGCGGCGGTCATCACCCCGGTCGGCAGTGTGAAGGACGCCGACGGGGAGTTCTCGATCGCCGGCGGCGAGCCGGGCCCGATCACGATGGCGCTGCGCGACACGCTGACCGGTATCCAGCGTGGCACCTTCGCCGACACCCACGGCTGGATGACCACGCTGCGCGCCGCTCAGTAGCCGACACTGTACGAAGACGCCACGGGCGCGACCGTCACCGACGGTCGCGCCCGTTCCGTGTTCGTGGGTCTGCCGGGGAAGGTCGTCGGATCCGGGAGTCAGAGTCCGGCGCCGAGGGCGATCGCGACGGCGGCGACGGTGCCCTCGAGTGCCGCGCCGAGCACGTCGCCGTTCACCCCCTCGAAGCGGGCGACGCAGTGCCGCACGAAGAGTGCGGACAGCGCCAGCGCGACGAGAACCACGATCGGGCCGAGCCACGCGGTCCCCGGCACGCACCACACCGCGGCGACCGCGGCGAGCAGCGGCCAGCCGAACACGCTCGCCCACGACTGGGTTCCGGCGACGAGCGCACCGAACCCGCTCCCGGGGGACGCGACGATCCCGTTCCGGCACGCGAGGACCACTGCGATCCGTCCCGCCGCGACCGCGAGCACCACCGCCGGCCACGCGCGGGCCTCGGCGAGGATCCCGAACGACCACGCCTGCGCCCCGAGCACCACCACCAGGGTGGCGACGCCGAACGGTCCCGCACCCCCCGAGTGCATGACCTCACGGGCCCGCTCGGGCGGGCCGTAGCAACCCAGCCCGTCGGCGGTGTCGCTGAGACCGTCGATGTGCATGCCGCGCGTGGCGACCGCGAGGAACCCGACGCACAGCAATCCCGCGAGCGGGGGAGCGCACCCGGCGGCGAGCAGGAACCACAGCACCCCGGCCGCCGCGGCGCCGAGCAGTATCCCGGTGACCGGGGCGGCGCGGATCGCGCGAGCCGCCGCCGCCCGGTCGATGTCGGCGGGACCGCGCACCGGCAGCACCGTCAGCCACGACAGTGCGAGCGGCAGCCCGCCCATCACTCGTCGCGCGGATCGGGAACGGTGGCCTCGTCGGAAGCCGTGTCGCGTCCGCTGATGCCGGCCTCGTCGAACGTGGCCATCTGTGCGAGCACCGTCACTGCGCCCTGCAGCACCGGCAGCGCCGCGACCGCGCCGGATCCTTCCCCGAGCCGCATGCCCAGGTCGACGATCGGTTCGAGATTCAGGTGACGCAGTGCGATCGCGTGCGAGGGTTCCGCGGACCGGTGCCCGGCCGCCCACCAGTCGCGAGCTCCGGGGGCGAGTTCCTCGGCGACCATCGCAGCCGCGGTGACCACGACACCGTCGAGCAGCACGGGGGTGCGGCGCACCGACGCCTGCGCGAGATACCCGGCCATCGCAGCGAAGTCCGCGCCGCCGGCCGTGCGCAGCAGCGCGATCGGATTGCGGGTGTGCGGGCGGGCGCGGCGCATGGCGTCGCGGATCGCGGTCACCTTGCGCATCCAGCCGGCGTCGTCGATGCCGGTGCCGCGGCCGACCGCGGCGACCGGCTCGGTGTTGGTGAGCGTCGCGATGAGCACGGTCGCGGGAGTGGTGTTGCCGATGCCCATGTCACCGGCGATGAGCAGGTCGGCACCCTCGTCGATCTCCCGGTCCGCGATCGCCCGGCCCGCGGCGATCGCCCGGAGCGTCTCGTCCTCGGTGAGCGCGTCCTCGCGGTCGATGGAGCCGCTGGACCGGCGGATCTTGAACTCCGACACCGACGGGTCCGTGTCGGAGTCGACGGCGATGTCGACGACCCGCACCCCGGCCCCGGCGACGGTCGCGAGGATGTTCACGGCAGCGCCACCGGCCACGAAGTTCGCGACCATCTGCGCGGTGACCTCCGCCGGATACGCCGAGACGCCGTGGCGGGTGATGCCGTGGTCCCCGGCGAACACCACCACGCGCGGTCGCCGGAACGGGTGCGGCGGGACTTCACCCTGGCAGGAGGCGATCCAGCAGCCGAGGTCCTCGAGTCGGCCGAGCGAGCCGGCGGGCTTGGTGAGTGCGAGCTGGCGGGCGTCGGCGCGCCGACGGACCTCCCGGTCGGGGCTGACGACGGGAGGGAAGGTGGCGTCGAGGCCGGGAGAGTTCGGCGCGGGTTCGCTGCTCACAGTGCACCTTTCGAGAAGTGATCGGGGTAGACGCTACCAACAGCAGAATTGGCAGGAATTCGACGGGAGATGTCGTATCTGCCACTGTCGGCGGCAGTGGCGCGAGCGCAGGATCGGACCATGTTCGAATTCGCCGTGATCGTCGTGTTCATGCTCGTCGTGGCGTTCGGAACCGAACCGGCCGCCCGCAGCAACGGAGCCGCCCGATGGGCGCGCAAGGCCTGGTTGCGCCTCAACCACTTCCGGCCACAGGACCCCCGGAAATCGGAGGAACCTGTGGCCGGAGAAGAACGGTTCGTGATGGCGGCGCGCGGTGCGCCCCACCACTGAATCCCGAACGTCGGACCGTGTCGCCCGTCAGACCGCGTCGCCGGGCTTGACCCGCGGCAGGGGTGCACGCAGCTTGCGGATCTGCGAGGCGCGCACGAACGCGTACCACCCGAGACCGAAACCGCCCTCGGTCGCGTCGGGGAAGCGGGCCCGCACCTTCTTGTTGATCATCCGGCCGAGGTAGATGCCCTCGATGACCATCAGCAGCATCATTACGAACATCGCGAGCGTGACGTACTGCTGGATGACCGGGCCCAGGAACATTGTGGCGATGAGCACCAGCGCCAGCGGCATGAACATGCCCACGAGGTTGCGGCGGCTGTCGACGAGGTCGCGCACGTACGCGCGGACGGGACCGCGGTCGCGGGGGAGCAGGTACTTCTCCTCACCCGCAAGCATCCGGCTCCGTCGCTCGGAGGCGGCGGCGCGACGTTCGGCGGCCTGGGCCTTGCGCTCGTCCTTCGACATGGACTTGCGCGCGGCCTTCTTGCGTTCGCGCGCCTCCTTCGCCGTCAGCGGTGCGGGCGCCACCGGGCCGCGGCGACGGCCCTCGGCTTCGCGGCGCTTGGGCGTCGGCCGTCCCTTGCCCGCGGTCTCCTTGCCACCGGACACCGGGGTGCCGGACTGTGCAGGCGTGACCTCGGACGCGGCGACGTCGGCGCTGCCGGACGACGAAGAGTCGTGGCTGTCGGATTCGTCGGAACTCCCGCGGCGTAGCAACTTCACCTCTCCAGGCTATGGGATATCCGGACACGTGGGGAAATCACCCCAGGTCTCGATCGGTGGAGAGACCGGTGGCGAGACGGAGACAACGCCCGCAGTGGGTGAGGAATAGATGTACGCGCGGTACCGTTGACTCATCGGGGTCGTCTCGACACGACCTCCAGCAACGACTGCTTGACACGAACCACCAGGGAGCGCCCATGACTGTGCAGGACGAGACCGCCACTCACGGCGTCATCATGACCGAGGCCGCCTCCGCCAAGGCGAAGGCTCTTCTCGATCAGGAGGGCCGCGACGACCTCGCGCTGCGGATCGCAGTGCAGCCCGGCGGCTGCGCCGGACTCCGGTACCAGCTGTTCTTCGACGACCGGACTCTCGACGGTGATCTCACTGTGGACTTCGGCGGCGTCACGCTCGCAGTCGACCGCATGAGCGCCCCCTACGTCGAAGGTGCGTCGATCGACTTCGTCGACACCATCGAGAAGCAGGGCTTCACCATCGACAACCCGAACGCCACCGGCTCGTGCGCGTGCGGCGATTCGTTCAACTGAGTCCGCTCGACAGGGCCCCGGCACCATGAGGTGTCGGGGCCCTGTCGTCTGCGGGTAGCGTGTGAGCCCGGCTTTCCCGACCTCGCCGTGACCCCCGTGCCCTGGTGAGGCCCGCACTTCTGCACCCGTCGAAAGGCACAGCACCGTGACCATTGCCGTGACCGGCTCCATCGCCACCGACCACCTCATGCGATTCCCCGGTCGATTCGCCGAGCAACTCCTCGCAGACCAGCTCAACCACATCTCGCTGAGCTTCCTCGTCGACGATCTCGTCGTCCGCAGGGGCGGTGTCGGCGGGAACATCGCGTACGCCATGGGCGTGTTCGGCGGTGACCCGGTGCTCGTCGGCGCGGTCGGCGCGGATTTCGCCGAGTACCGGGCCTGGCTCGAGTCCAACGGCGTGAACTGCGACTCGGTGCTGGTGTCGACCACCGCGCACACCGCCCGTTTCGTGTGCACCACGGACGAGGACATGGCGCAGATCGCCTCGTTCTACCCGGGCGCGATGTCCGAAGCCCGCAACATCTCCCTCGCCGAGGTCGTCGAGACGCACGGCGTCGACCTGGTGCTGATCGGCGCCAACGATCCCGAGGCGATGGCCCGTCACACCGACGAGTGCCGGGAACTGGGCGTGGCGTTCGCGGCCGATCCCTCCCAGCAGCTCGCCCGCCTCAGCGGTGACGAGGCCGCCCGGCTGATCGACGGCGCGGCGTACCTGTTCACCAACCAGTACGAGTGGGGTCTGCTGCAGCAGAAGACCGGCCTCACCGAGGACGAGATCCGCGCACAGGTCGGGCTGCGGGTGACCACTCTCGGCGGCGACGGCGTCGAGATCGTCGATTCGGACGGCAACTGGGTCCGCGTGAGCGTCGTGCCCGAGCGTGCGAAGGTCGACCCCACCGGTGTCGGCGACGCCTTCCGCGCCGGCTTCCTGCTCGGTCACCGCGGCGGCCTGAGCCTCGAACGCGCCGCCCAGCTCGGCTGCCTCGTCGCCGTCTACGTGCTCGAGACCACCGGCACCCAGGAGTGGACGTTCGACCGCGCCGACGCCCTCAAGCGCCTGACCGACGCGTACGGCGAGGTCGCTGCCGAGGAGATCGGCGCGCTGCTGCCGTAGCGGTGCGGCTTCGTCGCCCGTGTGCCTTTCCGGCGGCTCCCACCGCCAGAAAGGCACACGGGCGCGTCAGCGCCTACAGGCTGACCGGGTAGACCGGCTCCTGGATCTCCGGCACGATCCGCTTCTCGACGAAGATGCCGTGCCACATCATGAAGCACAGGATCGTCCACAGTCGACGGCTGTGATCGGACACCCCGTCGCGGTGCTCGTTCAGCATCCGCGCGACCGCGGCCTTGTCGAAGATGTGGTCGGTGCCGGACTCGGCGATCTGCTGGTGCGCCCAGTCGAACAGCTCGGTGCCGGCCAGCCAGTGCCGCAGCGGCACCGGGAAGCCCAGCTTCGCGCGGTGCAGCACGTGCGGCGGAACGATTCCCTCGAGCGCCTGCCGCAGCGCGTACTTGCTCGTCTGCAGCGAAATTCCCCGTCGCTTCGCTCGCCTCGTCGTGATCTTCTGCTCGAGCGGAATCTGCGAGGCCACCCGGAACACCTCGGGATCGAGGAACGGGACGCGCAGCTCCAGCGAATTCGCCATCGTCATCTTGTCGGCCTTGACGAGGATGTCGCCGCGCAGCCATGTGAACAGGTCCAGGTGCTGCATGCGGGCCACAGGATCCCACCCGGCCGACCGCGCATAGATCGGTGCCGTGACGTCCTGATGGGTCCACTCGGGGCGGAAATCGCGCAGCACCGACCGCAGCTGCGCGTCGTTGAAGCTGCGTGCATTGCCGTAGTACCGCTCCTCGAGCGGCATCGAGCCGCGATGCAGCAGCGACTTGCCGCGCGTGCCCTCCGGGATCCGCTCGGACAGCTTGCCGACGGCACGCCGCAGTCCTGCCGGAAGGTACTCGAACGGCTCGAGCGAGATGGGCTCGCGGTAGATCGTGTAGCCGCCGAACAACTCGTCGGCGCCCTCACCGGACAGCACCACCTTGACGTGCTTGCGGGCCTCCTTGGCGATGAACCACAGCGGCACCAGCGCCGGATCGGCGACCGGGTCGTCGAGGTACCAGATGATCTCCGGGATCGCCGCGGCGAACTCGGCGGGGGAGACCACCCGCACGATGTGGCGTGCCCCGATCGCGGCGGCCGACTCGGCGGCCACGTCCACCTCGGAATAGCCCTCCCGCTCGAAACCGGCGGTGAACGTGATGAGGTCGGGGTTGTGCCGCTTGGCCAGCGCCGCGATCGCCGTCGAGTCGATGCCGCCGGACAGGAACGACCCGACGGTCACGTCGGCACGCATGTGCTTGGCGACCGAATCCTCGAGCGCCTCGGCGATCTCGCGGTACCGATCCTGTTCGCGGCCGGCGGCGAACGGCCGAACCGGGAAGCGCGGCTCGAAGTACCGGGTGATCTCCGGTTCGCTACCGGGCCGGACCCGCGCGTAGCAGCCGGACTCGAGGCGACGGATCTGCCGGTGCAGCGTCTCCGGTTCGGGAACGTACTGCAACACGGTGTAGTGCTCGATCGCCCGCGGATCGAGGTCGGTGCCGATGCCGATCGCGCCGGCCAGCTCGAGCAGGCTCTTCTTCTCGCTGCCGAACGCGGTCCCTCCCGAACCGGTCGCCAGGAACAGCGGCTTGATGCCGAACGGGTCGCGGGCCAGGAACAGCTCCCGTGTGTGGGTGTCCCAGACGGCGAACGCGAACATGCCGCGCAAGCGACGCACCGCGTCCGCACCCCAGTGATGGAACGCCGCGACGATCGTCTCGCTGTCACCCTCCGTCGCGAAGACGGCGCCGTGTTCCTCGGTGAGTTCCTTGCGCAGCTCCAGGTAGTTGTAGATCTCGCCGTTGAAGGTCAGGGCGTACCGGTCGGGCTGGTCCTGCGGCCCCCAGCGCAGCGGCTGATGCGAATGCGCGATGTCGATGATCGACAGGCGGTTGAATCCGAAGATCAGGTCGTCGTCGTGCCAGGTGCCGTGCTCGTCCGGTCCGCGATGCCGCAGACAGTGCATGGCGGAGTCGACCAGTGCGACGGCGTCGTCGCTGGTGCCGTCAGTGGTCAATAGCCCGAGCAATCCGCACACGGCGTCCGTTACCTCGATTCCAGTAGGGGAGTGCCGGACCCATCGGGAACTTTCCCTCGAGGGCCGACGTTCGTCATGTGGAGTATGCCGCAGTGCGGGAAATCGAGCGGAGCGCGCATACCCGGAAAGTCGCTGTGACGTCGCCTGTCACCCGGCGACACGGCGTCCTGCGACGAGGCAATGTCTCAGGATCGACACGTTGTGCGCGCCCCGAGGGTGGATAGCGCGCCGGTTTGGTCTACGCTGCGTAGTAATTGGGCCTGCCCTCCGGGGTTGCCCTAATGGAATTGCGGCGATCAGGAAGGCGTGAACGTGGCGCAAGGTCGGATCCTTCGGCGGTTCGGACTCGCAGCATCTCTTGGCATTGCAGCCATGATGTTGACCGGGTGCTCCAGCGAAGAAGTCCTTCGTTTCGGCTGGCCGGAGGGCGTGACTCCCGAGGCCGAGCGTATGCGTGAGCTGTGGACGTGGTCGGTTATCGCCGCCCTCGTCATGGGCATTTTGGTGTGGGGTCTGACCTTCTGGGTGGTCCTCTTCCACCGCAAGAAGAAGAACTCCCCCGAGTTCCCGCGGCAGACCGCGTACAACGTGCCCCTCGAGCTGGTCTACACGGCAGCTCCGTTCGTGGCCGTGTGTGTGCTCTTCTACTTCACCGTCGTGGTCCAGAACTACGTCCTGGAGAAGGAAGACAACCCGAACGTCGTGGTCGACGTGACCGGCTACCAGTGGAACTGGAAGTTCGGTTACCGCACCGTCGATCTCGGTGACGGCACCGCCAAGTACGACGGCACCGATTACGAGGCGCAGGAGGCCGTGGCTCAGCCCGAGCACGTTGCCGCCGAGGGTGACGAGCACGCGGTGGTTCCGCCGATCCACGGAAAGCCGGTCGAGGACCTCTCGTACCTGCACTACGACAAGATCGAGACGGTCGGCACCAGCAACGAGATCCCGGTCCTGGTTCTCCCGACCGGCAAGCGCATCGAGTTCGAGCTCGCCTCGTCCGACGTCATCCACGCCTTCTGGGTCCCCGAGTTCCTCTTCAAGCGCGACGTGAACCCGAACCCGCGCGAGAACAACTCCGATCCGGTCTTCCAGATCACCGAGATCGAGCGTGAAGGCGCGTTCGTCGGCCGCTGCGCCGAGATGTGCGGTACGTACCACGCGATGATGAACTTCGAGGTCCGCGCGGTGTCGCCGGAGAAGTTCGCGCAGTACATCGAGCTTCGCAAGCCGGCTGCCGAGGGCGGTCAGGGCCTGAGCAACGCCGAGGCCCTCGAAGCCATCGGCGAGTCGCCCGTCGCGACCACCACGTCCCCGTTCAAGACCGACCGCACCGACCGTTCGGCCAGCGGCGTCGCCGGCGAGTGACCGAACCCACCATCGACAAGGACAAGTGCTGATATGAAGATCGAAGCCAAGCTCTTCGAGGTCGTGACGGTGTTCTTCGTGCTCGTCGCCATCGTGTACGGAACATTCACCGGCCTGTCCCGCACGGGCATCGAGTGGGCGGGCCTCACCGCGATCGTGCTCTCGGCAGGCCTGACCCTGATCGTTGGCACCTACTTCCGGTTCGTGGCGCGTCGCCTCGACACCCGCCCGGAGGACTACGAGGACGCCGAGATCAGTGACGGTGCCGGCGACCTCGGCTTCTTCAGCGCCGGTAGCTACTGGCCGATCCTGCTCGCGGGTGCCGCGGCCTTCGCCGCCATCGCCTTGGCGTTCTTCCACCCGTGGATGATCGTCGTGGCGGTCTTCCTGATCCTCGCGGCAGCGGCGGGCCTGGTGTTCGAGTACCACATCGGACCCGAGAAGCACTGACGCAGAACGATTCCGCGCGACGGGCGCCGCACCTTCGGGTGCGGCGCCCGTCGCCGTTTCGGGTGTTCCTGCGCTCTGTCCGTCCACCCGGGGAATCGATGCGAGTGTGATCGGCAGCGGTTCCGGAAAGATCCGTTCCACCGCGTCACCGGGCCTCCGACCGGTGAGGGCAGGACGGTCGCCAGGAACTCTTCGGCGCAACCGGGCCCCGTCGTGTGCCAACCCCGCTCCAGGACGCCCTCAGCGGGCCCGTGCGGCCCGTTCTCCTCGTCGTCGTGGTGGGGTCGGGGTGCCGCCCGCTGAAACCCTCGGGCATGCCGGCGTCGCGCGGTGATCGCGTCCCGAACGGCCTCGCCGCCATCTCCGCGGGTGCGACACTGGACGAACACATCCGGTGCAGCCCTCAAGAGGAGTCCTGCGATGAGCAGCCACCCGGAACACACCGATCACGGCCACGTCCACGGTGAAGGCTGTGGGCACGTTGCGGTCCCGCACGGCGACCACGTCGACTACGTGCACGACGGACACCTGCATCGCGAACACGACGGGCATTTCGACGAGTGCGAAAACCCCGGGCACGTCCCACACGAGGGTCACGATCACGTTCACGGACAGGGATGCGGACACGTTGCGGTCCCGCACGGCGATCACGTGGATTATCTGCACGACGGGCACCGCCACGCCGCGCACGGGGATCACTACGACGATCACTGACCTGTGCCGGAATCCGGACGGGGGAGGACCCGATCCGCCGAGCTGGCAGACAACCGCGCGCTGCCGACAACGCGCGGCTGTCTGCTGGCTCTGCGGGAGCGGATCAGCGCGGCTGCTACGGGGAGAAGGGGCCTACAGAAACGGGTGTGGCCCCGAACCTCGTCGGTTCGGGGCCACACCCGTGTGTCTCGGAACTGCTGGCGTCAGTGCGCCTGGCCGTCGCCGTCGCCGCTGCCCGCCTCGAGGCTGTGCACGCGGTTCTGGTAGTCCCGCAGGACCGTCCGCTGCTCGATCTCGGCCTCGTGGTGGGCCGCTTCGAGCGCTGCCGCCTCGTCCGCCGGGTCGGGGGAGAGGAAGCTGCCGGCGCCGGGCTTGCCGGCGAGGCCGAGGCGGTTCATGCGCTTCGGCACCGGGGCACCCTGGTATTCCAGCGGAATCGGGTGGCCGTGCTCGTCCACCGGGCCGAGCGGCTGGTGGATCTCGATGTACTCACCGTGCGGCAGGCGACGGACGATGCCCGTCTCGATGCCGTGCTCGAGCACCTGGCGGTCGCTGCGCTGCAGGCCCAGGCAGAACCGGTACGCGATGTAGTAGGCGAGCGGCGGCAGGATCACCATGCCGATGCGGCCCATCCACGTCGTCGCGTTGATCGAGATGTCGAACTTGTACGCGATGAGGTCGTTGATGCACATCAGGGTGAGCACCAGGTAGAACGTGATCGCCATTGCGCCGATACCGGTACGAACCGGAACGTCGCGCGGACGCTGCAGCAGGTTGTGGTGCGCGTCGTCCTTGGTGAGACGCTTCTCGATCCACGGGTAGACCGTCATCAGGACGAAGACCAGACCCATGATCACCGCGACCCAGAACACGGCAGGAATCGTGTAGCGGCCGAACAGGTAGATCTCCCAGGCCGGCCACGTACGGGCCAGACCGTCGGTCCACATCATGTAGAAGTCGGGCTGCGAACCTGCCGACACCTGCGACGGGTTGTACGGGCCGATGTTCCAGATCGGGTTGATCTGGAAGAGACCACTCATCAGAGCCAGCACCGCGAACGTCATCGCGAAGAACGCACCGGACTTGACCGCGAAGACGGGCAGGATGCGAACGCCGACGACGTTCTGCTCGGTGCGGGCCGGGCCGGGGAACTGCGTGTGCTTCTGGTACCAGACCAGCGCGAGGTGCGCTGCGATCAGGGCCAGGATGACGGCCGGGATGAGCAGCACGTGCAGGACGTAGAAGCGCGGGATGATCAGGTCGCCGGGGAAGTCACCGCCGAAGATCGCCCAGTGCATCCACGTACCGATGATCGGGATGCTCAGCGTGATGCCGGAGAACGCGGCGCGGAGGCCGGTGCCGGACAGCAGGTCGTCGGGCAGGGAGTACCCGAAGAAGCCTTCGAACATCGCCAGGATGAGCAGCAGCGAGCCGATCACCCAGTTCGCCTCACGCGGGCGACGGAACGCACCGGTGAAGAAGATGCGCGCCATGTGGACGATGATCGACGCCGCGAACATCAGCGCTGCCCAGTGATGGACCTGCCGGACGAACAGACCGCCGCGCACCTCGAAGGAGATGTTCAGGGCAGTCTCGTAGGCCCGGGACATGCCCACGCCACGCAACGGGGTGTACGCGCCGTCGTAGGTCACGTGGGCCATCGACGGGTCGAAGAACAGGGTGAGGAAGACACCCGAGATCAACAGGATGACGAAGCTGTACAGCGCGATCTCGCCCAGCAGGAAGGACCAATGCGTGGGGAAGACCTTGTTGATCTGGCGACGGATACCGGCCGACAGGTGGTAGCGAGAGTCGAGATTCTCGCCGATCTCTGCGGCGCGGGTCGGGGTTGCGGTACTCACGGGCGACGCTCCCAAAATGCCGGGCCGAGGGCTTCGATGAAGTCACCGTTGGCGACGAGAAAACCCTCTTCGTTCACTGTAATGGGCAGCTGCGGCAGAGCGCGAGCGGCAGGTCCGAACACCGGCTTTCCGTACTCCAGGGCATTGAACTGCGACTGGTGGCACGGGCACAGAATGCGGTTGGTCTGCTGCTCGTAGAGCGACGTCGGGCAGCCGAGGTGGGTGCAGATCTTCGAGAAGGCGAAGTAGTCGCCGTAGTTGAAGCTCTCCTGACCCTTGCGCTTGATGGCGCGCTCGGCGTCCTCCGTGCGCAGACGGATCAGCATGACGGCGTTGCGGATGCCGCGCAGGCCGTCGAGCAGCGCGTGCTCGTCGCCACGATCCGACTCACGGAACGGGAAGACCGTCTCCATGCCGCCGGCGTCGAGGTCCTCGGGACGCACCAGCACGATGTCGTTGGGGCGACCGGTGTCGCGACGCAGGTAGATGGTCTCGCCCTCGTAGCGGGGGGTCCAACCCGACACCCACAGCGGGGACTCGTCACCCTGCGCCCACGGGTTCTTGATCAGGCCACCGAGCGGCATGATCAGGCCCACGCCCAGGGCGCCACCACCGAAGATCGCCGTGCGCTTGATCAGCTTGCGGCGGGGCAGCGTCGACGTATCCAGGGAGTCGGCCAGCTCGGCGACGATCGTCTTGCGATCGACCTCCTTCGACGGGCCGTCGTGCCGATCCTGGATCGATACCTCCTCGGGGATGAACTTCTTGGTGAACTGCACCGCGCCCACGCCCACACCGAGGATCGCCAGACCGAGGGTCAGGCCGAGCAGCGGCGTGTACAGGTTGAAGAAGGTGTAGTTCTCCTCGCCCGGGCTCTGGTACTCCCACGGCCAGAAGAGGTAGATGGCGATGAACGCGAGGGCCGACAGGCCGGCGAGGGCGAACCAGAACGCGACGTTGCGCTCGGCGCGCTTCTCCGCGCGGGTGCCTTCGACGGGCCACCGCTCCTTGCGGAACGCGACATCGACACCGTCGAGGTTCGTTCCCAGTGCGACGAGGTCGTCGCGGCTCATCTGATCGAGGTTCTCGATCGAGTGCTTGTTGGGCGTTTCGTCGCCACTCATGACCTTGCTCCGATCCACAGTGCAGCGCCGACGACCGCGACGATGCCGACAATCCACATGGCCGGGCCCTCGGTACCGGGGCCGAACCCGCCCAGTCCGTAGCCGCCGGGGCTCGCCGTCTCGGAGGACGCCTTGACGTACGCGATGATGTCCTGCTTCTCGTCGAGCGTGAGCTGACGATCCGAGAACTTCGGCATGTTCTGCGGGCCGGTGAGCATCGCGGTGTAGATCTGCTGCTCGCTCGCCGGATCGAGCGGCGGCGCGAACTTGCCGGACGACAGTGCGCCACCGCGACCGGTGAAGTTGTGGCACGAAGCGCAGTTCTGGCGGAACAGCTCACTACCGCGGGCCACGTCGTCGCCGCGCAGCGAGGACTGGGCGATCTCGCCGTTCTCGTCGCGGATGACGGTCGGGCCGCCGCCGTTGGCCTGAATGTACGCACCGATCGCGTCGGTCTGCGCGGCGTCGAACTTCGGTTCCTTGCGCAGGACCTGGGCCTCGTTACGCGATGCCGGCATGCGGCCGGAGGAAACCTGGAAGTAGACGGCGGCCTCACCGACGCCGATCAGCGACGGACCGCGGTCCTCGACACCCTGCAGGTTGACGCCGTGGCATGTGACGCAGGAGGTCTCGTAGAGCTGCTGGCCCTTGCGGATCAACGCGACCTGGTCCTCGTTCGCCGTCGCCACCTGCGGGGCAGGGGTCAGCGCGGAGGCGATGAAGCCGGCGCTGAGCAGGCCGAGCGCGAGCACCAGCGCGCCTGTGAGGCGACGACGGAACTTCCGCTGACGACGGGACCGGGCAGCGGACGCTGCCTCGGACTGACCGGGCATGTCACCCTCGGGTGTGAGAGGTGGGGATGAACTCATCTGTATCCCTTTTTGTATGTCGGGACGGACTGGACGTCAGGGGGCTGCCTGGGCGTACAGCTGGCTAACGGATGAAATAAATCGTGGCAAACAGGGCGATCCACACGATGTCGACGAAGTGCCAGTAGTAGGACACGACGATCGCCGCGGTGGCCTGCGCCGGAGTGAACTTGCTGACCCGGGTGCGGACCAGGAGGAACACGAAGGCCACCAGGCCGCCGATCACGTGCAGGCCGTGGAAACCGGTGGTCATGTAGAACACCGAGCCGTACACGCTGCTCGAGATGGAGGTGCCTTCGCGAACCAGGTTGATGTACTCGTAGCCCTGGCCGAGCACGAAGAACGTGCCCATCGCGAGGGTCACGACGTACCACCGGCGGAGCCCGAACACGTCACCGCGCTCGGCGGCGAACACACCCAGCTGACACGTGAAGGAAGACGCGATCAGCACCAGCGTCACCGGCACCGCCAGCAACAGGTTCAAGTGGGTGGGGGCCGGCGGCCAATCACCGTGGGCCTGAGCCCGTGCCACGAAGTACATGGCGAAGAGCCCTGCGAAAAACATGAGCTCACTGGACAACCACACAATGGTGCCGACGCTGACCAGGTTGGGCCGGTTCAGCGAGTGCACGCGCTGGGTGATTGCAGTTCCTGAAGTCCCTACTGCGCTCGTCACGCTGGCTAGTATGACCCGTCGTAGTAAGTCTTGGGCAATCGGGGCGGAATTCGGCGCGTCTTTGCAGGTAATCGCCTGGTCCTGGCCGTGCAGCGACCGGGATGTGCCCCCGGCCACCGACCGTGCGATCGTGGTGTGCATGAGCGGTGTCACAGGGATCTGGGAACGTCTCCGGCAAGCGCTGAGAGGGGGCCGCCGACCGCCCCTGGATCCGGCGCGGACGGACCTGGTCGTGGTGGTGTCGTCCTTCGACGACGCCGAGTCGTGTTCCGGTGCCCTCGAGCGAGGAGCCGCGACCGCGCCGCGCTGGGTCGATGGCGACGAAGCCGTGCTCCGGCACCATCTCGAACTCCCCGCCGACGCCGTGGACCGTGCCGTCGAGCTCGCCGGCCAGGAGGGGTACGTGAAGGCAGCCCCCGTGCACACCCCCACGAACGGCCGTACCGGGTTCGTCCTGCAGCGGGTGCAGATCCTCGACGCGATGCACTGCGCCCAGGAGAAGTCGCGGATGGCGGGGCTGGCACAGCGCCTCGGCGGAACGGCCACGGGATGGGACGCACTGCAGCCCGATTCCGCAGCTGACTAAGCTCCCAGCGGAAGGGGCGCGGACGGTGCCCGGTAACGGAGCGAGGTGCGGCGAAGGTGGGTGCGATGAACGCGGGACGACCGGCGGACGAGGTGGCGCAGAGCTGGCCCGCGGTGCTCGGCGCATTGACCTCCGGCCGTGACCTGACCAGGTCCGAGGCGCAGTGGGCGATGGACGAGATCATGTCCGACAATGCGACCTCCGCGCAGATCGCCGCGTTCGGTGTCGCTCTGAAGATGAAGGGGGAGACACCCGAGGAAGTTCTCGGGCTCTCCGACTCGATGCTCGGGCACGCGCGACTCGTGCCGGTCGACGACGACGCCGTCGACATCGTCGGCACAGGCGGCGACCGGGCGAACACGGTGAACATCTCGACGATGGCGTCGCTGGTCGTCGCGGCGACCGGTATCCGCGTGGTGAAGCACGGCAACCGCGCGGCATCGTCGAAGAGCGGTGGCGCCGATGTGCTCGAGGCGCTCGGTGTGCACATCACGCTCGGCCCGGAGCAGGTCGCGCAGTCGCTCGCCGAGGCGGGGATCGGGTTCTGCTTCGCGCCGGTGTTCCACCCCGCGCTGCGTTTCGCCGGTCCGACCCGCAAGGAGATCGGTATTCCGACGGTGTTCAACGTCCTCGGCCCGCTGACCAATCCGGCGCGGCCCCGGGCAGGGCTGATCGGGTGCGCGTTCCCGGGCCTGCTCGACACGATCGCCGGGGTGCTCGCGGCACGCGGGAATTCGGCGCTCGTGGTGCGCGGCGACGACGGGCTCGACGAACTGACCCTCTCGACGACCTCGACCGTGCGGATCGTGCACGAGGGCGCGGTACGCACGCAGACCTTCGATCCGACGGTGCTGGGCATCGCCCGGGTTCCCCTCGAGGCGTTGCGCGGTGGCGACGCCGTCGAGAACGCGGCGATCGCCCGTGCGATGCTCGCCGGGAAGACCGGGCCGGTCCGCGACGCGGTCCTGCTCAACGCGGCGGGGGCGATCGCGGCCTACCGCGGAGTGGAAGGTTCGCTCGAGGATGCGCTCGCGGCAGGCCTCGAAGAGGCCGCTGCCGCCGTCGACAGCGGCGGTGCCGAGCGCGTGCTGGCGACGTGGGCGGAAACCACGACCCGGCTCGGCGCCGCCGGCTGATCCGCGGCTATTCGCCGATCGAGAATCCGGCTTCGACGTCGGAACTCGAGTACGACCGGAACGCGATGTGCGTGACGGTCCGGGAGACGCCCTCGACCTTGTTGATACGGCCGGTGACGACCTCCGCGATCTGCTCGTGGTCGCGGACCCGCACCATGGCGATCAGATCGACGTCGCCGGCGCAGGAATACACCTTGTCGACCCCGTCCAGGTCGGCGACCGCCTGCGCGGCTTCCTGGATCCGGTCGGCCTCGGCGTCGATCAGGACGATGGCGTTGATCATGAGCGCTCCTCACTCTTGCTCGCGGGTGTGCTCAGCCTAGAAGGTGCCGCACCCCGGCGGCGGTGGCCCTGTCGGCGGTGTCCGACCGGGCGACTACGTCGACCGAGTCCGACCGGGCCTCCCGCGCCTTGTCCACCCAGTGCATCCATGCCCCCGCCCCGCGGGCCGGTTCCGTCCAGCCGTGCGTGGCCCGGACGATCCGGATGCCGTCCTCGTCGAGCCAGCGGGCCACCAGCCCGATCTCTTCCACCGGAGCGCCACGCAGCGGCGCCGCGGTCGGTCGCACCGTTTCGGCCGCGGCCGCGATCGCCTCGACCACCGGCATCGGTGGCACGTGCCGCGCCGCGACCCCGGCCGACGCGAGTCTTCCGGAGCGGATCACGGCGAACTCCCACCCGCCCTCCGGACGCGGTTTCGCCGCGATCAACTCGTCGACGGCGGCGAGCGCGGCCAGTCGCTGCGTTCTCCGCAGTGCCCGCACGACGTCGGCGGCGCGGTCGCGCAGCCGGGCGGCGTTCTCGAACAGTTCGGCGCCGGCGAGGTCGGTGATGCGGTCGCGCAGCCGGACCAGGGCGGTGTCGTCGCTGCCGCGCAGCAGCTCGCGTGCCACCGCGACCTGCGCGGCGTACTGCTCGGCGCTCTGGAGGCCGTACGGGGCGGCACTGCAGGCTCCCACGGCCTCGGGCGGGCACCGGTCGCCGTGCCGGCCGCTGCGCGCGATCCGGCGCGTGCACGTGCGCAGTCCGCACACCTCGGCGAGTGTCGCCGCGACCTCGGCGGCGGACGCGCGCGCGGAGAACGGTCCGAGCGCGTCGACGCCGGGCGTGCGGCCCACCACGAGCCGGGGGAACGCGTCGTCGGACAGGTTGATCCACCAGCCGCGGGTCGGGTACTTCGACCGGCGGTTGTACGGGGGAGTGTGAGCGGCGAGCAGCCGCAGTTCCCGGACCCCGGCCTCGAGCCCGTGTGCGCATTCGACGTGGTCGATGCGTGTGGTCAGTGCGACCATCTCGCGCATCCTCGGGCGCGTCTCGGACCCGGTGAAGTAGTTGCGGACGCGGCGGTGCAGGTTCACCGCCGTGCCGACGTAGAGCACTTCGTCGGACGGTCCGCGGAACATGTAGACGCCCGGCCGGTGGGGCAGGTGGGCGGCGAGCGTCCGTTTGGCCCGCTGTTCCGCACTGATCGCGGGGATGTAGTCGCGCAGCTCGGTGAGACTGTGCACGCCCTGGTTCCCGACGCGTTCGATCAATGCGTGCAGGACGTCGACGGTCGCGCGGGCGTCGTCGAGGGCGCGGTGCGTCGGGCGGGTCGAGACGTGGAAGAGGTCGGCGAGTGCGGACAGACGCACCGACGGTGCCTCGTCGCGCCCGAGGACCCGGCGCGCGAGTTTCACGGTGCACACCACCGGGAACCGCGGCCAGGCCGTGTCGTTGCGCGCGGCGGCCGCGCGGAGGAAGCCGACGTCGAATCCCGCGTTGTGCGCCACCAGCACGGAACCCGCGGCGAATTCGAGGAAGGACGGCAGCACCTGTTCCATCCGCGGCGCGGCCCGCACCATCGCCGTGGTGATCCCGGTCAGTTCGACGATCGCCGGCGGAATGTCGCGACCGGGATCGACGAGGGTGGCGAATTCGCCGAGGACCTCGCCGCCGCGGACCTTGACCGCCCCGATCTCGGTGACGGCGTCGTTCTCGGCGCTGCCGCCGGTGGTCTCGAGGTCCACGACGACGAACGTGGTGCCCCGCAGCGGGGTGTCCAGTTCGTCGAAGGCGAGTTGGACGCCGGTCGGAGGTATGGGACCGGACCGGAGCGGGGACGTCATGGACGTCAGGTTAAGAAGCGGCACCGACAGCCTCGGGAACCGGGCTGTGAGCGCTGCCGAAAGCACTGAGTGGCGAGGATCACACCGGTTTTTCGCACGGGGATTCGACGGTCCTCTGCGGGTCGTCGAATCCGGCTCCGTTGTTCCGTCTCGCGAAGCCCCTGGAGGTTCGGGGTGGAGGGCGGCTCGCGGTCGGCGGCCTCGCTGCGAAAATGCGTCCCGGCCTGCGGAGACGGCGTCGCGGCGGCGGGTGCGACCGTGCTGTGGGCCCCGAGCCGGGGTGGCGTGCCGCGGGCCCTACGACAGCCCGTCGTTATCGGTTCGTGATCAAGCGTGACCCGGTGTGACTTCCGGTCCGCGCCGAGCGGGCCCAACGGTCAATTCGGACGCGGGCCGGTCGACATCCGTCGATGCCGTTTCGTAATCTTCTCGAGACCAAGCGGAGAGTTTGCCGGCCCACCGGACCGGAGCCGCTAGGCCACCGCCTAATCGGCGCACCCGAGATCGGGTGCCCGTGCCGGGGACCCACTTGTTACTTGGGGTGAATCTCCTCCGGTCGCGTCAGCGGCCGAGGGGTAGGGCTGATCTTCCCGGCCCGAACCCGTCAGCTAACTCGGTCGGCGGATGACGGAAGAAGGAGCAACACCCCCGTGGCGTCTCACAAGTCCACGCGCAACATTCGTCGCGCTGTCGTCGCCGGAGCCCTCGCGCTCGGCTCTCTGACCCTCTCGGCCGCCCCCGCTATGGCCGCCCCGATCAACATCCCCGGCATCGGCGACGTCGAACTGCCCGCAAACCTGCCGCCGGAGGTCACGAACCTCATCCCGCCGGCCCCCGCGGCTCCCGCGGCCCCGCAGGCTGCCCCGGCTCAGTTCACCGCGCCCTACACCTCGGTCGGCCAGCGTGCCGCCGACGCCGCGCAGTCCAAGCTGGGTGCGCCCTACGTCTACGGCGCTGCCGGCCCGAACTCGTTCGACTGCTCCGGTCTGGTGCAGTGGGCCTACAAGCAGGCCGGTCTGAACGTGCCGCGTACCAGCTACGAGCAGGCCGGTGCGGGTCGCGCCGTGTCCATCGCCGAGCTGCTGCCCGGTGACGTCGTCTCCTTCTACGGCGGCAGCCACACCGGCCTCTACATCGGTGGCGGCAACATCGTGCACGCCTCCACCTCGGGTCAGCCGGTGAAGATCGCGCCGCTGAACTCGATGCCTGTGGACGGCGCTCGCCGCTTCTGATCACACAGGGAATCCGCCCGCGAGGGTGGTATCGGCCCACGAGCCGATACCACCCTCGCGGCGTTTCTGCACTCGGGTGACGGCGGCTACTGCCGGGTAGACACAAACCTATGCCATTCCGTAACCTTATCGAGATCTTTGGGGAAAGGACGTCGCTCTCGTGGTTTTCGACAGGACGAAGCGGACGCTGCGTGCCGGGCTCGTGGCCGGGGTGCTCCTGGCGGCGGGTCTGACCGTTCCCGCGGTCGCCGATCCCGCCGCCGACAATCCGACGGCCGCGCTCGAACACCTCGCCGACCTGTCCCGCAGGTCCGAGCAGACCAACGAGGCACTCCACAACGCCGTCATCGACCTCGAGGCCAAGCAGAACGCCCAGCGCGACGCCGAGGCTCGCCTCGCTGCCGACCGCGGCGTCCTGGCGCAGGCGCAGGCCGAGGTGGACCGCTTCCGCCCCACGATCGACAAGCTCGCCGCCGCGAACTACCGCGGTGCCCGCACCAACCGCCTGTACTCGGTGCTCGTCAGCGATTCCCCGCAGCAGCTGCTCGATCAGATGTCCACGCTCGGCGTGATCGCCCAGCAGACCGCCGACGACGTCGAGGGCTACCGCGTTGCGAACAATGCGGCGGCCGAGGCGGCCGCGGCCTCCGAACGTTCCGCCGACGCCGCCCGGGTCGCCGCCGAGCAGGCCGAGACGCTGCGCGACGACCTCGAGCGGCAGCAGACCGACCTCCGGAATCAGATCGAAGGGGTGTACGACGCGTTCTCGAAACTGAGCGACGACGAGAAGGCCGTGCTTGCGGGCACCCCGTTCCCACCCGGCCTGGACGCCGCGACGATCCTGTCCAAGCTCGCGCCCGGCACCGGATCCGCAGCTCTTCGGGCCGCGATGACCCGCATCGGCGACCCCTACGTGTGGGGCGCCACCGGCCCCGACCAGTTCGACTGCTCCGGGCTCATGGTGTGGGCGTACAAGCAGGTCGGAAAGACCCTGCCGCGGTCGAGCCAGGCCCAGGCGCAGGGCGGCACCCCGGTCTCGCGCGACCAGCTGCAGCCCGGCGACCTGGTGATCTTCTACGACGACGCGTCCCACGTCGGCATGTATGCCGGTGACGGCAACATCGTGCACGCGTCGACGTTCGGTGTTCCGGTGAAGGTCCAATCGATGGACAGCTTCCCGTTCCACAGCGCCCGCCGCTACTGACCCTGCTGCCGGACCGAGGCCCGGCCCACCATTCCGGTGCTCGGTGGGGCGCGGTCTTAGACTGTCCGCCGTGCCCGATTCCTCGCCCTCTCCGCGACCGCGCGCGCCGCGACGCTGGGAGCGGTTCGCGGTCGTCGGGCTCGCCGCTGTGGTGGCCGCCGTCGCGCTGCTGGTGTTGTTCACCCCGGACGACACGAGCCCCCGATCCGGGCCCGTCGACAGGGCGCCTGAGGAGATCCAGGCGTCGGAGGAGATCCAGGCGCTGCTCGACACCTGGGCGGCCGCGGTCCGGGCCGCCGACGCGGACACGTTGCGCACGCTCGTCGACGACCGGGCCCGGCCCGGTTTCCTCGACGCGGAACTGCGCAGGGCCGCCGCGGTGGCGCAGGTCCCGCTCTCGGACTGGGGATACGAGCTCGGCAACGCGGAACCCGCCCCGGTGCCCGCCGACGTCGCCGCTCGGCTCGGCGACGCGAAGGCGCAGACACGCACCGTGTACCTGCGCTACGCGATCGAGGGAATCGACGCCGAACCCACCCGCAAGCCCGTCACCGTCGTCGTCGTGCGGCGCGACGACGGCTGGCGTCTCGTCGACGACGAACCCGGACCCGGCCGGGTCACGTGGCGTGGCCCGTGGGACTTCGGGCCGCTCGTCGTCGAACCCGTGCCGCAACGCTCCGGCGGGAGGTCGCTGGTGATCGGCCACCCGGAGCAGGAAGAGCTCGTGGATGCGATCGCCCGGGAGATGGAGCCCGCCGTCGGCGCCGTCGACCGGATCTGGGGAACGGACTGGTCGCGCCGGGCCGTGGTCCTCGTCACCTCGTCCCACGACGAGTTCACCCATCAGGTCGGCGACCGGCACAACGGCGCCGGGATCGCCGCGGTCGCGGTGTCCGATGCCGTGGATCCCCGCGCGGGCAGCGCCACCGGACAGCGCATCGTGTTCAGCCCGGCCGCCGCCGACAGGCTCGACGCCGAGGGCCTGCGGACCGTGCTGCGGCACGAACTCACCCACATCGCCGCCCGCGCTGACACCGTCGACGGCTCCCCGCTGTGGATGCTCGAGGGCTACGCCGACTACATCGGATATCTCGGTGCGGACGAGGAGTTCGACGCGACGGCGCCGACGCTCACCGCGGCCGTCACCCGGAACGGCACCCCGGCCGCGCTGCCCGAGGACGCCGAGTTCACCGACGAACGGTCGCTGCTCGCCTACGAGACGGCATGGTCGCTCGCCGCCTACACCGCCGACGACTACGGGCCCGCGCGGCTGACCGAACTGTATCGGCGGCTCGCCCGCGGGCCGATCGACGGAGCGCAGCTCGATGCCGTGCTGACCGACGTGCTCGGCACCGACACCGGCACGTTCGTCGCGGCGTGGGGGAGCTGGGTCGACGACCGCCTGGCCGCGTCCACCCGGTGACCCGCCCACCCGGCGGTCGAACCCGCACCGATACGGTGAACGTCATGCCTCGAACACTGTTGGTGACGAACGATTTTCCGCCTCGCCCGGGCGGCATACAGTCGTACCTGCAGTCGTTCGCGGCGCAATTGCCGGCCGAGGACCTCGTCGTCTACGCACCCCGGTGGCGCGGCGACAGTCACACGAAGTTCGACGCCCGGCAGCCGTTCGAGGTGGTCCGCCACCCCACGACCCTGATGCTGCCCACCCCGGTGGTGGCGCGCCGCGCGACCCGGTTGCTCACCGAGCACGACTGCGAAACCGTCTGGTTCGGGGCGGCCGCACCGCTGGCGCTGCTGGCCCCGGTGCTCCGGCGCGCGGGGGCGCGGAAGATCGTCGCCAGCACACACGGGCACGAGGTCGGCTGGTCGATGCTGCCGGGAGCACGCGGTGCGCTGCGGCGCATCGGCGACGGCACCGACACCGTCACCTTCGTCAGCCGCTACACCCGTGGCCGGTTCGCCTCCGCCTTCGGGCCGAACGCCGGTCTCGAGCACCTGCCCTCGGGTGTGGACACGGAGGTGTTCCGGCCCGATCCGGCCGCACGCGCCGAATTGCGCGCCCGGTACGGGCTGGGGGACCGGCCCACGGTGCTGTGCCTGTCGCGGCTGGTACCCCGCAAGGGCCAGGACATGCTGATCCGCGCGCTGCCGCAGATCCGGCGCCGCATCGACGGGGCGGTGCTCGTGATCGTCGGTGGAGGCCCCTACGAGGGACGGCTGCGCGAGCTGGTCCGGCAGGTCGGCGTCGAGGAACACGTCGTGATCACCGGAGGGGTCCCCGCCGCGGAACTCGCCGCGCACCACACGATCGCCGACGTCTTCGCGATGCCCTGCCGGACCCGCGGTGCCGGTCTCGACGTCGAAGGCCTCGGCATCGTCTACCTCGAGGCGTCCGCGACCGGCGTCCCGGTCGTGGCCGGACGATCCGGCGGCGCACCCGAGACCGTGCAGGAGGGAAAGACCGGGCGGGTCGTCGACGGCACGAACGTCGCGCAGATCGCGGACACCATCGCCGATGTGCTCGCCGACCGTGACCGCGCCGCCGCGATGGGCGCCGCGGGCCGCGCCTGGGTCGGCGCCGAATGGCGCTGGGACACCCTCGGCGCGAAGCTGCGCAAGATCCTGAGCTGACCCCGCATCGAGCCGACCACCGCCGTATGTGAAGCTGTCCCCCGTGAGCAGCATTCAGGTGTCGGACCAGACCTTCATCGCCGCGCCGCCCGAGCGCATCGCCGCGGCCGTCGCGCGGCGCGACCGATGGCGTGTGTGGTGGCCCGATCTGGCCCTCACGGTCCGGGAAGACCGCGGCGAGAAGGGAATTCGCTGGGCGGTCACCGGTCCGCTGAACGGGACCATGGAGGTGTGGCTCGAGGAGATGCTCGACGGCGCCGTCGTCCACTACTTCCTGCACTGCGAACCGACCGGTGTCGCGCCGGAACGGGTCGGCATGCTCGACCTCGCGAAGCTGAACCGGGAACGGCGGGTTGCGGGAAAGAAGATGACCTTCGAGATCAAGCAGCAGCTCGAGACCGGCCGGCCCGCGGGGGAGCCTCCGCAGTACTGACGATCGGCCGGTGACGGCAGCGACCGTTACGGTGTGGGGACAGACAACCGTCCCGGGGGATGTGGCCGGGCGGAACAGACGGAAAGGAAGCGTCATCGCATGGCCGAGAAGACCAAGCGGTCGATCACCATCGCTGCTCCGGCCGATCGGGTGATGTCCGTGATCGCGGATTTCGACGAGTACCCGACCTGGGTGGAGGCGGCGAAGTCGGTGGAGGTGCTCGACAGGTTTCCGGACGGTCGTGCCGAGCGTGTCCGGTTCGTGCTCGACGCGGGCATCGTGAAGGACACCTACGTGCTGCGCTACGTGTGGGCGGCGGACGGCCGTTCGGTCAGCTGGGAACTCGAATCCGGTGAGATCCAGAAGGCGCAGTCCGGGACGTACGCGCTGTCCGACGCTCCGGGCGGCGGCACCACCGTCGACTACGAACTGACCGTGGATCTGACGATCCCGATGATCGGCCTGTTCAAGCGCAAGGCCGAGAAGGTGATCACCGACACCGCGCTCAAGGAACTCAAGAAGCAGGTCGAGGGCTGAGCGAGAACGAGGGCACCGCCGAGACCCGCCTGCGGCTGTTCGTCGGCAAGGGCGGCGCCGGAACCAGCACGGTGGCCGCCGCCACCGCAGTCGCGGCCGCGAGCCCGCAGCACCCGGTGCTGCTGGTGTCGCTGGATCAGGCGTCGTCGCTGTCCGACCTGTTCGGTCTCGACCGTGCGCCCGGCGTCGTCCGGTCCGTCGCCGACGGACTCGACATCCTCGAGATCGACTCGCTCGCCCTGCTCGAACAGCGCTTCGCGGCGTTGGCGAGGCTCCTCGCGGCCGCAGGAGGCGGACACGAGCACGCCGCGGGGTTCGCGCTGCCCGCGCCGGGGGAGATCACCGGTGTGCCCGGCCTGCAGGAGGTTTTCGCCCTCCACGAGATCGCCCGCCTGACCTCGGACGGCCGACGGCACGCGGTCGTCGTCGACTGCCCGTCGGGGGCCGCGGCGTTCGGCACGCTGGCCGCGCCCCGCACGGCCGCCGACTACGTCGAACGGATCTGGCCGCGGCACAGCCGGATCGAGGCCGCCACCGGACCGGACCTGCGGCTCGGATTCGTCGTGGCGCTGTTCGACCGGATGCTGGACCGGCTCGGGGAGATCGCGGATCTGCTCGCGGACCGGCGGCGCACGTCGGTGACCCTCGTCGGCACCGCCGACCGTGTCTCGGCCGCCGAACTGCGCCGGCTCCGCTCGTGGACGGCGCTGTCCGGGCTGCGCCTCGACGGTGTGATCGTCAACGGCCTCGTGCCCGACTTCGGTGCCGGCACCGGACCGGCCGCGGACTGGCTCGCCGCGCAGCGCAGGACGCAACGGTCGGTGCTCGACGACATCGTCTCCTCGGTCGGTGACGTGCCGGTCCTCGAATGTGAGCGGCAGGCCTCGGAACCGGTAGGGTTGGCGTCTCTGGGGGCGTTTGCCCGGGCGCTCTACCGGGACGATCGGGATGTTCGGGAGCCGGCGGCCGCCGACACGACCCCGATCCGGGTCCAACACGAATCGGGGACAGGGGTGGATTCGGTGTACACGATGCGGATGCATCTGCCGCTGGCAGATCCGGCGACCTTGACCCTGGGCCGGGTCGACGACGACCTCGTGGTCGGCGCGGACGGGATCCGCCGCCGCGTCCGGCTGGCGTCGGGTCTGCGGCGCTGCACGGTCTCCGGTGCCGAGTTCGACGGCGGCGACCTGGTGGTGCGATTCGTTCCGGATCCGGCGGTGTGGCCGCAGTGAGCTCCGAACACGACGCCCTCGTCGCCGAACTGCGGCTGCTCGCCGAGGCCGTTCTCGACCGTGTCGACCGTGCCGTCCAGCAGTACGCGGCCGCGCAGCCTCCCGCACCGGCGGATGCCGGGCCGGGGGACACACCGGCCGATGCCGCCCCTTCCGGCATGCCGACCCCCGCACCCTCCGCCGGCTGCTCGTGGTGCCCGGTGTGTGCCGCCGCCGCCCTGCTGCGCGGCGAACCCCACGAACTGCTCACCCGGCTGGCCACCCAGATCGCCGCGCTCATCGCGCTGATCCGCGAACTGCTCGCCCGCTACCTCCCGCCGCCGACCGGCCCCGCGGGTTCCGGCGGTCCGGAGCCGACTCCGCCGCCGGAACCGACCGACCGGAACGGTGGGTTCGTGTCCATTCCGGTCACGATCCGGCCCTGATCCGCGCGGGAACCGACATGGCTGACCCGGAAGGGCTGACGATCGGCATCGACGTCGGCGGCACCAGCATCCGCGCCGCGGTAGTCGACGGCACGGGAACGATCGTCGATTCGGTGCGCGCGGCGACCCCGGCGTCGGCCGGCGCCCTCGAAGACGCGCTCGAGGAGACCGTCCGGTACCTGTCCGAACGCAACGATGTCGCCGCGGTGGGCCTGGCCGTCGCCGGATTCCTCGCGGTCGACCGTCGCACCGTGCTGTTCGCGCCCCACCTGGCCTGGGTGGACGCGCCGGTCGCGCAGCGGCTCACCGACCGGTTCGCGATGCCCGTCGTCCTCGAACACGACGCGAACGCCGCAGCGTGGGCCGAATATCGGTTCGGGGCCGCCGCCGGTGCGCACACCGTGGTCCTCGTCGCGCTGGGCACCGGCATCGGCGCAGCGTTGCTGCTCGACGGCCGCATCTACCGGGGCGCTCACGGTGTCGCCCCGGAACTCGGGCACCTGCAGATGGTTCCGGCCGGCCGGGTCTGCGCGTGCGGCAAACGCGGATGCTGGGAGCGGTACTGCAGCGGCACGGCACTCGTGGACACGCCGTCGACCTGCTGCCCACGGTCCGGGGCCGCTCGCTGCTCGCCCGTGACGCCGCGGCCGATCCCGGGTCGCTCACCGGCCGCCGGATCGCGGCTGCGGCCCAGGACGGGGACGTGCTCGCGGTCGCCGCGATGGCCGAGTTCGCGCGCTGGCTCGGAGTCGGCCTGGCGGCCGTCGCGGACATCTACGATCCCGAACTCGTCGTGATCGCCGGGGGTGTGTCGGGCTCGGCCTCGCTGTTCCTCGACGACGCCCGCGACCACTACGCCGCTGCCCTCACCGGTACCGGACATCGCCCGCTCGCGCGGATCCGCGCCGCGCATCTGGGGGACGCGGCGGGACTGATCGGCGCCGCGGATCTCGCCCGCGGCCCGGCGCACCCCGGCAGGATCGGTCCGTCCGACTGAGATGCTGGTCACGTCCGCCGGTGTGACCTCGCGTGCACGCGGGTCGCGGTGTGCACGCCGACACCGCGTGGACGTAGAGTCGATCGTCGAGCGCGCGTGGTGGTGCGGGCGGGGTTCAGGAGGGATGCCATGTGGTACTGGCTGTTCAAATACGTTCTGCTGGGGCCGCTGCTGTATCTCATGGGACGCCCGAAAATCGAAGGCGGAGAGAACATTCCGTCGGACGGCCCGGCGATCCTCGCGAGTAACCACCAGGCGGTCCTCGATTCGTTCTTCCTGCCGCTGATGGTGCGCCGGCGAATCACCTTCCTCGCGAAGAGCGAGTACTTCACCGGAACCGGCCTCAAGGGCGGATTCCAGCGCTGGTTCTTCTCCGCCGTCGGCCAGGTGCCCATCGACCGCACCGGCGCCGACGCCGCGCAGGACGCCCTCAACGCCGGCGTCCGCGTGCTCGGTCAGGGCAAACTGCTCGGCATCTACCCGGAGGGCACCCGGTCGCCGGACGGACGGCTCTACAAGGGCAAGACCGGCATGGCGCGCCTCGCCCTGGAAACCGGCGTCAAGGTCATCCCCGTGGCGATGATCGGTACCGACAAGATGAACCCGATCGGCTCGAAGATGTGGCGGCCGGCGAAGATCACCGTGAAGATCGGTGAGCCGATCGACTTCTCCCGCTTCGAAGGGATGGGCGGGAACCGCTTCGTCGAGCGCACCGTCACCGACGAGGTGATGTACGCGCTGATGCAGCTGTCCGGCCAGGAATACGTCGACATCTACGCCGCGACCCTGAAGAAGAAGGGTGCAGCCTCCGAGAAGGCAGGGGAGGACGCGGCTTCCGGGACGAATGCGCCGGCCGCAGCCGACGCCGACCGGTTGCCCGACACCCAGGCGGGCTGAATCGGGGCGACGCGAATCGTTGCCGCGCGACCCTATCGGGCATAATGTCCGCACGTGCGTTATTTCTACGACTGCGAGTTCATCGAGGATGGCCGAACCATCGAGCTCGTGTCGATCGGTGTTGCCTGCGAGGACGGCCGTGAGTTCTATGCGGTGTCCAACGAGTTCGATCCCGACCGGGCCGGTCCGTGGGTGCGTCGCAACGTGCTGCCGAAACTTCCCCCCGAAGCGCATCCCGCGTGGAAATCGCGGGCGCGCATCCGCGACGACCTGCTCGCCTTCCTGATCCCCCGGCCTGGGATCCAGCCCGAGCTGTGGGCCTGGATAGGGGCATACGACCATGTCGTCCTCGCGCAGTTGTGGGGCGCGATGCCCGAGCTGCCCGACGCCATTCCGCGTTTCACCCGGGAACTGCGCCAGCACTGGGAGCAGCACGGGCGTCCGTTGCTGCCGCCGGTGCCGGACGACAATCACGACGCGCTCGCCGACGCACGCCACAACCTCGCGAAGTTCGAGGCGATCGAAGCGGCCCGCCGCACCCGGTGAACCCGCCGGTTGCGGGGGTGCGTGACCTCCGGTGGTCAGGGGCAATATCCTGGTGAGCGTGAACTGGACTGTCGACGTGCCGATCGACCGCTTGCCCGAACTGCCCCCGCTGCCGGACGAGATGCGTGAGCAGCTCGACGCCGCGCTCGCCAAGCCGGCGCTGCAGCAGCCGAACTGGCCGGTGGATCAGGCGGCGGCGATGCGCACCGTACTCGAGAGCGTGCCGCCCATCACCGTGCCCCGCGAGGTCATCGAACTGCAGGACCATCTCGCCGCCGTCGCGCGCGGCGAGGCGTTCCTGCTGCAGGGCGGTGACTGCGCCGAGACGTTCGCCGACAACACCGAACCCCACATCAAGGGCAACATCCGGACGCTGCTGCAGATGGCCGTGGTGCTCACCTACGGTGCGTCGCTGCCGGTCGTGAAGGTCGCACGGATCGCCGGGCAGTACGCCAAGCCGCGGTCGTCGGACACCGACGCGCTCGGCCTGCCGTCCTACCGCGGCGACATGGTCAACTCGATCGTCGCCGACGCCGCGGTCCGGACCCACGACCCGTCACGGCTGGTCCGGGCGTACGCCAACGCCAGCGCGGCGATGAACCTGGTGCGCGCCATCACCGCCGGTGGCGAGGCCGACCTGCACCGCGTCCACGACTGGAACCGCGAGTTCGTGTCGAAGTCGCCGGCCGGGGCCCGCTACGAGGCACTCGCCTCGGAGATCGACCGTGGGCTGCGCTTCATGGACGCGTGCGGCGTCATCGACCCCAACCTGCGGTCCGCGACGATCTACGCCAGCCACGAGGCGCTCGTGCTGGACTACGAGCGCGCGATGCTGCGCCTCGACGACACCGACGGGCACCCGCGCCTGTACGACCTGTCCGCTCACTTCCTGTGGATCGGTGACCGCACCCGTCAGCTCGACGGTGCGCACATCGCGTTCGCCGAACTGCTCGCCAATCCGATCGGTCTCAAGATCGGCCCGAGCACCACCCCGGATCTGGCCGCCGAGTACGTCGAACGGCTCGACCCGACCAACAAGCCGGGCCGGCTGACCCTGATCTCGCGGATGGGGCACTCCAAGGTGCGCGACCTGCTGCCCGGGATCATCGAGAAGGTCGAGGCCACCGGCCACCAGGTGATCTGGCAGTGCGATCCGATGCACGGCAACACCCACGAGTCCTCGACCGGCTACAAGACCCGCCACTTCGATCGCATCGTCGACGAGGTGCAGGGCTTCTTCGAGGTGCACAACGCGCTCGGCACCCACCCGGGTGGCATCCACGTCGAGCTCACCGGTGAGAACGTCACCGAGTGCCTCGGCGGCGCCCAGGACATCTCGGACGTGGACCTGCACGGCCGCTACGAGACGGCGTGCGACCCGCGTCTGAACACCCAGCAGTCCATCGAGCTGGCGTTCCTCGTCGCCGAGATGCTGCGCGGCTGACACTGCCCTCGACGTCCGGCCCCGGTGCTCGCGCGCCGGGGCCGGACGCGTCTCCGGTGCTCGAGATCCTCGAGATCAGGGGAGGGCGGTCAGCGTGACGGTGCCGCCCGGCTCCACCCGATCACCCGCGCCGGGACTCTGACCGATCACCACCGACCGGTCCGTGTCCGCGACCTGGCGTACCTCGACCCCGAGACCGAGCCGCTCGAGTTCGTTGCGGGCCGCCGTGACCGATCGCCCCAGCAGCGACGGAACCTTCACCGCATTCGACACGAGCAGAGTGACGCTGCTGCCGGCCCCGACCTCGGTACCGGTCGCGGGATCCGTGCCCGCGACCCGGCCGGCGTCGACGTCCGGGTCGAACACTTCCCTCGACTCGACCACGGTCAAGCCCGCAGCCTCGAGCTGGGACCGGGCGGCGTCGGGCTTCTTGCCCGACACGTCGGGCATCTCCACCGGGGCCGCGCCTTTGCTGATGATCACCTTCACCGGTGAACCGACGGCCAGCTCCGTGCCGGGACCCGGATCCAGCGCGGCAACCCCACCCTCGGGGACCGTGTTGCTGAAGGCCGTGCCGCCGTCGACCGGCTCGAACGTGCGCCGCCGCAGCTCGTCCTCGACGGCCGCGCGGTCGCCCCCACCAGGCAGTTTCGGAACCGTCGGCCGGCCCAGCGACACCAGCAGCGCGACCGTCTCGCCGTCGCCGACACGTTCACCGGCGGCCGGGTCGGTACCGAGCACGGCGTCGACCGGGGCGTCGTCGGAATACTGCCCGCGAATCTCGTTCGACACCCCTGCGGCCTCGAGCGCCGACACCGCGGCCGCCCGATCCAGGCCGGCGATTGTGGGCACCGTGGCCAGCCGTCCCGCGCCGAGCCACCACCCGCCGTAGCCGAGGAGCAGCGCGACGACCAGGATCGCGACGATCCAGCCGAGCGTCCGGCGCCGCTGGGCGCGACGTTCGAGGGCGTAGTCGGGACGCGGCACCGGCGCCTGCGCCGGCGCGAACTCACGCGGCTGTTGCTGGGTGACGACCCGCGTGTGCCGCGTCGTCACCGGCGCAGCCGGACCGGCGGGGGCAGGGACGGACGGAATCACCGTGGTCGCGGGTGCATCCGAGTGCACGGCCGAGGCCGCCGACGATGATGCCGCCACCTCGACGGGCACGGGGGCCGGAGGCGCGGCGACAGCGGCGTCCGCGGCGGTCGGCCGGGGTGCGCGGCGCGGCGCGGGCACCCGGTACCGGGGCAACGCCAGGGTTTCGCACACCTCGGTCAGCGCCGCCGCCATCGCGCCGGCGTCGTCGAAGCGCTGACCGGGTTCGCGTTCGGTCGCGTGCCGGACCAGCTCGTCGAATTCCGGGGGCACCCCGTCGATGCAGGATCCCGGATCGGGCACGTCCTTCTCGACCCGCTGGTAGGCGACCGACAGCGACGTGTCGCCGGTGAACGGGGTGCGCCCGGTCAGCATCTCGAACAGGACGACGCCCGCCGAGTACACGTCGCTGCGCGCGTCGGCGTTGCCGACCGTCACCTGCTCCGGCGACAGGTACGCGGCGGTGCCGAGGATCACGCTGCGGGACGTCGTGGTGGCGGCGGCGACGGCCCGCACCAACCCGAAATCGGCGATCTTCACCTCGCCGCTCTCCGAGATCAGGATGTTCTCGGGTTTGACGTCGCGGTGCACCAGGCCCGCCCGATGCGCGACGGCGAGCGCCCCGAGCACCGGTGCCGCGACCGCGGCGGCGGCGTGCGGGGGCATCGGCCCGCGTTCGCGCAGCAGCTCACGCAGGGTGCCGCCCTCCACCAGCTCCATCACGAGGAACGCGTGCTCCCCGTCGTGCCCTTGGTCGTACACGGCGACGAGACCGGGATGGTTCAGCTTCGCGACCGCACGGGCCTCGAACTCGAACCGGGTGCGGAACTGGGGATCGGCGGCGAGCTGCGGATCCATCACCTTGACGGCGACGGGCCGGTCGAGCCGCAGGTCGGTGCCCCGGTACACCGTCGACATGCCGCCCCGAGCGATGGGCGCTTCGATCCGGTAGCGTCCATCGAGCACGATGCCGACCATGCGGTCGCCTCCAGCGGTCACGCGGTGTACCCCCGTGTTCTGCGACGCCGGTGCACGACGTCGGTCGGTTCCTGAGTGGGTGGGGCCTGCACACCCCAGTCGATCGTAGCCAGCGCCCCGGACGGGACGGTCTCGCGCGGACAGCGGATCGAACCCGATAACGTTACCCGGGTGAGTTCAATCCCGTTCTGCGACGACGTCCTCGACCCCTCGGTCCCGGTGCTGCAACTCGTCGATGTGTCGAAACAACTCGGTGTCGTCATCACCCGCGTCCACCAGATGCTGCGGGACCGCCAGATCCTGGCGATCAAGCGCGACGGCGTGCTCGCCGTGCCGGAAGCGTTCTTCGGCGAGGACGGGCACCTCCTCAAGAGCGTGCCGGGCCTGATCGCGGTTCTGCACGACGGCGGCTTCCGCGACGACGAGATCCTGACCTGGCTGTTCCGCGAGGACGACTCGCTCGAAGGTGGCAGCCCCGCGGCGGCCCTGCACACCCACTCGGCGCGCGAGGTCGTCCGCCGGGCCCAAGCCCTGGGCTTCTGAGCGACAATCTCGCCTTCTCACCGACAGCCTCGGGCTTCCGAGCCTCAGCGGCGGGTGGTGAGCTGCGTGAGCAGCACCGCCACCCGCTGCCGGCGCGGCACCACGACCCGCCGGTCGAACACCCGGTACCCGTGGTCCTCCACCTGGTCGAGGATCCGGCCGTAGAGCACGAACGCCGCCCGGATGCCCGGCCGGACACGGTCCGGGAGCAATGCCAGTCCCGGCTCGGCGCGCCGATATTCGGCACGCGCGAGCGCCACGAAATGTGCCAGCGCCCGGCGTACCCGCGGATCGGGTGTGCCGGTGCGCCGGCATTCGGCGAGCAGTTCGTCGTCCACCCCGAATGCGGCCCAGCCGTCGGCCGGGAGGTAGATCCGCCCGCGCGCCAGGTCCTCACCGACGTCCCGCACGAAGTTGGTCAGCTGGAACGCGGTGCCCAGCGCGGCCGCGTACGGGCCCGCCCGGTCGGGGTCCTCGACACCGAACACCGGTAGCAGCTGCAGGCCGATCACCACCGCCGACCCGTACATGTACTCCTGCAGCTCCGCCATGTCGCGGTACCGGTCGCGGAACTGGGCGGTCGCCGGGATGTCCATCCGCATCGACCGCACGAACGCCTCGAAATAGTCGACGGGGATCTCGTAGCGGTGAATGGTGTCCGCCGTGGCCCGGACCACGAGGCCGATGTCGTCGGCCGGGCCGGGATCACCGGCGAGCGCGGCGTGCAGACGCGCGTGCACCGCGTCGACCTGCCGGGACGCAGTGGCGGGATCGTCGACGGAGGTCACGTCGACGATGTCGTCGACGGTGCGGGCGAACCCGTAGAGGGCGTGCACACCGGCGCGACGGTCCGGGGGCAGCAGTCGTGCCGCCAGGTGGTAGGTGCGGCCGTGCGCGGCGGTCAGCCGCTCGCAGTACCGGAACGCCGCGCCCAGGTCGTCAGTCACCGGCGGAGGGCTCCGCGGATGCCGCCGGAACCCGATCGGCCGCCGGTGCGGGCGCCGGGCGCCGGGAACGCAGGTGCAGCGGATCGACGGTGCGCAGCGACAGCGCCGCGACCACCGACACGAAGATCGCGACGGCCACGTGTGCCGCGTTGTACATGCCGATCGAGCCGTCCGGGTTGAAGATCACCATCAACCAGGTGGACAGGCCCACGAGCACCATCAACGTCCGCGTCGACATCGCGAAGGCCGCGGCGACGGCGAGCGGCCACGAGTAGTACCAGGGCAGCGCGGCGGGGGAGAGGACGGTCACCGCGGTCAGCACGACCACGATGCCGAGGACGGCGTCGCGTTCGGTCCGCCGGAACCGCCACCACGCCCACACGAGGATCACCAGGAGCGCGACCATGCAGATCATGCGGGTCACGTCGAGCACCGGGCCGAGGCGCCACGGCGTGACCCACGTGACGACGTGCGCCATCATCGTCGGCAGCGACAGCCAGTTGATGATCTTCGACGATCCGGACAGCGCCGTGAGCCATCCGATGCCGACACCGGCCAGCGCGGACGCGGCACCGAACACGGCGGCGAAAACGACGACGCCGATACCCGCGGTCTTGACGAACAACCGGACCGGCGCGGCCGGATCGCGCCCCTCCTCACGGGCCCGGTCCCGTTCGTGCACCATCCACACCCAGACCAGGAACGGCAGGGCCAGGCCGGCGGTGGCCTTGATCGCCGCACCGAGCGACACGAGCGCGATCCCGCCGACGTGGCGGCGTTCGAGCACGAGCACGATGCCGGCCATCATGAGGCCGACCATGAGAAGTTCGTTGTGGACACCGCCGACGAGGTGGATCAGGACGAGCGGATTGAGTACGGCCAGCCACAGCGCGATGGTCGGATCGCCACCCATCCGGCGGGCGAGTTTCGGCACCGCCCACGCCATCAGGACCAGGCCCGGCAGCATCGTCAGCCGCCACAGCCACGTCCCCAGCACCACATTGTCCCCGGTCAGCGACGTGATTCCGGCGCCGAGCAGCAGGTGCACGGGTCCGTACGGAGTCGTCGTGGTCTTCCACACGTTGCTGACGTTGTCGAGCAGGATGCCCGGATTGACCACCGGACCGTCGACATACGGATCGAACCCGTCCCGCAGCATCGCGCCCTGGGCAAGATAGGAGTACGCGTCGCGGCTGAACAGCGGGGTCGCGATCAGCAACGGCACCACCCACACGGACAGCACCTTCCAGGTGTCGCGCAGGCTCACCAGACCGGCGCGGGCACTGCGGCCGAGCCGCACCCACGCCGCGATCATCAGCAGAACGCCCGCCCATACCAGGATCGTCGACAGCAGCAGCCCGTGACCGAACCGCAGCCACGACAGGAACATCTCCTCGAGCAGCGGATCCTGCCGTCGGACGCTCCCGGCACCGAAACTGCCGAACGCCAGCAGTGCCGCGCCGACCGCCCCGAGCAGCGCGGCGTTCCCGGCAGGGCTGCGCAGGAACGGGCCGATGCCCCGGCCGGACTGCCGCAGCTTCCCGTCCGCGGTCGGTGAGGCGTCCGGTGCGGCGTCGGAGGCAGCAGGGGACGACATGGTTACGGTTACCTCCCCCTGATGCACGCAATGACACGGTGCAGATGTGCACACGTGACACCGTGCAGATGATCTACGACGAACAGACAGTTTAGTTGAGTCCCGGAACCGCGCCGCCCACCGTGGGGGAAGGCGCGGTCGACCGGCGCCGGACCCCGAGCCGTTCGGCGGCCAGCCGACCCGAGAGCAGGACCGTCGGAACCCCCACTCCGGGGACCGTGCCGGACCCGGCCAGCACCACGTTCGGATAGCGCGGATCGAGATTGCGCCGCCGGAACGGGCCGGTCTGCCGGAACAGATGCGCCCCGCCGAACGGGCTGCCCGCCAGCATGCCCCGCTCGAGCCACGTCTGCGGCGTGTCCACGTGGTCGATCCGGAACCGGTCGGTGATCCCGTCGAACCCGCGCCGTTCGAGTTCCGCACACAGTTCGGCCGCATATGGCCCGGCGAGCGCCTGCCAGTCGTAGGGCGCGCTGTCCAGGTTCGGGCACGGCGCCAGCACCGACAGCGGTTCGTGCTCGACGCCGTCGCGGACGAACCGCAGTCCGGGGTCGCTGAGCGCGGGCCGGGTGATCAGCAGCGACGGATCGCGCATCAGCCGGCCGCGGCCCCGGCGCGCGGTGATCTCGGCGAACGTGCTCTCCCAGGCCGTACCGAACTCGATGGTGTGATGGTGGTGGGCCGCCCACCCCGCGCTGACGGCGGTCGGGATGCTGCCGTGCAGCACCACCGCGGACGGGGACGCCACCGTGCGCCGTCGCCGTGGCCGCGGCAGCAGCGCGTCCACCACCGGCAGGTCCGGTGTCAGCACGACCGCATCGCACGGGTACCGGTCGCCGCCGGGGGTGCGCACCGCGACCACCCGGCGGCCGTCGAACTCGAGGTCGCCGACCTCGGTGCCGAGCCGGAGCGTGCCGCCGGCCGCCACCAGGGCGTCGGCCATACCGCGCGCCACCGATCGCATGCCGCCCTCGACGGAGAACACCCCCAGGGAGGTGTCCATGTGGGCGATCGCCGCGTACACCGCCAGCGCCTTGGCCGGAGCCACCCCCGCGTACAGCGCCTGGAACGTGAAGATGCGCCGCAACCGCGGGTCGGTGACCTTCCGGTCCACCTGGGCGCCGAGCCGGCCGAAACCGCCGAGCCGGACGAGCCGCAGCAGGTCCCGCGCCGAGGCCGGGGAGCCGACCAGGTCGAGGGGGGAGTCGAAGTTCGCGTCCATGAAGTGGGCGAACTCGGCGTCGAAGATGTCCGCGAGCCAGCGTCGAAGCCGCAGGTAGCGACGCGCCTCGTCCGGGCCGCACACGCGAGTGACCTCGGCGGCCATCCGATCCGGATCCGAGTGCACGTCGATGCTGCTGCCGTCGGCGAACCGGGCGTGATAGGCGGGCGTCATCGGATGGATGCGCAGCGGTGGATCCACCGTCGTGAAATCCGCGCCGACCGCGGCGAGTGCGTCGGCGATCAGGTCCGGCATCGTCAGGACCGTGGCGCCGTTGTCGATCTCGTAGCCGGGCCCGACGTGGGTGCCGACCCGGCCGCCCACCGACCTCTCGCGTTCGAGGACGGTGACCTCGCGGCCGTTCCCGCGCAGGTGCAGCGCCGCGGCCAGGCCCGCGAGCCCGGCGCCGACCACGACGACGCGATCCGCTCCGGCGACGGTGCGCAGCGGGCTCATCACGCTGTGCGCCGCGTCGCGGCCAGGGCCCAGTCACGCAGCATGGTCTTGCCCTCGGCGGTGGCGTCGGACGCGTCGAGCGCGGCGAACGCCTCCTCGGTGAGCGCGGCGATCCGACGTTCGACCTGGTCGACGGCTCCGAGCTCGGTCATCACCGCCCGCATCCGCTCGACCTGCTCGTCGCTCAGATCCGTGCCGATCCCGTCGCGCAGCAGCTGCGCGGCGGCCGGGTCGGTCGCGTCGGCGGCGGCGAGAGCGAGCGCGAACAGCACGGTCCGCTTCCCGGCGCGCAGGTCGTCCCCGGACGGCTTGCCGGTGACCTCCGGGTCGCCGAACACCCCGAGCAGGTCGTCGCGCAACTGGAACGCGATGCCCACGTCCGTTCCGAATCGGCGGTACGCGTCCACCAGCGCGTCGTCCGCCCCGGCCAGGACCGCACCCAGATGCAGGGGGCGCTCGATGGTGTACGCCGCGGTCTTGAACCGGTTCACCCGCATCGCCGCCTCGACCGATTCGTCGCCGGCCGACTCCCCGGCGATGTCCAGGAACTGGCCGCCCAGGACCTCGGTGCGCATCGCCGACCACACCGGCGTGACCCGCGCCGCCGTCGCAGCGTCCAGCCCGGCCTCGCGCAGCATGTCGTCGGCCCACACGAGCGCCAGGTCGCCGAGCAGGATCGCCGCGGCCTCACCGAACCGCTCGGGGACACCGAGCCACTGCGCGGCGCGGTGGTGTTCCGCGTACTCGACGTGCACCGTGGGATAACCGCGGCGGGTCGTGGAGGCATCGATGATGTCGTCGTGCACGAGCGCACCGGCCTGCACCAGTTCCAGCGCCGAGCACGCGCGCAGCACCGCTCCGGCGTCCGGTCCGGACGGGTCGCCGCCGGCGCCGATCCAGCCGGTCCACGCGAATACGGGCCGCATCCGCTTGCCGCCGCGCAGGACGAACGACTCGAGAGCCGTGACCGCTTCGGGGTAACCCCCACCGACCGCGGCGACGATCTCGGCGCGTGAGACGAAGAAGTCCCGCAGTGCGCCCTCGACGAGTTCGGGCAGCAGCGAGGGCGGAACGTGAGCAGATCCGGTGGACAGGGGATTCCTCCTGGTCGAATGGGCGGGCGCCGAGGCCGGGTGGTGCATGCACCGAGTCGGTGGGGACGTCGCGGCGCCGAAGACCACCCTATCGGGGGCACGAGGAACCCACCCCCTTCCGGCCACCTATGCTTGTCGGGTGACATGCGATTCCGTCAGCGGGGGCCAGGGCGGCGGGACCTCCCGCACACCGTCGATCGTGGACCGGCTGCGGGTACCGTCCCACCGCCGGATTCCCTTCTCCGTCGAGTTCTCCCCGCCCCGTGACGCCGACGCGGAGGCGCGGCTCTGGCGTGCCGTCCGGGAGTTCGAACGGCTCGGCCCGGCGTTCGTGTCCATGACCTACGGCGCCGGGGGTTCGACCCGGGACCGCACGGTCCGTGTGACCGGCCAGCTCGCCGAGGAGACGACCCTGCTGCCGGTCGCGCACCTGACCGCGGTCGGGCACAGCATCGACGAGTTGCGCGCGATGGTCGGGGCCTACGCGGACCGCGGAATCAGCAACATCCTGGCCCTGCGCGGCGACCCGCCCGGCGATCCGCTGGGCGAATGGGCCAAGCACCCGCAGGGCGTCGAGCACGCCGAGGAACTGGTCCGGCTCGTGCGCGAACTCGGCGACTTCCACGTCGGTGTGGCGTCCTTCCCCGAGGGGCACTACCGCTCCCCGGATCTCGACCACGACACCCGGTACCTGGTACAGAAGTTGCGGGCCGGCGCCGAGTACTCGATCACGCAGATGTTCTTCGACGTCGAGCACTACCTGCGGCTGCGGGACCGGGTCGCGGCGTGCGACGCGGAGCAGGCGCTCAAGCCGATCATTCCCGAGATCATGCCGATCACGTCGCTGCGGTCGGCGCGGCGCAGTCTCGAACTGTCGGGCTCCCGGCTCCCCGCGGCACTCGAGGAACGGCTCGTGCGGGCCGCAGGCGACGGCCCCGAGGAGAACCGTGCCGCGGTGCGCGAGGTCGGTATCGAGGTCGCGACCGAGATGTGTGAGCGGCTCATCGCCGAGGGCGCACCCGGATTGCACTTCATCACGCTGAACTTCGCGCGTGCGACCCGCGAGGTGCTGGCGCGGCTCGGGATCGAGGTCCCCACTCCGGTGGTCCAGCCCGCCTGACGAACGCTCAGGGCAGGGGCCGGTTCTTCCAGCCGGTCCGGCCCTCGCGCCGGGCGCGCAACGAGGCGACCGTCAGCGCACCGAACCCGGTGATCGCGGCGGGATGCCCGAGCGCCGCCACCGCATCCGATCCGGACGGGGCGGTCCCCCGCTCGGCGGACCGGGCCAGCGTGCGCGAGACGAGCGCCGCGGCAGTGCCGGCCAGACCCCAGCGCCGGACGGAACCGTGCCCGGCGACCGCGGCGACCGGGGGCAGCACGTAGGCCAGCGTGTACCCGGCGAGGACCGCGACCGCACCGGCGGTGGATCCGAACGCCGACCACAGCCAGCGGGTGTATCCGGCGGTGAGCTGCCGGCGATCGAGATACATCCGGCACGACGCGAGCGGCCCGGCCGCCGCGACCGCCGTGCGACGGCCCGCGGCACGCAGGGTGCGGGCGAGATCGAGGTCCTCCGTGGGACTGGACGCGACCGCGGCGTGACCGCCGATCGCGGCGTACGCGCGGGCGTCGAAGACGAGGAACTGCCCGCACGCCACCGCCATCGACGGCCGGGTCGTACGATCGGCCACCGCGACCGGCAGCGACGAGAACCAGGACCAGCACAACAGCGGCTGCAGCAGGTGCTCCGCCGGTGATCCGGCCACCTGGAACGGCCAGGGCGAGAGCAGGTCGGCGCCCATCCGCCGCAGGGACGTCACCGCCGCGCGCAGCGCCTGCGGTGCCAGACGCACGTCCGCGTCGACGAACACGATCACGCCGGTGTCCGCGGCCGGTGCTGCGACCCGGTAGGCGTGCGCGCACGCGGCAGCTTTACCCGTCCAGCCCGCCGGTGGCCGCTCCGTGCTGCGTACCACCTCGATGCGGTCGTCCCCGGCGGCGGCCCGGCGCGCGGCGTCGGCGGTGCCGTCGGACGAGTCGTCGTCGAGAACGATCACCCGCATCCCCGGTACGCCGTGCTGGGCACGCAGGTCCGCGACGAGATCCGGCACCCGGTGCGCTTCGTCGCGGGCGGGGACCAGCACGGTGACCGGTTCGGTGATCGCGGTGCCGGGTTCGAGCCGTGGGAGCGTGAGGCGGTTGGCGACGGCGGTGACCGCGCCGAACAGTGCTACCGCCGCGCCGGCCCGGGTGACCGCGGTGATCACGCTACGAATCGTCGGAGTCCGGGGCCGGGCCGGAGCCGGCGTCGGGATCCGGCCCGGTCGCCGACGTGCGGACAGGTGCCGGGTTGCGATTGAGCCAGGCCAGGCCACCGATGATCAGTGCCACCCCGAGCGTGACCCCGGCGACGATGCCGGCCCACCCGGCGAAGCCGCGGGTGTTGGGATCGGAGTAGCGGACCTCGGCGCGCAGGTTCGTCACGTCCCCGGCGGGCAGCTTCCACGTGACGACCGAGTCGGACTCGCGGGTGCCGTTGGTGGTGGCGATCCGGGCCGGGAACGCGATCGTGAACTGCACGTCCGTGCCCTGCGCGGGCACCGATTCGAGGTCGACCTTGCCGGTGAGGGACACGAGATCACCGGCCCGCTGCAACGAGATCTGGAACGAGCCCGCGCTCTGGTCTGTCATCGCGCCCAGTTGCTGCACGTCGCCGAACGACAGGTCGCTGAAGAACACCTGGCTGCCGACGTAGCCGTCCTGCTTGTACTCCTGTACCCGGACGCGTCCGGCCAGCGATTCCGGGACGACGAGCTGCGGTCCCTTGTCGTTCTCGTCGACCGGGATCGTCGCGGCGACGATCTGACCGGACACCCGGTCGTCGGCCGAGACACCCATCGTCACCTGGGCACGCAGGCAGCCCGCGAGCAGCGGAAGCAACAGGAGAAGGAGGACCGCCTGCCGGATCGGGCGGCGACGGGGAGCAGGGATGAGGGACGGCTGCACAGCGGATATCGTGCCAGCATCCTGCGGGGGTGTCAGAGGTCCGGGGGTGTTCCGGCGAGTCGCCGCAGGTTCGGGTGCGCTCGGCGAGCGTGGACCAGCGACACCAGCAGCGGGACGCCGAGCAGCCCCATCACGACGAATCCGTACATCGCCGACCAGCGCAGCTCCGGTGCGTCGAGGAAGACGGTGTGGGCGAGTGCCGACCCGAGCCACGTCCACAGGAACAGGGCGACCGGCACCGCGTCGCTCCGGGTCGTCCGGGGCCATCGTGTCGCGCCGCCCGTGGGCTGCCGGGTCACCCGGTCGAGCACGGTGAGTGCGGTGGCCATGACGGCCGCGACGACCACCCAGCCGGCGTAGTTGGTGAGCGGGATGTGGGCGAGCCCGGGGAGCCCCGGTCCGTGACACCACGTCCACTGCCCGTCCGCGACCATCTGCGGATCCAGGTACAGGTCCCATCCGACCATGCCGACGGTGGCCGCGGCGATCCGCGGTGCGGGCCGGCGGGTCAGCCGCGTCGCCACGCACCACACGGGGTACAAGCCGGCGGTCCATGCCAGCGGTACCACGAGCGGGACGTCGAACAGCGCGGGACCGAGCCGGTCGGTGGCGTAGGCGTAGCACCCGTACGGGTATCCGGTGGCGGTACCGACGACCTCGGAGGCGAATCCGAGCCCGGCCGAGATCGCGAACAGCCCGGCCGCCCACAAGCCGCCCCGGTGCGACGTGGCGTGTGCCGTACAGGCCGCGGCCAGCAGTGCCACCACGAGAACGGTGACGACGTCCCGAGCGGATCCGTGCGTGAGCGGATATGCGATCTGAGCGGCCACGGCGGCGACCGCGAGTGCCACCGCCGCGGTGGGGCGCTCGATCATCCGCTCGTCAGCCGGCGGACGATGCGGCGCGCGGGTCCGCCGGCGGTGTCGGTCAGCGCGGCCCGGGCGGCGCTGCGTCCGCTGGCGCCCGACACACCTCCGCCGGGATGTGTCGACGCACCGGTCAGATACAGCCCGGGCGCGTCGGGCACCCGATGCCGGGAGAGTTCCGGCAGCGGCCGCCACATGAACATCTGGTCCAGGGACATTTCCACGTGCATGACGTTGCCGCCGATCATGCCCAGTTCCTGCTCGATGTTCTCGGGGGTCTGGATGTGCCGGTGCCGGATCGACGCGGTGAACCCGGGCGCACGCGACTCCACCTGGGCGACGATCCGGTCCGCCTCGGTTTCGGCGAGGTCGGTCCAGCGGCGACCACCGGACAGCCGGTGCGGATGCCACTGGGACCACAACGTCACCTGGTGCTCACCCGCCGGCGCGATGGACGGATCCAACGCGGTGAAACTCATCCCGAGGACCGCTGGGCGCGGCGGCAGTTCGCCGGCGAGCGCGGCACCGTGCGCAAGCCGCAGGTGGGCCCGGTCGTCGACCAGCAGTTGCAGTCCGCGCGTGGTGTCGGCGGCGGACTCGGCCCCCGCGTACGCGGGAAGCGCGTCGGTGGCCAGGCGCAGCACCATCCCGATGCCCGGCCCGACGCGGATGCGGCGCCGCCAGTCGGTCAGCCGCGCGCGGTCGTAGCCGCCGCGTTCGAGCAGGTCCAGCGTGGTCAGGATGTGGCATCCGGCGACCACCGTGCGCGCGCTGACGGTGCGGCCCGATTCGGTCCGGACCACCCACCCGCCGCCCGAGCGGCGCAGTTCGGTGACGCCGTCGCCGAGGGTGACGGTGCCGCCGTCCGCGGCGAGCCGGGCAGCGAGAGCGCGGGTGAGGGCACCACTGCCGCCGACCGCCCGGCCCGGGGGCAGCGTGTGCATCAGTGCCGCGAACCCGACCATGGGCGCGGTTCCCGGTTCGGACATCGGGGGCCCCGACTGCGCGCCGAACCACGCGAGCGCGGCCTTCAGTGGCTCGTCGTCGAAGTACTCGTCGAGCAGCGCGTCGCCGGAGGCCAGGAACTGCCGCGACAGGTCGCTGCCGCCGCTGCCGGTGTCCAGACCCCAGAACGACGAGAGGAGGTGCCGTCCGGTGGGCGGCGCGGAGAACGAGCGCATCACGGCGGCACTGCGGGGACCCCACACGTCGACGAAACGCCGATAGGCGTCGGCTTCGCGTGGGCCGCATGCGGTTTCGATCGATCGGCAGGTGCGATCGAGGTCGCGATGGAAGACGATGCCCGGACGGTCGCTGCCCGGTGGCGCGGGCGCGAACGCCCACGGGTCGCAGTCGAGGTAGCGCAACCCGAAACCGTCGAGCTCCAGTTCCTCGAGGATGCCGGTGTGCCGGATCATGATGTGCGCGGACGAACCGCGGTCGACGGCGTGGCCCGGGAACCGTTCGACGGTGGAGACGGCGCCGCCGAGCACGGTGTCGCGTTCGAGCACCTCCACCGAGCGGCCGGCGCGTGCGAGATAGCACGCGGAGACGAGGGCGTTGTGCCCGGAACCCACCACGACTGCGTCGATCACGGGCTCAGGCTATCGCCGCGGTCCGGTCTCGAGCGGCGGCCGGGTCTCGATCGTGAGGGGGAGTTCGCGCCCGAGCACCGCGAACGGTCGCGCATCACCGGTGAAGACGAACCCGCGCACCACGTCGCGGAAGCCGAGGCGGCGGTACAGCCGCCACGCGCGGTTGTCCTCGTCCGGTACCTCGGGGGTGGACAGGAGCACCGCGCGTTCCGGCCGGTCGCCGAGCAGTCGCAGCAGGAGGGCTTCGCCGATGCGGTGTCCCTGCGCGTCGGGATGAACGTGCAGTTCGGTGAGTTCGAAGTAGTCGCCGAGTGTGGCGTCGATCTGTTCGACGGAATATCCCGCGTGCCGCATCCCGGTGCGGACCTGCTGGTTCCACCACTGCTGCGGAGCGCCGCGGTAGCCGTACGCGATCGCGACGAGGGTCGACGGGTCGTGCGGGAGGGCGGCGGCCACGGCACGCCACCCGGGACGGCCGGCGTGTTCGGACCACATCGGGGCGCGGTGGTACTCGGTTCCGCGGGGATATTTCATGGCGGCGACGTAGATGGGCAGCATCTCGGGCAGGCGCGCGCGGAATTCCGCGGGGGACAGGTCGAGAAGAATCGGCGCCGCGTCGTGCGGGATCGGGTCCGTGCTCATGCGGGGAGGAGTCCGCCTTCCCTTGACGATATGTCGGTGGGTCCAGCTATATTGAATACGTCGAACGCATGTTCGACAACGGTGATCCGGTGATGTTCGAGGGAAGCGAACATCCCCGGATCACCCACCCGAGTCACGGGGAGGTGAGTGATGGTCGTGCCACAGGTTGCCGACGGCGGAGCAGGGTTCGGACGTCGAGGCTGCGTAACGCGTCCGGTGTCCTCGCGGGCGGCGACGATGCTGCGCCGGGCCGACGAGTTGCTGTCCGAGGCCGCCGGGGCCCGCGACGCCGCGGAACGCTTCCAGCTCGCCTACCTCGCCGCGTTGCGGGGAGCAGGGGCCGTGCTCGCGGTCGCCGAGGTTCGCGCCGGTCAGGTGGTCCGGCGGGCCCGGACCCGAAACGCGTGGGTGCTCATGGCGAAGGCGGATCCGGGATTCGCGCGCTGGGCGGACTTCTTCGCCGACCGTTCCGAGACCCGGGCTGCGATCGAGTCCGGCATCACACGGACGCTGCCGGCCGACGAGGCCGACAGGTTCTACGGCGAGGTCGGGTCGTTTCTCCACGAGGTGGAGGATTGTCTCTCCGATCGGGTGACCGTTCCCGAGTGAGCGCGGGACCTTCGGCGCCGGGCCGCGGGGACGTTCGGAAGCCCGTGCGGGACTCCGTGTCGGAGTTGGTGGTCCAGCGCATGATGTACTCGTATTATGAGATCAGGCGGCCGTCCAAAGTCGGCCCCCCGTCGTTTCCACCGGAGGAATCGGCGGCCACCGTTTTAGTGCCGGGGGAGGTACCGTGCCACTCTCCGAGCACGAGCAGCGCATGCTCGATCAGATCGAGAGCGCGCTCTATGCTGAGGATCCCAAGTTCGCCTCGACCGTCCGAGGCAGTCGGTTGGGCATGGCAGGCAGCCGTCGACGGCTGCAGGCCGGTGCGCTGTTCGTAGTGGGTCTGGCGTTGTTGATCGCGGGTGTCGCCCTGCCGGTGAAGCCGGGTGGGTTCCCGATCATCAGCCTGCTCGGCTTTCTTGTGATGTTCGGCGCGGGCGTTCTGCTCCTCGTCGGAGGTCGGCGCGGAAAGCCGCTCGGTGATGCTCCTCGCGGGGGCGGATCCGGTTCCGGGCAGGGAACCCGGGCCCGAGGGAACCGCAAATCCACCGGTGGGTTCACCCATCGGATGGAGGAACGCTTCCGGCGGCGTTTCGAACAGGAATAGCCGCGAGTTCGCCCACGAGTAGAAGGCAGTCCGCGAAACGGCGCGACCCCATGTAAAGGGGTCGCGCCGTTCGTCGTCTCGGGGATGTCGCGACGTGCGTCACGTGCGTGCCGGGAGCGGTGCGCGCATCGCCCCGTATTTACCCCTCGGATTCACCCCTCGCCCGACTCCTCCCACATCGCCCCACCGAGCTGCGGGACGCCTCCGAGTCGTCCGGTGCGGTCGCATCGACCTGGGGTTTTCCGGTGTCGATCGGAGCCGGCCCGGGACGTGCACGGCCGGTGGCTGCCGCGGAAACCCACCGACCCGAAAACGCCCCACTCCACCCCACCTTCGTTGAGCAGCGATTTCGGGTGAAACGCCCGGCGATTCGGGCCCGTAATTGGTTGAACGTGGGGCAAAGTGGGGTACTGTGGGTCGCGGCGGAGCGGCTCGGGTTGCCCCGCCGGAGACGAATGGTCCGGCCGACTAAGGCGGGGGGTGGCGAGTGTTTCTCGGCACCCATACCCCGAAGTTGGATGACAAGGGTCGGCTCACGTTGCCGGCGAAGTATCGAGACGAACTGGCGGGAGGGCTGATGATCACCAAAGGGCAAGACCACAGCCTGACCGTGTTTCCGCGCGACGAGTTCGCGGCGCTGGCGGAGCGGGCCGCTGCCGCGTCGCGCAGCAATCCGCAGGCGCGCGCATTTCTGCGCAGCCTCGCGTCCGGCACCGACGAACAGCGACCCGACGCGCAGGGCCGGATCACGCTCTCCGCGGCACACCGCAAGTACGCCGGGCTCACCAAGGACTGCGTCGTGATCGGGGCGATCAAGCACCTCGAGATCTGGGACGCGACGGCGTGGGAGACCTACCTCGCCGAACACGAGGAAGAGTTTTCGGAGGCGAGGGACGAGGCGCTGCAAGACATCCTGTAAACCGCTGCTTCGGTCGCGCGGCGAGTGCCGCGAGGCCTCTGCCCGAGGCCGACCCTGACGCACTTCCCCAGCGCCAGGTTCGGCAACGGAGCCCTGACGCACTTCCCCAGCGCCAGGTCCCCGAATCGGACAGAGACCTCGATGCATTCGCCGCCCGCGTATCGGCACTCCGACGACCGTCCACCGATCGAACCCCACGTCTCGATTCGTTTCCCGAATCGACCGAACAGGAAGCGCAGGAAACATGGTGGACGGCGAGGACGACGCGAAACCCGGTGCAGCCGGTGACGTCCCCGCCGAAGGTTTCGCGCATGTTCCCGTGCTGCTCGAACGCGCCGACGAGCTGCTCGGTCCGGCGATCGAGGCGAAGGGCCCCGGTGGTGAGGGTGCCGTGTACGTCGACGCGACCCTCGGTCTCGGCGGGCACTCGGAGCACTTCCTGCGTACCTACCCGGGATTGCGTCTGATCGGTCTCGACCGCGATCCTGACGCCTTGGCCATCGCGAAGGCGCGGCTCGCGCCGTTCGCGGACCGGACCGATTTCGTCCATACCCGCTACGACGGGATCGCCGACGCGCTCGAAGAGTGCGGACTCGATCGGATCGGGTCGGTCCACGCGATCCTGTTCGATCTCGGGGTGTCCTCGATGCAGCTGGACGAGGCCGGCCGGGGCTTCGCGTACTCGCAGGACGCGCCGCTCGACATGCGGATGGACCCGACCGTCGGCATCACCGCCGCCGACGTGCTCAACACGTACAGCCACGGCGACCTCGCCCGCATCCTCAGCACCTACGGGGAGGAGCGGTTCGCGGGGAAGATCGCCTCCGAGATCGTGCGGACGCGCGAGAAGACGCCGTTCCGGACCAGCGGGCAGCTCGTCGAACTGCTCTATCGGACGATCCCGGCCGCGTCGCGCCGCACCGGCGGTCATCCCGCCAAACGCACGTTCCAGGCGCTGCGGGTGGAGGTCAACGCCGAACTCGACTCGCTCCGGGCCGCTGTGCCGGCGGCTCTCGACGCGCTCGCCGTCGGCGGGCGCGTGGTGTTCATGTCGTACCAGTCCCTCGAGGATCGGGTGGTCAAGGCGGAGCTCGCTCCGCGCTCGAAGTCCCGGAGCCCCGAGGGGCTGCCCGTGGAACTGCCCGGGATGGGACCGGAACTGAGAATCCTCACCCGGGGTGCGGAGAAGGCCTCCCCGCAGGAGGTGGAGCGCAATCCACGCTCGGCGCCCGTACGCCTGCGTGCCGCAGAACGAATCGCCAGGAGGTAACCGATGACCGTTCAGGTGGCATCCCCGCTCCGTCGTTCGGCGCGATCCACGGCGGCGCAGCGCGCGTACCAGCGGCGGAACCAGCGCGCCGCCCACCTCGGTGTGACCGGCGAGTCGCGGGGCGCGACCACGGCGACGCAGCAGCCCACGGTGGCGACCCGGATCCCGTTCGTCGCAACGATCCTCGCGCTGCTCGGCGTCGGCATGGCCGTCACGCTGCTGCTGACGACCCGCGCGGCGGAAGACTCCTACCAGCTCAGCGCCGCCCGGGCGCACAACGAGACCCTGCGGCAGGAACGCGCGGTTCTGCAGCGCGACGTGGAAGCCGGGAACTCGGCGCCCGTGCTCGCGGTGAAGGCCGCCGAACTCGGCATGATTCCGACCGGGGAGGTCGCGCGCCTGGTCGTCGGTGAAGACGGCTCGGTCCGGGTCGTGGGGACGCCGACCGCGGCGAACGGCGCACCGGCGGCGCCGTTGAACGCCCCGACCGCGGCCGACCGCACCGGGCCCGCGCCGCTGGCCGGCAGTGCGGGAACCGAGAATCCGCGGCCGCTGTCGCTGGGTGGTGACCGATCGGAGAACCCGGCCCCGGTGCCGGCCCCGGCACGGGCGGAAGCCCCCGCGCCCGCGGTGGCACCCGCACCTGCACCGGCAGCCGCACCTGCGCCGACGGAGCCCGCCGCCACGCCGGAGACCGGTAATGCGGCCGTCGCGCCGCCGCAGGCGGAACAATTGATGCCCGTGAACCCGACGACGCAGTCCGAGGACGGGCGCCGGTGAGCCGAGGCGCTCAACCTCGCAGGCCCTCGAGCAGCCGCAAACCCGCACCCCGCCGCCCGGCCCAGGCCGGACGTGCGGGGTCTCGCCGGACTGCGGCCGCGACGTACACGACCGAATTCGGATTCCGGAACAGGATCGGGCGCGCCGCCATGTTCGGCGCCCTCGGGCTCACCGCCGCGATGCTGCTGTGGGTTCAGGTCGTGCAGGCCCCGAGTCTCACCGCGGAAGCGGCGAACCAGCGCACGACGCGTCTGGTCGAACCCGCCACCCGGGGGACCATCGCCGATCGCAACGGGGCGCCTCTGGCCTACACGATGGAAGCGAAGGCACTCACCTTCCAGCCGCAGCGCGTGCGCGCCGAACTCGAAGAAGCACACGCGAAGGACCCGTCGAAACCGGAAACCGGCGAATACCTGAAGGGCGTCGCGAAGACGGTGCACGAAGCCCTGGGCGACGCCGCACCCGAGAAGGACGTGCTGGCAAAGCTCGAGAGCGACGAAACATTCGTCTACCTCGCGCGCGGCGTCGATCCCGGGGTGGCCGCGGCGATCGTCGACGAGTACGACAAGGTCGGCCTCGAACGCCAGGACATCCGCCTGTATCCGGGTGGGTCCCTCGGCGCGAACATCGTCGGTGCGACCGGCTGGGACGGTCACGGCCTGCTCGGCCTCGAATCGTCGATGGATTCGGTCCTGGCCGGCACCGACGGTTCGTCGACCTACGACCGGGGATCCGACGGAGCCGTGATCCCCGGCAGCTGGCGCGACCGTCAGGCCGCCGTCGACGGGTCGGCGGTCGAACTGACCATCGACGCCGACATCCAGTACTACGTCCAGCAGCAGGTACAGCGTGCGAAGGAACTGTCGGAGGCGAAGAACGCGTCCGCGGTCGTCCTGGACGCGCAGACCGGCGAAGTGCTCGCGATGGCCAACGACGGCACGTTCAATCCGGCCGTCGGCATCGACAAGCAGCCCGACGCGCAGCTCGGCAACCTCGCGGTGAGCTCGCCGTTCGAACCCGGCTCGGTCAACAAGATCATCACCGCCGCGGCCGCCATCGAGGACGGGGCGACCACGCCCGACGAGGTGCTGCAGGTACCCGGCTCGATTACGATGGCCGGCGTCAGCGTCAAGGACGCGTGGGACCACGGGGTGGTGCCCTACACGACCACCGGAGTCTTCGGGAAGTCCTCGAACGTGGGCACGCTGATGCTCGCCCAGCGGATCGGGGAGGACCGTTTCGCGCAGATGCTCGAGCTGTTCGGGCTCGGTCAGCGCACCGACGTCGGATTGCCGGGCGAGTCCGACGGCCTCGTCCCCAGCCGGGAACAGTGGTCCGGCGGTACCTTCGCGAACCTGCCGATCGGGCAGGGCCTGTCGATGACGCTGCTGCAGATGGCCGGGATCTATCAGACCATCGCCAACGACGGCGAACGCATCGCACCGCGCATCGTCCGCGCGACGATCGCCCCCGACGGCACCCGAACCGAGACACCCCGACCCGAACCGGTCCGGGTCATCGGGGCGCAGACCGCCGCCACCGTCCGGGACATGTTCCGCTCCGTCGTGCAGGACGACACCGGCAACCAGCGCGGCACCGGCACACCCGCGGCGATCGAGGGCTACCAGATCAGCGGCAAGACCGGCACCGCCCAGCAGATCGACCAGAACTGCAAGTGCTATTCGAACTCCGAATACTGGATCACCTTCGCCGGGATCGCCCCGGCCGACGACCCGCGGTTCGTGATCGGGATCATGCTAGACGCACCGAAGCGCAGCGCCGACGGCAGCGGTGGTCAGTCCGCGGCACCGTTGTTCCACAACATCGCCGCGTGGATGTTGCAGCGTGAGAACGTGCCGCTGTCGCCCGACCCGGGCAGCAAGCTGATCCTGCAGGTCGACTGAGCGGTGACCCTGTTCGAACGGCGGTGCCGGTGTCGGTAACGTGTCACGGCGGGAAGCGTCCCGTCACCGCGGACGAACAGCGACCGGCAGGCCGCTGCGGCAGAGCGAGAGGAACCTGGTGCCTGTGCCCCCGAGTCCGGATCCGTCCCCTCCCACGGAGGGGCTGAGACCCGAACATCCACCGGCGACTCGGCTCCGGGAGCTGGCAGACGCGGTCGGCGCCCACCACACGATCGTGGTCCCGGACGATTACGCGGGCACCGCAGATCCGGCGGACACCGTCACCGGCATCGACCTGCGCGCCCAGGCCGTGCAACCCGGCGACCTGTTCGCGGCGCTTCCCGGCGCCCACGCGCACGGCGCCCAGTTCGCCGCGACCGCACTCGAACGCGGCGCGGTCGCGGTGCTCACCGATTCGGCGGGACGCGACCTCGTCGCCGCGACGGTCACCGCCCCCACGCCCGTCCTCGTGCACGACGACCCGCGGTCGGTGCTCGGTGCGGTCTCCGCCGCCGTCTACGGCCACCCCTCGCGCCGGATGCAGGTCATCGGCATCACCGGCACCTCCGGCAAGACCACCACCGCGTACCTCGTCGAAGCCGGGCTGGTCGCCGCCGGCCGGTCCACCGGGCTCGTCGGGACGGTCGAGACCCGCATCGCGGGCCGTCGCGTCCCCAGCGCGCTCACCACCCCCGAGGCACCGCAACTGCACGCGCTGTTCGCCGCGATGCTCGAACGCGGCATCGACACCGTCGTGATGGAGGTGTCGAGCCACGCCCTGGCTCTCGGCCGGGTCGGCGGCGTCGGATTCGCGATCGGCGCGTTCACCAACCTGTCGCAGGACCACCTGGACTTCCACAAGGACCTCGACGACTACTTCGCCGCGAAGGCCCTGCTGTTCGCCGCGGGGTCGCCGCACAGCGCGGCACGGGCCGTGGTGTGCGTCGACGACGAGTGGGGTGTCCGGATGGCCGAGATCGCTCGCGCCGCCCACCCGGGCCCTGCCGACCCGAGCGCTGTCGCCACCGTCGCCACGTCCCCGACCGCACCGGCCGCGGACTGGACCGCGACCGCTGCGACCGCCGAGACCGACGGCTCCCAGTGCTTCACCCTGACCGGACCCGACGGCACCGCGCACCGGGTACGGGTTCGGCTGCCCGGCCACTACAACATCGCCAACGCCGCGCTGGCCACCGCGGTGTGCGCCGCCGCCGGTGTCGACCCGGACACCGCCGCCGAGGGCATCGCGTCGGTGTCGGTCCCCGGCCGGGTCGAACTCGTCGACCGTGGCCAGGACTTCCTGGCCGTCGTCGACTACGCGCACAAACCGGCCGCGCTGGAAGCGGTGGTCGCCACCCTGCGGGGCCGCAGCAGCGGACGCATCGCGGTGGTCGTCGGTGCCGGGGGCGACCGCGACCGCGGCAAACGCGCCCTCATGGGCGCCGCCGCGGCCCGCGGCGCCGAACTCGTCGTCGTCACCGACGACAACCCGCGCACCGAGGATCCCGCGACCATCCGCGCGGCGTTGCTCGACGGAGCCCGTTCGGTGCCGGACGCCGAACGCGGCGAGATCCTCGAGATCGGCGACCGCGCCGCCGCGATCGAAACGGCGGTCCGCTGGGCCAGCCCCGGCGACATCGTGCTCGTCGCCGGCAAGGGACACGAGCGCGGCCAGGAGATCAACGGGGTCAAGTACCCCTTCGACGACCGGGAGGTGCTGGCGGACGCTCTCGAGCGTCTCCGGGCCCTGCGCCCGGCACACGCAGCCGACGAATCCGGCCGGAACGGCACGGGCGTCACCCGAGATGGAGGAACAGCATGATCCCGATGACCCTGGCCCGCATCGCGGAGGTCGTCGGTGGGACCCTGCACGACGTGGACGACCCGTCGGCGGAGGTGACCGGCACCGTCGAGTTCGATTCGCGGCGGATCGGACCGGGTGGGCTGTTCCTCGCGCTACCCGGCGCCCGATCCGACGGACACGACCATGCTGCTGCGGCCGTCGCCGCAGGTGCGGTCGCCGTGCTGGCCGCCCGGCCGGTCGGCGTCCCGGCGATCGTGGTGCCCCCGGTTCCGCGGACCGAGACCAACTCGCTCGCCTTCGAACACGACACCGACGGCTCCGGCGCGGCGGTCCTCGCGGCCCTCGGCCGGCTCGCGCGGGCCGTCGTCGACGACCTGACCGCCACCGGCCTGACCGTCGTGGGCGTCACCGGGTCCGCCGGCAAGACGTCGACCAAGGATCTGCTGGCTGCGGTGCTGGCGCCACTCGGCGAGGTCGTCGCTCCACCCGGATCGTTCAACAACGAACTCGGCCATCCGTGGACAGCACTGCGCGCCACCCGCGACACCCGCTACCTGGTGCTCGAGATGTCGGCGCGCGGCCCCGGCCACATCGCGGCCCTGGCCGCGGTGGCACCCCCGCGCATCGGCGCCGTGCTCAACGTCGGCACCGCGCATCTCGGCGAATTCGGATCGCAGGAGGTCATCGCGCAGACCAAGGGCGAGCTCGTCGAGTCCCTGCCGTCGGTCGCCGACGGCGGTGTCGCGATCCTCAACGCCGACGACCCCCTGGTCGTGAAGATGGCCTCCCGCACGAACGCCCGCGTCGTCTTCGTCGGCAGCAGTCCCACGGCCACGGTGCGCGCCGAGAACGTGCACCTCGACGACTCGGCGCGCGCGTCGTTCACGCTCGTCGTCACCGATCCGGACGCCGAGGGTGGCCGGCGCAGCGCCGACGTCACGCTGGCCGTGCACGGCGAGCACCACGTCGGCAACGCGCTGACCGCCGCTGCGACCGCCCTCGAATGCGGCGCGACCCTCGAACAGATCGCGGCCGCGCTCGGCGGTGCCGCGCCCGTGTCGGCGCACCGCATGGCGGTGCGGACCCGCGCCGACGGTGTCACCGTCATCGACGACGCCTACAACGCGAACCCCGATTCGATGCGGGCCGCGCTCAAGGCGCTGGTGACCATGGCACGTGCCGGGGACACGCCACGGCGGACGTTCGCGGTGCTCGGCGAGATGGGGGAGCTGGGCGACGACTCGGTCGTGGAACACGACCGCATCGGCCGCCTCGCGGTGCGCCTCGACGTCACCCGGATCATCGCCGTCGGCGCGACGCGCCCGGTCCGCGGCCTCTTCCAGGGCGCGGTGATGGAAGGATCCTGGGGCGAGGAAGCCAGCCACGTACCGGATGCGGACGCGGCGATCGCACTTCTCGAAGACGAACTCGAACCGGGCGACGTCGTCCTGGTGAAGGCGTCGCAGTCGGTCGGCCTGTGGTCGGTCGCGGACGCGGTTCTCGGTGCCGGAACCGGGAACACTGATTCTGCTGTGGAAACGGAGGCTGCACGGTGAGACAGATCCTTTTCGCTGCCGGCATCGCGCTGGCGGTGTCGATCCTGCTCACGCCGGTGCTGATCAAGGCGTTCACGCGGCAGGGCTTCGGCCAGGAGATCCGCGTCGAGGGGCCGCAGAGCCATCAGGCCAAGCGCGGCACCCCCACGATGGGTGGCGTCGCGATCCTCGCCGGCCTGTGGGCCGGGTACTGGGGATCGCATCTGATCGGTCTCGGATACGACGCGGAGGGCCCGACCGCGTCCGGTCTGCTGGTGCTGGGCCTGACCACCGCGCTCGGCGGCGTCGGATTCCTCGACGACTTCATCAAGATCCGCAAGCAGCGCAACCTCGGACTGAACAAGACCGCCAAGCTGGTCGGCCAGCTCATCGCCGCGGTCGCGTTCGGCATCCTCGCGCTGCAGTTCCGCAACGACAGCGGCCTGACCCCCGGCAGCACGCACCTGTCCTACGTCCGCGACATCGCCACGGTGTCGATGGGCTCGGTCGTCTTCATCCTGTTCGTGTACCTGCTGGTCAGCGCCTGGTCGAACGCGGTGAACCTCACCGACGGCCTCGACGGTCTCGCGGCCGGCTCGATGAGCCTGGTGCTCGGCGCCTACGTCATCATCACGTTCTGGCAGTACCGCAACTCCTGTGTCGCCGAACCGGGCAAGGGCTGCTACGACGTGCGCGACCCCCTCGATCTGGCGCTGCTGTGCGCCGCCGGCGCCGCGGCCTGCATCGGGTTCCTGTGGTGGAACGCGGCCCCGGCCAAGATCTTCATGGGCGACACCGGTTCGCTCGCGCTCGGCGGCATGCTCGCCGGCCTGTCGGTCACCACCCGCACCGAGCTGCTCATGGTCGTAATCGGTGCGCTGTTCGTCGCCGAGGCCGCGTCGGTGGTCATCCAGGTGGCCGTGTTCCGGTCCAGCCGCAGGCGCGTGTTCCGGATGGCGCCGTTCCACCACCACTTCGAGCTCGGAGGCTGGGCCGAAACCACGGTCATCATCCGGTTCTGGTTGCTCGCGGCCATCGCCTCGGCCGTCGGCATGGCCCTGTTCTACAGCGAATACCTCTCGGCGATCGGGGACTGACGCGGTGACGCACGAACTGGAATGGCTGCGCGGGACCCGGGTGCTCGTCGCGGGCGCCGGGATCTCCGGACGTGCCGTCGTCACCCCGCTCACCGACCTCGGGGCGCAGGTGACGGTCACCGACCGCAGCGCCGAGGCCCTCGAACGCTGCCGTGAACTCGGCGCCGACACCGTCGGTCTCGACGAGCTCGTCGCCGAGGCCGAGGCGCATCCGGAGGCGCTGCGCCGGTTCGCGCTCGTGGTCACGAGCCCCGGGTTCGCGCCCGACGCACCGCTGCTCTCGCACGCCGCCGGTGCCGCGGTCCCGATCTGGGGCGACGTCGAACTGTCCTGGCGGATCGACCGCGCCGAGATCTACGGTCCGCCCCGCCGCTGGCTCGTGGTGACCGGAACCAACGGCAAGACCACCACCACGATGATGCTGCACGCGATCCTCGAGGCCGCCGGTCTGGCGTCGGTGGCCTGCGGCAACATCGGCCTGCCGATCCTCGACGCGCTGCGGCGCACCGAGCCGCGCGCCGAGGTCCTCGCCGTCGAACTGTCGTCGTTCCAGTTGCACTGGGCGCCGTCGGTGCAGCCCGAGGCAGGGGTCGTTCTCAACATCGCGGAGGACCATCTCGACTGGCACGGCGGCATCGAGGGATACATCGACGCGAAGGCCCGTGTGCTCACCGGCACCGTCGGGGTGCTCGGCCTCGACGATCCGATCGCCGGGGGACTGCGTGACCGGTCCCAGGCCGTCGTCACCGTCGGATTCACCCTCGGCTACCCGCAGCGCGGGGAACTCGGCATCAGCGGCGACGTCCTGGTGGATCGCGCCTTCGCGGATTCGGCCGTGTTGGCGGCCGTCGCCGACGTCTCGCCCGCCGGGCCCGCCGGGCTGTCCGACGCGCTGGCCGCCGCGGCGCTCGCCCGGTCGATCGACGTACCGGAATCCGCGGTCCACGACGGCCTGCGCCGCCACCGGGTCGGGCCGCACCGCGCCGCGCCCGTCGGTACCGTCGACGGCGTCGAGTACGTCGACGATTCCAAGGCCACCAACCCGCACGCGGCGCGCACGTCGCTGCTGGCGCGCGAGAGTGTGGTCTGGGTGGCCGGTGGGCTGCTCAAGGGTGCCCAGGTCGACGACCTCGTCGCGGAGGTTGCGCCGAGGCTGCGCGCGGCGGTGTTGATCGGCCGTGACGCCGACCGGATCGCCGAAGCGCTGGCGCGACACGCCCCGCAGGTCCCCGTCGTCCACGTCGACACGCGCGACGATGGATCGGTGACCAGCCCCGAGTCTTCCGGCGCCGTGCGCCGGGTCCCGTTGCCGGGTGCCGACGGCCCCGCCGCGATGCAGGTCGTGGTGCGCGAGGCCGCGGCGCTGGCGTCGCCGGGTGACGCGGTGCTGCTGGCCCCGGCCGCGGCGTCGCTGGACATGTTCGCGGACTATGCCGAGCGCGGCCGCAGCTTCGCGGCGGCCGTCGAGTCGCTGCAGGGCGTCGAACAGCAGGGTTCCGAACAGCACGGGGGCGGGTCGGAGGGGTGACCACCACCGCGCCCGGCGGTTCGCCGGCATCCACCCAGACCGCCGCGACCGCGCGAGGCCGCGTCGGGCAGTGGATGGCCCGGCCGCTCGCGTCCTTCCACCTGGTCGTCACGATCGCGGTGCTGCTCACCGTGCTCGGCCTGGTGATGGTGCTGTCCTCGTCGAGTGTCGAGGCGGTCGCCAGCGACGGATCCGCCTACGGTCTGTTCACCTCCCAGGTGATCTTCGCGATCCTCGGTTTCGTGGTGTTCTACATCGCGCTGCAGGTGCCGGTGCGGATGCTGCGCAGGTTGTCGTTCCCGGCGCTGGCTGCGACCGTCGTGATGCTCGCGCTCGTGCTCATCCCCGGCATCGGCACCGAATCGCAGGGCACGCGAGGCTGGTTCGTCATCGCCGGCATCTCCATCCAGCCGTCCGAGCTGGCGAAGATCGCGTTCGCGGTGTGGGGCGCGCACCTGCTCGCGACGCGCCGCGGCGAACACAGCACGCTCAAGGACATGCTGGTCCCGCTGATCCCCGCGGCGCTGCTCGTGACCATTCTGATCGTGCTACAGCCCGACCTCGGCACCACCGTCTCCCTCGCGATCATCGTGCTGGCCCTGCTGTGGTTCGCCGGCCTGCCGCTGCGCGTGTTCCTCGGGATCGTCGGCACCGCAACCGCACTGGCGGTCGTCCTCGCCCTCACCGCCGGATACCGCTCGGCGCGTGTGCGAGCGTTCCTCAACCCCGGCGAGGACCCGCAGGGCATCGGCTACCAGGCGCGGCAGGCGAAGTTCTCCCTCGCGGACGGCGGTATCTGGGGCCGCGGCCTGGGACAGAGCCGCGCCAAGTGGAGCTATCTGCCCAACGCGCACAACGACTTCATCTTCGCGATCATCGGCGAGGAACTCGGCTTCCTCGGCGGGGTCGCGGTCATCGGCCTGTTCGGTCTGTTCGCGTACGTGGGCCTGCGCATCGCGATGCGCTCGGTCGATCCGTTCCTGCGGCTGCTCACCGCGACCGCCACTACCTGGATCATCGGGCAGGCGTTCATCAACATCGGTTACGTCGTCGGACTGTTGCCGGTGACGGGCCTGCAGCTCCCGCTGGTGTCCGCCGGCGGTACGTCGACCGCGACGACCCTGCTCATGTTCGGGTTGATCGCGAACGCCGCGCGTCACGAACCGGAGGCGATCGCGGCGCTGCACGCCGGTCAGGACGGCCGTTTCGGCCGGTTGCTGCGCCTCCGCAAGCCGGAGGCGTACCTGCCGATCCGGGCGGCGGCGACGCGGACGCCCGGACCCCGGCGTGGATCCGCTCCGGCTCGGGGCCGGGCCGAGCGCGACACGAAAGCGCGCGCTGCCGACCAGCGCGCGGGCCGCACCCGCGCTGCGAACGACACCCGGCGGGGGACCGGCCGCACGGCCAAGGACCGGACGGCCAAGGGACGCACAGCGAACGACCGCACGGCGAACGGCGGTCGTCGATCGAACGCCGCTCGCAGGACGAACGGCGACGGCAGAGACCGAAGAACCGGAGAGCGAGGAAATCGTAGGTGAGTGGGGAGCAGTCCGCCCTGTCCGTGGTGGTGGCCGGCGGGGGCACAGCCGGGCACATCGAACCCGCCCTGGCGGTGGCCGACGCGATCCGGGCGCTGGTACCCGATGCGACCGTGACGGCGTTGGGCACCGAACGCGGCCTCGAGACGAAACTGGTCCCGCAGCGCGGCTACCCCCTCGAACTGATCCCGCCGGTCCCGTTGCCCCGCAAGCCCACGATGGACCTGCTGAAACTGCCCGCCCGGGTGATCGCGTCGGTACGGCGCACCCGCGAGGTCCTCGACCGGGTCGACGCCGATGTCATCGTCGGCTTCGGCGGGTACGTGGCCCTGCCGGCCTATCTCGCTGCCGGTCGCGGCCGTCGCCGCATCCCGGTCGTCGTGCACGAGGCGAATGCCCGCGCCGGCATCGCCAACAAGATCGGTGCGCTGCGGGCGTCCCGGGTGCTCGCGGCCGTCCCGGGCTCGGGCATCGTCCGCCGCGGTGACGCCGAGATCGTCGGGATCCCGGTCCGCGCGTCGATCACCGGCCTGGACCGGGCGGCGTTGCGCGCCGAGGCCCGCCGGCACTTCGGGCTCCCCGCCGAGGGACCGGTGCTGCTGGTGTTCGGCGGTTCGCAGGGCGCACAGTCGCTCAACGCCGCGGTCTCCGGGGCCGCCGCCGAGCTCGCCGCAGCCGGGATCTCGGTGCTGCACGCGCACGGTCCCAAGAACACCCTCGACGTGCCCGAACACCCCGATCACGGCCGATTCCCCTACGTGGCGGTGCCGTACCTCGAACGCATGGATCTGGCGTACTCCGCGGCGGAGGCGGTGATCTGCCGATCCGGTGCCATGACCGTCGCCGAGGTGTCGGCGGTGGGGCTGCCTGCGGTGTACGTGCCGCTTCCGCACGGCAACGGCGAGCAGGAACTGAACGCCCGTCCGGTCGCCGCGGCCGGGGGTGGGATGATCGTCTCGGACGCCGACCTGACGCCGGCGTTCGTGGTGGACTCGGTGATCCCGCTTCTCGCCGACGTGCAGCGGCTCACCGAGATGGGGCGCCGCGCCGCCGGAGCGGGACACCGCAGCGCGGCAGACGAAGTCGCCCGGATCGTGCTCGACGTGGCCGGTGCGGGCACGAACAGGAGTGATCGATGAGCGAGCAGCTACCCGCCGAACTGGAGCGGGTGCACATGGTGGGGATCGGCGGAGCCGGAATGTCCGGCATCGCGCGGATCCTGCTGGCTCGCGGCGGCCAGGTGTCGGGATCGGACGCGAAGGAGAGCCGCGGAGTGCTGGCCCTCCGCGCGCGAGGGGCTACCGTCCGCATCGGGCACGACGCGAGCGCCCTGGACCTGCTCGAGGGTGGACCGACCGCGGTGGTGACCACGCACGCCGCGATCCCGAAGGACAATCCGGAACTGGTCGCGGCGCACGAGCGGGGCATCCCCGTGCTGCTGCGCCCGGCGGTGCTCGCCTCGCTGATGCGCGGACACCACACGTTCCTGGTCTCCGGCACCCACGGCAAGACGTCGACGACGTCGATGCTGGTGGTCACGTTGCAGCACTGCGGGTTCGATCCGTCGTTCGCGGTCGGCGGCGAGTTGAACGAGTCCGGCACCAACGCCCATCAGGGCAGCGGCGACGTGTTCGTCGCCGAGGCCGACGAGAGCGACGGATCGCTGCTGCAGTACGAGCCGAACGTGGTGATCGTGACGAACGTCGAGGCGGATCACCTCGACTTCTTCGGCACCCCCGAGGCGTACACGCAGGTGTTCGACGACTTCGTCGGCCGGATCGCGCCCGGTGGACTGCTCGTGGTGTGCCTGGACGATCCGGGTTCGGCGGCCCTGGCCCGCCGCGTCGCCGAGCGTGACATCCCGGGACTGCGCGTCGCCGGGTACGGCTCGGCCGACACGATCGGCACCGGCGACCACGCCGACGGTGTCCCGGTCGCGGTCCGGCTGGTCGCATGGGAGGCCAAGGACGTCGGCGGTGTCGCCGAATTCCACCTCGCCGGCGAGGACGCCCCGCGCACGGTTCGGCTGTCGGTACCCGGCCGCCACATGGCCCTCAACGCGCTCGCGGCCCTGGTCGCGGCGCTCGAGGCCGGCGCCCCGGTCGACGAGGCCATCGAGGGACTGGCCGGATTCGGTGGTGTGCACCGGCGTTTCCAGTACAGCGGCCGTGAGCACGGTGTGCGGGTGTTCGACGACTACGCCCACCATCCGACGGAGGTGCGGGCCGTGCTCGCCGCCGCTGCGGAACTCGTGGCAGGCGAACCGCTGCGGTACGCCGAATCCGGCACCGAACGCCCCCGCGTGATCGTCGTGTTCCAGCCGCACCTGTACTCGCGGACCGAGACGTTCGCCGAGCAGTTCGGTTCGGCGCTCGATCTCGCGGACGAGGTGGTCGTCCTCGACGTCTACGGTGCGCGCGAAGAACCGATCCCCGGCGTGAGCGGCGCCCTGGTCGCGCAGGCGGTGTCCAAGCCGGTGCACTACCAGCCGGATCTGTCCCTGGTGCCGCGTCAGGTCGCACAGCTGAGCCGCCCCGGCGACATCGTCATCACGATGGGTGCCGGTGACGTGACGATGCTCGGACGGCAGATCCTCGACGCGCTGCGCAGCAAGCCCGGCCGGTTCCGGTCGGGTCCCGTCGACGGATCGGGGTCGGGCCGCCCGTGACCGAGACACCGACCCGGTCCGCCCGGCGACGCACGACACGCGCGGCTGCGCGGCGGCCTTCCGGCCGGTCGGTCCGGCTGCGCACGGTGCTCATCGGTGTCGGCGTGGTGATCGGCGTGCTGGCGATCATCGCGGTCGCGTGGCTGTCGCCCCTGCTGTCCGTGCGCACGGTCGAGGTCGTCGGTGCCGAGACGATTCCGCAGGAGGACGTCCTCGCGCAGCTCGCCGTCGCGGAGGGAACCCCGCTGCTGCGGGTCGACACCGCCGCCGCGGCGCAACGCGTGGCGGAGTTGCCGCGTGCCGCGGAGGTGCGGGTCCAGCGGGTCTATCCGTCGACCGTGCGGGTCACCGTGACCGAACGGGTCGCCGAGGTGTACTTCGAGGCGCCCGACGGGACGCATTCGGTCGACGCCGAGGGTGTCGACTTCGCGGTGGAGCCGCCGCCGATGCAGACACCGCGACTGGTCACCGCGACCCCCGGTACTGGCGATCCGGCGACGGTGGCGGCGCTCGAGGTCCTCGGCGTGTTGCCTCCCGAACTGCGGTTCCAGGTGACGGAGGTGGCCGCGGCGTCCCCGACGGACATCTCGCTGACCCTGCTGGACGGCCGGGTCGTGGTGTGGGGTGGAACGGACCGGTCGGACCGGAAGGCGGCGGTCGTGACCCACCTGCTCACCCAGCCGGGACAGACCTACGACGTCGCCGCTCCGGACCTGCCGACGGTGCGGTGACGTGATGCGCGGAAATTCGTGGCGAGTCGTCGGCGCGTCTGCTGGCATATGGCGGTCGCAGTGCCATAGCGTTTCGCCTCAGTCCGGTTACTTGACATAACCTTCAACCTGTGGTTGAGGGTTTGCCCGGTAGCCCAACATGTACGAGACATCGATCGATCGAAGCGTGACCCGAAACCAGGAAGGCGAGAGCCCATGACGCCCCCGCACAACTACCTCGCCGTAATCAAGGTCGTCGGTATCGGCGGTGGCGGCGTGAATGCGGTCAACCGCATGATCGAGCAGGGACTCAAGGGAGTCGAGTTCATCGCCGTCAATACCGACGCGCAGGCTCTCCTGATGTCCGATGCCGACGTCAAGCTCGACGTGGGACGCGAACTGACCCGCGGTCTCGGCGCCGGCGCCGATCCCGAGGTCGGCCGCAAGGCCGCCGAGGACCACAAGGACGAGATCGAGGAGGTGCTCAAGGGCGCCGACATGGTCTTCGTCACCGCCGGTGAGGGCGGCGGCACCGGTACCGGTGGTGCACCCGTCGTCGCCAGCATCGCGCGCAAGCTCGGTGCGCTGACCGTCGGTGTCGTGACCCGGCCGTTCTCGTTCGAGGGCAAGCGCCGCGGCAGCCAGGCCGACACCGGCATCCAGACGCTGCGCGAATCGTGCGACACGCTCATCGTGATCCCCAACGACCGGCTGCTCCAGCTCGGCGACGCCGCCGTCAGCCTCATGGATGCGTTCCGTTCCGCGGACGAGGTGCTGCTCAACGGTGTCCAGGGCATCACCGACCTCATCACCACCCCGGGTCTGATCAACGTCGACTTCGCGGACGTGAAGGGCGTCATGTCGGGCGCCGGCAGCGCCCTCATGGGCATCGGTTCGGCGCGAGGGGAGGGCCGGGCCATCAAGGCTGCCGAGGCCGCCATCAACTCGCCTCTGCTCGAAGCGTCCATGGAAGGCGCCCGCGGCGTCCTGCTGTCCATCGCCGGTGGCTCCGACCTCGGTCTGTTCGAGATCAACGAGGCGGCCTCGCTCGTGCAGGAAGCCGCGCACATCGACGCCAACATCATCTTCGGCACGGTGATCGACGACTCCCTCGGCGACGAGGTCCGGGTCACCGTCATCGCGGCCGGATTCGACGGTGGGACTCCCGCCCGACGTCCGGTCGAGGCACCCGCCCAGCCGGCCGCCCGTACCGGCACGATCAGCCCGGCTCGCGCGGGGGAACTCGGCCGCAGCGAGCGGGCCGAGGAAGCCGTCCGTGAGCCGGCGCCCACCGCCGGCGCCGGAGCCGTCGGCGCGCCCAGCAGCGTCCAGCCGCGTCCCGTGCCCGTCGACGACGAGGACGGCGACGACGACGTCGACGTGCCGATCTTCATGCGACGGTGACGGTGTCGCAGAGGACGCTCCGCGCACGCAGGGTCGTCACCACGCGTGCCGGCGGCGTGTCCGCACCCCCGTACGACTCGTTCAACCTGGGCGACCACGTCGGTGACGACCCGGCCGCCGTCGACGCGAACCGCCGCCGCCTCGCGTCGGTGATCGGGCTGCCGTTCGAGCGGTTCGTGTGGATGGAACAGATCCACAGCCGCAACGTCACCGTGGTGGACGGTCCGGTCGACGGCCCGGTGCCCGCCACCGACGCGCTGGTCACCCGCGAGGTCGGTCTCGCCCTCGTCACCCTCAGCGCCGACTGCGTGTCGGTGCTGCTGTCCGACGAGGAGGCCGGCGTCGTCGCCGCCGCCCACGCCGGCCGGATCGGGGCCCGCATCGGGATCGTGCCCAAGGTCGTCGAAGCGATGATCGATCTCGGGGCGCGCCCCGAGCGGATCGGCGCGTTCCTCGGACCGGCCGCGAGCGGCCGTCACTACGAGGTTCCCGCGGCGATGCGCGACGACGTCGAAGCGCACCTGCCCGGCAGTGCCACCCGCACCGTGAAGGGCACCCCCGGCCTGGACCTGCGCGCCGGCCTGCGCCGCCAGCTGCTGTCGCTCGGCGTCGCCGCGGTCGCCGAGGACCCGCGGTGCACCATCGAGGACACGATGCTGTTCAGTCACCGGCGCTCCGCCCCCACGGGCCGGCTCGCGTCGGTGATCTGGCTCGAGGAACAGCCGTCGGAGCACCCCGAATGAGCGAAGACGGAGCCACGGACGCTCGGCGCGCCGAGCTCGCCGAGGCCCTCGCCGCGGTGCGTGCCCGACTGGACGAGGCGGCCCGGGCCGCCGGCCGCGTGCCCGGCGACGTGGCCCTGCTGGTGGTGACCAAGTACTTCCCGGCCTCCGACGCGGTCCTGCTGCACGAACTCGGATGCCGATCCTTCGGCGAATCCCGCGAACAGGAGGCCACGCCGAAGATCGCCCGGTTCCGTGAATCGGTCACCGACCCCGGCGTCGCCTGGCACATGATCGGCCGCCTGCAACGCAACAAGGCGCGCGCGGTGGCCCGGTGGGCGCACACGATCCATTCGGTCGACAGCATCCGGCTCGCCGACGCCGTCGCGGCCGGAGCGCGCGCCGCGCAGGAGTCCGGTGATCGCACCACACCGATCCGGGTATTGCTGCAGGTCAGCCTGGATGGCGACCCGCAGCGCGGCGGGGTGGTCGCGGCCGATCTGGAAGCCTTGGCGGCCGCGGTGGCCGGCGCGGACGGGCTGGAACTGGCGGGGTTGATGGGGGTGCCGCCGCTCGGCTGGGACCCCGACGCGGCGTTCGAGCAACTCGCGCGCCTGCACGAGCAGGTCCTCCGGAACCACCCGGAGGCGACCGAACTGTCGGCCGGAATGTCCGGTGATCTCGAGCAAGCGGTTCGGTGGGGTTCGACATGCGTGCGTGTCGGAACCGCGGTGTTGGGCCGACGACCGTTAGCCTGATCTTCAACCGCCGCGCGAGGGAAGGGCGATCGATGAGCACACTCCACAAGTTCAAGGCCTACTTCGGGATGGTGCCGCTCGAGGACTACGAGGACGACTACCTCGATGATCCGGCGAGCGTCCGCCGTGAACGCGACCGCGAACGTGAGTACAACGATCCGTCGTATTCCGGTGGATACGGTCCCTCGCACCGGGACGAGTACCCACAGTCGCGTCGGGACGAGCCCGTCCACGACTTCCCTCAGGACGATTTCGATCGGTACGAGGCGCCGGCCCGCACGGCACGGGTCGAGCCGATCTCCGCGCGTGTACCGCGCGCTGCTGCTGCACCGAATCGCGCTCCCGGCCGATCCTCGCTGGCGGGGGAGTCGCGGCTCGAACGCACCGAGGCGCGCCGCGGTGCCCTGTTCGACGAGGGAGGCCCGTTGTCGAAGATCACCACTCTGCGCCCGCGCGACTACAGCGAGGCCCGCACCATCGGGGAGCGGTTCCGAGACGGCACCCCGGTCATCATGGACCTCGTCGAGATGAGCAACGCCGACGCGAAGCGACTCGTCGACTTCGCGGCCGGGTTGGCGTTCGCGCTGCGCGGCTCGTTCGACAAGGTCGCCACGAAGGTGTTCCTGCTGTCGCCGGCCGACATCGACGTCTCCGCCGAGGAGCGCCGGCGCATCGCCGAGACGGGCTTCTACAGCCAGCAGTGACCGTCGGCGAGGCGGACCCCGGTCTGCGAAACGCCCGGCGCACGGTGCAGATCACCGTGCCCCGGGCGTTTCGGTTTTGATGGATCCGTCTTCGTCGGGCAGAGTGGGCGGGTGGCCGTATTCGAGGTGCTCTGGTTCCTGCTCTTCATTTTCTGGCTCCTGTTGATCGGGCGAATCATCGTCGAGTTCATCCGAACCTTCGCCCGGGACTGGAAACCGACCGGTTTCGTCGTCGTCGTACTCGAAGCGATCTTCACGGTCACGGATCCGCCCGTGAAGCTGCTCCGGCGGCTGATTCCCCCGCTTTCCCTGGGTGGCGTGCGGCTCGATCTGTCGATCATGGTTCTGCTGTTCATCGTCTATTTCCTGATGGCGTTCATCCCGCGCGGAGGCATGGCCTGATGGCCGACACCCGCGTTGCACAGGCTGCGCCGACGCTGCTCTGTGCCAGAATGGAATGCCATATACAGTGGGGTCGATACGCGTGACGCATTGCAGATATCGACAACACTGTGCTTTCGGCAGGGTCGTCGAAACCGACGGAACTGCGGATATACACACGACTGCGCATATCGACCTGATTGTCGATTTCGACACGAATGTGGATATCGCTGAACGCTGATTGACCGCTTACACGACGCGTGAAGGGACCCTTCCATGCCGCTGACACCAGCTGATGTGCACAATGTCGCGTTCAGCAAGCCTCCGATCGGGAAGCGTGGCTACAACGAGGACGAGGTCGATGCTTTCCTCGACCTGGTCGAGCAGGAGCTGACGACCCTCATCGAGGAGAACGCCGACCTGCGCCAGCGGGTGGCTGAGCTCGACCAGGAACTTGCCGAGGCGAAGAAGAGCGCGCGCTCGGGTGGGCAGGTGCCGTCCGCAGCCGCGAAACCGGAACCCGCGCGAGTCGTGGAGACTCCGAAGCCGGAACCGGCCCCGGTTCCGGCGCCCGCTCCCGCACCGGCTCCCGTGGCTGCCGCCCCGGCCGGCGACTCCAGCATGCAGGCCGCCAAGGTGATCGGTCTCGCGCAGGAGATGGCGGACCGGCTCACCAGCGACGCCAAGGCCGAGGCCGAGGAACTCGTGCGCAACGCCCGAACCAACTCCGAGCAGCTGGTGTCGGATGCGCGGACCCGAAGCGAGGCGATGATCGCCGACGCGCGCCAGAAGTCCGAGGCGATGCTCGCCGACGCCCGCACCCGCTCCGAGACCCAGCTCCGTCAGGCCAAGGAGAAGGCCGACGCGTTGCAGGCGGACGCGGAGAAGAAGCACACCGAGATCATGGCGACCATCAACCAGCAGCGTTCGGTGCTCGAGGGTCGTATCGAGCGGCTCAAGACGTTCGAGCGCGAGTACCGCGTGCGCCTGAAGTCGTACCTGGAGTCGCAGCTCGAGGAGCTCGAGCAGCGTGGTTCGGCGGTGCCGGTCGACGGTGACGAGGACACGTTCAACGGGTCGAACTCGTCGTCGTTCGGTTCCACCTCGTTCGCCAAGGGCGGCAACTGATCGAGCACCGGGCCCGGTGCCGGACGTCGGATGAGGATTCGACGTGCTCGTGGTGACTCTCGTTCTCGCGGCCATCGGATTCGGCCTGCTGGTCATCGCGCTGATGACCGGGTCGGTCGCCTGGGCCTGGGCCTGCATCGTGGTGTGTGTGGTGGGAGCGGTCCTGCTCCTGGTCAGTCTGCTGACCAGTTCGCGTACCGCTCCCGCCACGCCCGCCGATCGACGGTCGCGGCGGCGCGACAGCGGCCGTGATCGAACCGACTGACGGCACGTCCTACAATGGATGAGTCCCGGCACGTCCGGGGCGGCGACGATCCGGCCATCACCGGGGAGCCTTCGGAAGAACGGTTTGCCCGCCACCGGCGGGCAACTCAGTAGAACCGAACGGGTGGGCCCGTCACAGCCTGCACGAGTGGCCCGTCCGGTCCCGACCGGGCGGTGCAAGCGGGGTGGTACCGCGGTCGCAGCGCACAGTGCGCGGTGATCGTCCCCGTGCCGAGCACGTCCAGGCACGGAGGAGCCCCCGCAGTGACCGAGAATCCCGCAGCGACCGGCAACGCTGCACCCAGCGCAGACGCACCGACCCCGGCAGGCGGATACCCGCGCGTCGACTACGGCGTCGCGAAGGATTCGGGCGTCGATTTCCCCGATCTCGAGCAGCGCGTTCTCGCCCGCTGGGCGGAGGACGACACGTTCCGGGCATCGCTCGTGCAGCGCGAGGGTGCCGAGGAGTTCGTCTTCTACGACGGCCCGCCGTTCGCGAACGGCCTGCCGCACTACGGACACCTGCTCACCGGCTACGTCAAGGATCTGGTGCCGCGCTTCCAGACGATGCGCGGCAAGAAGGTCGACCGCCGCTTCGGCTGGGACTGCCACGGCCTGCCCGCCGAGCTCGAGGCCGAGAAGCAGCTCGGAATCAAGGACAAGTCCGAGATCGACACGATGGGCCTGGCCGAGTTCAACGCGTACTGCAAGCAGTCGGTGCTGCGGTACACGGGGGAGTGGCGCGACTACGTCACCCGGCAGGCCCGCTGGGTCGACTTCGACAACGACTACAAGACCCTGGACCTGGACTTCATGGAGTCCGTCATGTGGGCCTTCAAGTCCCTGTACGACAAGGGCCTGATCTACCAGGGCTTCCGGGTGCTGCCGTACTCGTGGTACGAGCAGACGCCGCTGTCCAACCAGGAGACCCGGCTCGACGACGCCTACAAGATGCGTCAGGACCCGGCCGTCACCGTCGACATGGTGCTGCGAGCCCCCGGCACCGAACTCGACGGCGCCAACGCCCTGATCTGGACCACCACCCCGTGGACGCTGCCGTCGAACCTCGCGATCGCGGTGCACCCGGAGATCACCTACGTCGCGGTGCGGGTGGCCGGCGAGACCGAATCGAAGACCTACCTGCTGGCCAAGGACCGCGTGGGCCACTACGCCCGCGAACTGGGCGACGAACCGGAGGTGCTCGCCGAGTACACCGGCGCCGACCTCGTCGGCCTCGCCTACGAGCCGCCGTTCGACTTCTTCACCGGCCGTGACAACGCGCACCAGGTGATCGCCGCCGACTACGTCACCACCGAGTCCGGCACCGGCATCGTGCACATGGCTCCCGCCTTCGGTGAGGAGGACATGGAGTACTGCCAGCGCAACGGCATCGAGCTGGTGCAGCCGCTGGATCCGGGTGGAAAGTTCACCTCGATGGTGCCGCCGTACGAGGGCCTGCAGGTCTTCGACGCGAACCCGGTGATCATCAAGGACCTCAAGGCCGCCGGGAAGCTGCTGCGGCACGAGACCATCGAGCACTCCTACCCGCACTCGTGGCGTTCCGGCCAGCCGCTGATCTACATGGCGGTGCCGTCGTGGTTCGTCGCCGTCACCCGGTTCCGCGACCGCATGGTCGAGCTGAACCAGGAGATCACGTGGGTGCCCGAGCACATCCGTGACGGCCAGTTCGGCAAGTGGCTCGAAGGTGCCCGCGACTGGAACATCAGCCGCAACCGCTACTGGGGCAGCCCCATCCCGGTGTGGGTGTCGGACGATCCCGCCTACCCGCGCGTCGACGTGTACGGCTCGCTCGACGAGCTCGAGGCGGACTTCGGGGTGCGCCCGGACGATCTGCACCGGCCGATGATCGACCAGCTCACGCGACCCAACCCGGACGACCCGACGGGCCGTTCGACGATGCGCCGCGTGCCCGAGGTGCTCGACTGCTGGTTCGAATCCGGGTCCATGCCGTTCGCGCAGGTGCACTACCCGTTCGAGAACCAGGACTGGTTCGAGACGCACTACCCGGGCGATTTCATCGTCGAGTACAACGGGCAGACCCGCGGCTGGTTCTACACGCTGCACGTGCTCGCGACCGCGCTGTTCGACCGGCCCGCCTTCAAGTGCGTCGCCGCGCACGGCATCGTCCTCGGTGACGACGGCCTGAAGATGAGCAAGTCCAAGGGCAACTACCCGGACGTCAACGAGGTGTTCGCGCGCGACGGCTCCGACGCGATGCGCTGGTTCCTCATGTCCTCCCCGATCCTGCGCGGCGGCAATCTCGTCGTCACCGAGCAGGGCATCCGGGAGGGCGTGCGGCAGGCGCTGCTCCCGCTGTGGAACGCGTGGAGCTTCCTGCAGCTGTACGCGTCGAAGCCGGGCACGTGGCGCACCGATTCGCCGCACGTGCTCGACCGGTACATCCTCGCCAAGCTGGCCGAGACCCGCGACGTGATCACCGAGGCACTCGAGGTGGTCGACATCGCCGGTGCGTGCGACGAACTGCGCACGTTCTGCGACGCCCTGACCAACTGGTACGTGCGACGTTCCCGGAACCGGTTCTGGGACGAGGACACCGACGCGATCGACACCCTGCACACCGTCCTCGAGGTCGTCACCCGCCTCGCGGCGCCGCTGCTGCCGATGGCGTCGGAGGTGATCTGGCGTGGCCTGACCGGTGGCCGCTCGGTCCATCTCGCGGACTGGCCCGAGGCCGGCGACATCCCTGCCGACCCCGAACTCGTCGCCGCGATGGACGAGGTGCGGGCGGTGTGCTCGACCGTCCTGTCGCTGCGCAAGGCCCAGCACCTGCGGGTGCGGCTGCCGCTGCCGAAGGTCACCGTCGCCACCCCGGGCTCGGCGAGCCTCCAACCGTTCGTCGAGCTGATCGGCGACGAGGTCAACGTCAAGCACGTCGAGCTCACCGACGATGTCGAGGCACACGGCCGCTTCGAGGTCGTCGTCAACGCGCGGGCGGCCGGTCCGCGTCTCGGCAAGGACGTTCAGAAGGTCATCAAGGCCGTGAAGTCCGGCGACTGGACCGAGGCCGCCGACGGCACCGTGACCGCCGCCGGGATCGCGCTGCTCCCCGAGGAGTACACGAGCCGGCTCGTCGCCGCCGAACCCGAGTCGACCTCCGCGCTGCCCGGCGGCAGCGGTCTGGTCGTGCTCGATTCGACGGTCACCGAGGAACTCGAAGCCGAGGGCTGGGCGAAGGACCGCATCCGCGAACTGCAGGACGCGCGCCGCAACCTCGGACTCGAGGTGTCCGACCGCATCACGGTGACGTTCGAGGTGCCGGCCGACCGCGCCGAGTGGGCGGCCCGGCACAAGGACCTCATCGCAGGCGAGGTCCTCGCGACGACCTTCGAACTGGGGACCGCCGGCGACGCTGCCGTCGACCTCGGTGAGGGCGTGCGCGCGGCCATCTCCAAGGCATGACCGCCGCCTCGTGCGCGGTTTCGGTAGCACCAGCTACCGGAACCGCGCACGAGGACGGTCGGTGCCGCGAACTACCCTGAACCGGTGCCCGTCACCGTGAACCGGCGCTGGGTTCTCCACCTGGACCTCGACGCGTTCTTCGCGTCCGCCGAACAGCTGACCCGGCCGACCCTTCGTGGTCGGCCGGTACTCGTCGGTGGGCTCGGCGCGCGCGGCGTCGTCGCCGGCGCCAGCTACGAGGCCCGCGTGTTCGGGGCGCGGTCGGCGATGCCGATGAGCCGTGCCCGCCGGCTCGTCGGGCCGTCCGCGGTGGTCCTGCCCCCGCGCGGCATCGTGTACCGGAACCTCAGCGACGCGGTCTTCGAGACGCTGCGCTCCCACGTGCCGGTCCTCGAGACGCTGTCGATGGACGAGGCGTTCGCCGAGCCACCCGAACTCGCCGGCGCGAGCGTCGCCGAGGTCGAACGGTTCTGCGCGCACCTGCGCAGGACGGTGCTCGAGCGGACCGGTCTGGTGGCCTCCATCGGGGCCGGCTCGGGCAAACAGATCGCCAAGATCGGCTCCGGCCTCGCGAAACCCGACGGCATGCTCGTCGTGCGACCCGACGAGGAGCGTGCCCTCCTGCACGGCCTGCCGGTCCGCAAGCTGTGGGGGATCGGGCCGGTCGCCGAGGACAGGCTGCGGCGGCTCGGCATCGACACCATCGGCGACTTCGCGGCCCTGCCGGTAGCCGAGGCCGCGTCAATCCTCGGCACCACCGTCGGACCAGGTCTGCACCGGCTGGCCAACGGCATCGACGACCGCCCGGTCGCCGAACGCGCCGAAGCGAAACAGGTCAGTGCCGAAACAACTTTCGCGACCGACATCGTGACCATGAGCGACCTGCGACAGGCGGTCGCCGGGAGCGCGGCCGCCGCGCACAACCGGTTACGGAAGGACGGACGTGCCGCGCGCACGGTGGTGCTCAAACTGCGCAAGGCGGATATGAGTATTCTCACGCGATCCTCGACGTTGCCGTACGCCACCGAGGACCTGCCGACGCTGACCGGCGCGGCGCAACGCCTCGCCCTGGACCCCTTGGAGATCGGGCCCATCCGGCTGGTCGGCGTCGGTTTCGCGGGCCTGTCGACGATCCGGCAGGACTCGCTGTTCCCGGAACTGGACCGGTCGGTCGAGGACGACGAGGCCGACTCCGGGCCGCGACCGGTACTTCACCAGCGCGCCGAGGAACCGCGGTCACGGTGGCGTCCGGGCACAGATGTGAGCCACCCCGAGTTCGGGCACGGCTGGGTTCAGGGCGCCGGACACGGACGGGTGACGGTGCGATTCGAGACCCGCACCACGGGCCCCGGACCGGCCCGGACCCTCCCCGAGGACGATCCGGCGCTCGTCGTCGCCGACCCCCTCGCCAGCCTCGCCTGAAGAAGTCCCGGCTCTCATGGAGTTCTTATCGCCGCCGGGTACGCTGGCCCCCGATCCGCTGTCCCGGTGGAGCATCCGCTGCTGGATGACCCGAGCACGAACCCGTGCACGATCGAGAACGAGAAGGACGAGAAGTTGAAGCTTCGCAAGATCACCGTCGCCACGGTGGCACTGGCCGCCGCCCTCACGATGTCCGCCTGCAGCTCGGACGAAGGTGACAGCACGACCACGACCGCGAAGACCACCACGGCTGCGACCACCACCACGGCCGAGGCCGCCGCGTACCCGCCGGTTCCGACGGTGGAGGACCTCAACGCCATGCTCGCGCAGGCGTTCGACGAGACCGTCCCGGCCGACCAGAAGGTCGACCTGGTCGAGGGCGCCGCTGCCGACCCGACCCTGATCGATCAGGTCGCCGCCGCCGCCAAGCAGGCCGGTGCCCAGGTCACCGTCCTCGACGTCAACGACAACGAGAACGGCACCGCCACCGCCGGTATCGAGACCAAGATCGGCGACCAGGTCGCCACCGGCACCGTCGACTTCGTCGCCGAGGACGGCGTGTGGAAGCTGTCGAAGAACAGCGCGTGCGGCATCGTCGCCATGGCGTCGCTGCAGTCGCCTGCCTGCGCCTGATCTTCCGGGTACCTGCTCTTTTCGAACGCAGCGAGGGCCGGAGCGGACAACCGCTCCGGCCCTCGCCGTGTTCACACCGGGGCACCCGATCAGGGTCGACCTGCCTGCCAGTGCACCCGGTCCTGCAGGGACTGTGCGAGCTTGGTGGTGCCCTCGGGATCGCTGTAGGCCTGGTCGCCGGCCAGTGTCAGTTCGCCGTCCACCGGAAGCGGTTGTGCCGGGTCGATCGTGAGGATTCCGTCCCCGGCCATCGTGAACGAATCGATGTTCAGATGTCCGGCCTCGTTGGGCAGCTCCCACGCCGAGTCCTGGGGCGTCTGCGCGATGTTCACCCGCACGGTGAACCGATCGCCGTCCCGTGCCACCAGCGTCGCCGTGCTCACCTGGTCGAGCGTGATACCGCTCATCACCTGCTGGTGGATCTCCCACACCGCACCGACACCGATCGGGACGTCGGGGAACGAGACCATCCGGTACACGGCCTGATAGAACGCCTGCTCGATCGCGGCGCGCGCGGCGTCGGGCGCGTTCGGGGCCGGACGCAGCCGCAGCGCGCTGACGGCGCCGGTCGGCCCGAGCGTGAGACCCGCCCCGGACCCGGACGCCGCCGCGAACGCCGACATCAGGGCCCCGTCGGGGGAGGTCGCGTCGCCCAGCGTCAGATCCACGACGGTGCTGGGATCTCCGTTCGACACCGCCCGCGTGACTGTCGCCGTCAGCGGCAGTGTGATCTCCGGCGACGAGAAGTCCTGGCGGGGCTGATCACCGATCTGCTGGAAGACCTGCGAGCTGGTGGTCAGGTCGATGTGCTGGACCGTGTCCAGGGCCGGTGTCACCCGGATCACGTCGCGAGGTTCGGCACCCGGGTCGAGGACCGTCGTCGTCACCGCCGACACCGGCACGGTGACCTCGGTGGACGTGGGACCGATGTCGGTCGCGGCGTCCGGGGAACTGCTGCACCCGGCGACGACGGCGGTCAAGGAGAGGACAGCAGCGAGCGCGCGGGGCCTCGGCGGAGCGAATCTGGACAGCACTGGCACGTCCCCCAGGGTAGCCACGCAGGGTGGGGTGGCCGTCGTCTCGCCAGGGTGAGGGATGATGGCACGGTGACCGACGACGCCGCCCGCGAAGATCCCAGCCACGAAACACCGGGGCCGAACGCCGCCCCCGAGCCGGCCGGACGCCGGCTGATCGCGCTGCTGGGCGTGGCCGTCGTGGTCTTCGCGCTCGACCTGATCACCAAGGTCCTCGCCGTCGCCCACATCGATCCCCGCGATCCGATCTCGATCATCGGCGACACCGTGACCCTGACGCTGGTGCGCAACCCCGGCGCAGCGTTCTCCATGGCGACCGGCATGACGTGGGTGTTGACGATCGTCGCCATCGCCGTCGTGATCGGTGTCGTCAAGATCGGCCGCACCCTGCGGTCCGGATGGTGGGCCCTGGGTCTGGGCCTCGTGCTCGGTGGTGCACTGGGTAATCTTGTCGATCGGATCTTCCGTTCACCCGGCCCTCTGCAGGGACACGTCGTGGACTTCGTGTCGGTCGGATGGTGGCCGGTGTTCAACGTCGCCGACTCGGCGATCGTGTGCGGAGCGATCCTGCTCGTGGCGCTCACCGTGTTCGGGATCGATCCGGACGGGTCGCGCGCGGGCAAAGCGAACGACGCGGACGCAGCCGAGGAAACGGAAAAGGGAGCACGCTAGTGAGAGAAACCCGGGCGATGCCCGTACCGGACGGGCTCGACGGGATGAGGGTCGACGCGGGACTGGCCAGGCTGCTCGGGCTGTCACGGACCGTGGTCGCTGCGCTCACCGAGGAAGGCGCGGTACTCGTCGACGGTACGCCCGCCGGCAAGTCGGATCGTCTGTCCGCCGGATCGTGGCTCGAGGTACAACTGCCCGAGCCCCCGCGGCCGCTGACCATCGAGGCGCAGCCCGTGGAGGGCATGGAGATCCTGTACGCCGACGACGACATCGTCGCCGTCGACAAGCCTGTCGGTGTCGCCGCGCACGCCAGCGTCGGCTGGACCGGCCCGACCGTCATCGGCGGACTCGCCGCCGCCGGTTTCCGGATCTCCACGTCCGGTGCCCACGAGCGCCAGGGCATCGTCCACCGCCTCGACGTGGGCACCTCCGGTGTCATGGTGGTGGCCACCTCGGAACGCGCGTACACGGTGCTCAAGCGGGCTTTCAAGCAGCGCACCATCGACAAGCGGTACCACGCGCTCGTGCAGGGACACCCGGACCCGAGCAGCGGCACCATCGACGCTCCCATCGGCCGGCATCGCAGCAGTGACTGGAAGTTCGCGGTGACCGCGGACGGCAAGCCCAGCATCACGCACTACGACACCGTCGAAGCGTTCCAAGCCGCGAGCCTGCTCGACATCCACCTCGAAACCGGGCGCACCCACCAGATCCGGGTGCACTTCTCGGCGCTGCGGCACCCCTGCTGCGGCGATCTCACCTACGGCGCCGACCCGCGTCTCGCTGCCCGACTCGGACTCGAACGGCAGTGGCTCCACGCCCGGTCGCTCGGATTCGCGCACCCCACGCAGGGCCACTGGATGGAGATCACCAGCAAGTACCCCGCAGACCTCGAACATGCGCTGGCCGTGCTGCGCGATGCCTGAGTCGTCGTGATCCGTCGGGTACTTCCGTGGGTGTGCGTGGCACTGCTGGTGCTCGCCGTGCTGCTCGCGGGGGTCCTCAACCCGGTGCGGCCCGCCTCGGTGCGTTCGGACGCCCTCGGTCCGGATTCGGGTGAACTCGTCGCCGAGTATCTGAGCCGTGCCGCCGAGAGCCTCGACGACCCGACCGACGCGAGCGCCCCGCGCTGGGCGCTCGTGTCGTTCACCGAGCCGGTCGATGTCGCTGCCGTCGCGGAGTTCGGCGCCGGCATGCGGGTCGCGCAGGTGCTGTTCCGGGTCCCCATCGACCGGGTGCAGACCCCGTTGGTGACGGTCGCGGTGCCGCAGCATCCGGAAGCACTGCGCCGCGCACCGTCCGTCGCGGCTTCACGGTTGCAGATCCCGGCGAGCGGGAACGATCGTGCCGCCCGGGTCGCGGCGGTGTCGGCCGAGCGGCTCGCCGTCGGCTGCGCGTGCGTCGTCGGGATGGTCGTGTGGGCGGCCCCGGAGGACCTGCAGGCGCTCACCGACGACGCCCGCGTGCGGGCTGTGGAGGCGTTGCCGGGCGACGCGGTCGCGGGACGGTTCGCGGTGTCTCCGCTGCTGCCCGAGCAGGTGGAGGTCGTGGCACCGGGGCCCGACGACGGCGAACCCTGAGACACGGCACACTGGAGAGAGGTCCCGCCACGCCGGCGGGCTCGTCTCCGCCGAGGAGGTCCGTGATGGACAACGACCGGCCGTTCGGATTCGACCCCGACGACATCGACCGCGTGATGCGGGAAGCGGGTGAGCAGTTCCGGCAGTTGCAGGAGCAGTTCGTCAGGTTCCTCGGGCAATCGAGCGGCTCGGGGCCGCGTCGTGCCCCGGAACCCGAAACGACCGGCAGCGCGGGTGACGGCGTGTGGGCGGTCTACTCGGTCGACGCCGAGGGTTTCGCCCGGGTCGAGCAGGTGTATCGCACCGAACTCGACGCGCTGCGCGCCCACAAGAACAACACGGATCCGAGCCGGTGCGTTCGCTTCCTGCCCTACGGCGTGAGCGTCGGCGTGCTCGACGAGACCGACGACTGATTTTCTCGGTGTGCACTTGTGGCGGTTGGAGCCGCCAAATGTGCACACCAGGCGCGCAGCGCCCAGCCGCCGAGACAGAAGGCAGCCGCGCGCGAATGGCGCCGCGCGGCTGTCAGCCGCGACGGCGGGAACGCTGGCAGGTGGTCCAGGCTGCTCAGGGGCTCTACCCTCGGCCCCATGACAACAGACGACTTCGGGGCCTCGACATCGGATCTCGCAGAGAGCCTCGGTGTTCCCGAGGACGCGGTGCTCGCCGCGACCGGATTCGTGACACTCGTCGGTGGCTGCAGCGGCGACCCAGAAGCCGGCGACAGATTCGCCGAGACGTTCTCCCTGTACGGTCCGGACCTGTTCCTCGATCTCGCCGACCCTGCTGTCGTCACCGCCGTCTATGACCGCGTGCTCGAGTTCCAGGCCTTCGACACCGAGCCGATCGGCCGTGCAGCGGATTGGCTGATCGAGCACGGTCCGCGGCAGGTCGCTGCCGCTGCACACTGGATCGCCGGGGCCGCCGCAGGCTCCGGGCACATCGAGGACGCGGAGGGACACTACCTCCGTTCCCTCGCGGCCGACAGCGACTTCGGACCGGCGCTGCTGTACCTGGCACAATACGAATCCGACCGTGGCAACGCCGAACGGGCGTTGGCTCTGTACGGGCGGTTGGAGGATGGACGCGAACATCCGATGTATCAGCTGCTGTCCGGCTACCGCGCGAACAGGGACTACAGCCTGGCGGAGCGTGCCCGCTGGCTGTACGCGAAGATCGGCCAGTTCGTGGAGCTGTCGCACTGGCGTATCCGGGCCGTGGAGTTGGCGTTGGTGCGCGCGTCCTACCTGCCGGGCGGTCACGAGAACCCGTCACTCGGCCTCGACGACTTCGTCTGGGATGTCGCACTTTTCGAAACCGGAGCGTTCGCCGAATTTCTGAGGACCCGGGGGAGACTGCTGCCCGACGACGAACAGCTGCTCGCGCAGCAGTGGCTGCGCGTCGGCAGATCCCTGTTCGAGGTCGACGCTGTCCGGCCAGGATCGGGTATCACGATGCGGGATCTGCGCACCGGTGATCGCATCGACGTCACCGAGAGGACCGCCAGCCGGCAGGTGAAGCCAGGGGAGCTGTATTGCACGCGGATCGTGCCCGTCGGCGACGGCCTCTGGAACATCTTCGGAGGCGCTGAAGCGGTCACCCTGCCGCAGCGGGGACCGCTGATGGCGCTGCTCGATGACGCCGAGGCCGACCCGGAAGAACTCGTGTCGTTCCTCAGCGCCCGTTTCGCGCCGCCTCGACTCGTGACGGCCGGCGGAGAACCGATGGTCTTCTGCACCGCCGAGTTCACGGTGCCTTCCTCGACGACCCTTCGGCGCAAGCTCAGTCGTCGCTTCGGTGCCGCTAGCGGCGACGAGTGGGCGTGGATCGACGGCGAGCGCGTGCTCGGCGTGGTGCGCCTGGACCGCACGGGAGAGCCGTGGACGCTGACCGTCGAGGCGATGAGCGAATTCGACTTCGACGACATGATCGAACTGGTCGTCGCAGCGGCGCCGAACGCACGCGAGGTCACCGAGTCACGAACCCCGGCTGCGGAGATGTTTGCGCAGGCGCAGCAGTCCGCGTCGGAGGTTCCCGGCGACCTCGACGACGAGGAGCTCGCGGCCATTCTCAACGAGCGGATCCGCGAATACGAGCAGGCGTGGCTCGACGAACAGATTCCTGCGCTCGACGGGCTGACCCCGCGGCAGGCCGCCGCGGACCCGACGCGCCGCGACGACCTGATCCACCTGCTCGGCACGCTTCCCGCCGAGGAACGACCTGGTGCCATGAGCGCGCGGCGGCTTCGCGAAGCCCTCGGTCTCTGAGGCGGTACCTGTCGCGTAGTCGGCCGGTACCGTCGCGGAGGAATAGGGTTGGCGGGTGACCGCCGTCGACCGTAGTACCAACAACGTCGGAGTCCTGTGCGGGATCGGCGCCTACCTGGCCTGGGGTATGTTCCCTGCGTTCTTCGGGCTTCTGGCGCCGGCCGGCGCGGTCGAGATCCTCGCCCACCGGGTGTTGTGGACGCTGCTGCTCATGCTGTTGTTGCTCGCGGTACTGGGCAAGCTCGGCACCTTGCGCGGACTGGGTCTTCGAACGTGGGCGCTGGTCGCGGCCGCGTCGGCGGCGATCGCCGTGAACTGGGGAACCTACATCTACGGCGTGACGTCCGGCCGCGTCGTGGAAACCGCGCTCGGATACTTCATCAACCCACTCGTCAGTGTGCTGTTCGGTGTGCTGTTCTTCCGGGAACGGTTGTACCGAGCGCAGATCGCGGCGCTGCTGCTCGCCACGATCGCGGTCGTCGTCATCACCGTCGACTACGGACGCCCGCCGATCATCGCGCTTACGTTGGCGCTGTCGTTCGCGTTGTACGGCGTGATCAAGAAGATCGTGCCCCTCGACCCGCGCACGTCCCTCACCGGGGAGGGAGTGGTCGCGGTACCGTTCGCGCTCGGCTATCTGGTGTTCCTCACGGCGACAGGCACCGGCACATTTCTGACGGAGGGCCCTGGCCACGCGTTTCTGCTCGTCTCGGCCGGTCTCGTCACCGCAGTGCCGTTGCTGTTGTTCGGGGCGGCGGCGCAGCGGGTGCCGCTCGCAACGCTGGGAATGCTGCAGTACCTGACGCCGAGCCTGCAAATGGCTTGGGGTGTGCTGGTTCTGCACGAGGCCATGCCCCCGTCGCGATGGATCGGGTTCTCGCTGATCTGGGTGGCGCTCGTCATCTACAGCGCGGATGCGCTGAGGCGGGCTCGTCGCGCGCCGCGCCGCGTGATCGTCGACGACGTAGACGTCGAGCGTTGACCGTCGGGGTTGGGCGCGGTCAGTGCGTCGGATCCGGCCATCCCGGATAGGGCGGCAGGGTGGGGTACGGGGCTGTGAACATTTCGTTGTTCCGTTGAGGTCTGGTTTCGGGCGGGTCGGGAAACTTCGGCTCGCAGGCGAGGTTGTCGTCGAAGCTTCCTGTCGAGAAGGCATGTCGCGTGATAGTCCAATCGCCGAACATGTCCTCCTGGGGCGCACGTGCGGGACCTTCGGTAATGCGTACTTGTTCGGGGTCTTCTTCGGATGGGGAGGACAGGTCGATGACGAACGGGCTCGGGATTCTCCAGCCGTGATTGGAATACGTTCCGTCTGGAACTTCGGTCATGAGCGAATAGTTCCCCTGGCAGACAATTGCCCTTGCGCCCGTGTCGGTTTCCTCCATCGCCAGTAGGTGGGCGTAGAAGGTGCCGACCACAGGAAACGGGTTGAAGTTCGACCGGTCGTTGATGTCCCGCCTGGGAGGTGTCCATGGCCATGAGAAAGTGGATCTGTCGCACTTTCCGTGAAGGTCCTAACGGCCCCCTGATCAGGGATGATTCGGTATCAACCAAGATCATCATGGTGTGACCTCGCGCCCCTGACGGCCTTGCTGCCGCATCTGACCGACGTCGTCGTCGACGCGGTCCGCCTCGCCGGATCCACGATCCGGATCCACGCCCACCCTCACCGCAATGAGGCGCAGTGCCCGAAATGCGACACCTCGTCGAGCCGGGTGCATTCACGGTACCGACGCAGACCGGCCGACACAGCGATCGGTGCCCGCCCGGTCGTACTCGAACTGACCGTGCGCCGATTCTTCTGCGTCAACACGCACTGCACGACAATCACATTCGCCGAACAGGTACCCGGATTGACGAAACGGTGCGCCCGTCGGACTACCGCGCTCGACGCAGTGCTCGAAGCGATCGGGCTGGCGCTGGCCGGACGCGCCGGCGCCCGCCTGGCAGCCAGGCTCGGGATCACGGTCGGCCGCGACACCCTGCTGCGGACAGTGCGCGCGATCCCCGACCGGCCGATCGGCGCCACGCCCGTACTCGGCATCGATGACTTCGCCGTCCGCCGCGGACATGTCTATGGCACCGTGATCGTGGATCTGACTACGAGCCGGCCGATCGACCTGCTTCCGGACCGCACCAGCGGCACCGTCGCCGCATGGCTGCGGGAGCATCCCGGTGCCGAGGTGGTGTGTCGTGATCGGGCCGGTGCCTACGCCGAAGCTGTTCGTGTCGGCGCACCAGATGCGGTGCAGGTCGCCGACCGGTGGCACCTGTGGCACAACCTCGTCGGCGCGGTGGAGGACACGGTTGTTCGGCACCGCGCCGATCTTCGTCCACCGCCCGAACTCACAGACCCCGACGCGACGGACAAACATACCGAGAGCAATTGCGGTACAAGTCCTTCAGGCGCAGAGATGCCGGACGGCCGGTTGGTCTCCCGGACCAGGGAACGGCACACAACCGTGCATCAACTCGTCTCGAGCGGGATGACGATCTCGGCGATCAGCAGGAAACTGCGTCTCGACCGCAAGACCGTTCGCCGCTTCGCCCGCGCTCGTACCGTCGACGAGCTGTTGACCACCACTCGGACGGCAGGACCCACCCTGCTGGGTGAGCACGAACCCTACCTGCGAGAACGCTTCGCCGCGGGATGCACCGACGCCGCCCGCCTGACCGCGGAGATCACCGAACGCGGCTACCGAGGCAGCGCCAAGACCGTCCGCAGGTTTCTGCAGCCACT
>NZ_JBSFRH010000029.1:0-87050 GCF_053589135.1 Rhodococcus sp. NPDC003382
GCGCCGTCCTGGAACAGCACCCCGAACAGCTTGCGGATCTCGTAGAGCTCCTTGCTCGAGCACTGCAGGATGTCCGTGCCGTCGATGACGATCGAGCCCTGCTCCGGCCGGAGCAGACCGATCAGCGACTTCAGGAACACCGACTTACCCGTACCGGACGGGCCCAGCAGCGCACTGACCTCACCCGCGGGCAGCGTCAGCGTGACGTCCTGCCAGATCCTCTGTGAGCCGAACGACTTGGTGAGCCCCTCGACCGCTACCTCAACTCCCACCGTTACCTCCACACCTCTCCGACACGGTCCCCACCTGTGGGTCGCGTCACTCTATCGCATCGGAGTGGTACCTGTGACACCGGATCCTACCCAAGAGTAAGAAAGGTGGTCAACGCCGGCGACATACCCTGACTTATGTTGTGACCTGCGCTGATGCGACGCACGTCACTCGGTTCGTCGCCAACATATCGCCACGGGTTCGATCCCGCAGGCCAACCCGCCGGAGAGCCGGAAAACACGAAAAAGGGCCGTTTCCCGCGGACCTTACGGTCCGGGGAAACGGCCCTGTTCACACTCGAACGCCGGTCACCCGGCGAGCAGCGCAGGAACAGCCGTCTTACTTGACGGTGACCTTGGCGCCGGCCTCCTCGAGCTTCGCCTTGGCAGCGTCGGCAGCGTCCTTGGCGACCTTCTCCAGGATCGGCTTCGGAGCACCCTCGACGAGGTCCTTGGCTTCCTTCAGGCCCAGGCCGGAGACGATCTCGCGGACGACCTTGATGACCTGGATCTTCTTGTCGCCGGCACCCTCGAGGATGACGTCGAACTCGTCCTGCTCGGACTCGGCCTCGGCAGCGGCGGCCGGAGCGCCGGCAGCGGCAACGGCGACCGGAGCAGCAGCGGTGACCTCGAAGGTCTCCTCGAATGCCTTCACGAACTCCGAGAGCTCGAGCAGGGTCAGTTCCTTGAACGCGTCGAGCAGCTCTTCGGTGGTGAGCTTCGCCATGATGGCGGTCCTTCCTGTAAGTCCCTCGTCGCTGATCCGCGACCGTGGGATGGTGCGCGCCGGAGCACGCGTGGATGTGTCAGTGATTCGCGGTGACGCGGATCAGCTTCAGGCGGCCTCTTCGGCCTTCTTCTCCTGCAGGGCGGCCGCCAGGCGAGCCACCTGCGAAGCAGGAGCGTTGAACAGGCCTGCGGCCTTTGCCAGGTTGCCCTTCATCGCGCCTGCGAGCTTGGCCAACAGCACCTCGCGGGACTCGAGGTCCGCGATCTTGTTGACCTCGTCCACGGACAGCACAGCGCCGTCCATGTACCCGCCCTTGACGACGAGTGCCTTGTTGTCCTTCGCGAAGTTCTTCAGAGCCTTCGCGGCGTCGACGGGCTCACCTGCGATGAACGCGATCGCGGTGGGTCCGACGAACAGATCGTCAAGGCCCTCGACGCCTGCCTCAGCGGCAGCACGCTTGACGAGGGTGTTCTTGGCGACGGAGTAGGTGGCACCCTCTCCGAGAGCGCGTCGCAGCTGGGTAAGACTTCCGACCGACAGACCGCGGTACTCCGTGATCACGGCGGCCGTCGAGTTCTTGAACTGCTCGGTGATCTCCGCAACCGCGGATACCTTCTCGGGCTTTGCCATACTTCGCCTCCTCTCAGTAACAGTCGTTTTCCCGTCCGTCCCGTGCGGGACGTCCCACTTACGAAAACCGCACGGCCGGAAACGACGAACGCCCCGGTGCAGGGCACACGGGGCGCAGAAGGAGAAGGCTCACACGATTCGCGCGTCGCCGCGCGAGATGTCCACATCTCCCCTTACCTCGTTCACCTGCGTGGGCCGCCGGACGATTCTCCGGACCTTCAACCGAATCCGCACGCGGACCCGGTGACCAACGGTCTTGGGTAGAACATGATCGGGGTGAAGATCGGCACAATGCCGAACTACGCAGGAAAGAGTACCGGACTCCGTCCCGTGAATGCAAAACGGGCCCCGGACGGCACCCCTGCAATGCGAACGGCCGGCCCGGACGCGAGGTCCGGGCCGGCCGTTCGTGCTTCGAGAGCGTGTCGTCGACCTTACTGGTCGGCGTCCTCGAGGAGGTTACGCGTACGCGCCGGATCCACCGGGATGCCCGGGCCGGTGGTCGTCGCGATCGTGACCTTCTTGAGGTAGCGACCCTTCGCGGAGGACGGCTTGGCACGCAGGACCTCGTCCAGCGCAGCCGCGTAGTTCTCCACCAGCTTGGCGTCGTCGAACGAGGCCTTGCCGATCACGAAGTGCAGGTTCGCGTTCTTGTCGACGCGGAAGTTGATCTTGCCGCCCTTGATGTCGGTGACAGCCTTCGCGACATCCGGGGTGACCGTGCCCGTCTTCGGGTTCGGCATCAGACCGCGCGGGCCGAGGACACGCGCGATGCGGCCGACCTTGGCCATCTGGTCCGGGGTGGCGATCGCGGCGTCGAACTCGAGCCAGCCGCCCTGGATCCGCTCGATCAGGTCCTCGGCACCGACGACATCGGCACCGGCGGCCTCGGCCTCGGCGGCCTTCTCGCCGACCGCGAACACGATGACGCGGGCGGTCTTACCCGTGCCGTGCGGCAGGTTGACCGTGCCGCGGACCATCTGGTCGGCCTTGCGGGGGTCCACACCGAGACGCATCGCGACCTCGACGGTGGCGTCGTAGTTCTTCGACGACGTCTCCTTGGCCAGCTTCGCAGCCGCGAGCGGGCTGTAGAGGGTGGAGGCGTCGATCTTCTCAGCGGCGGCGAGGTACGCCTTGCTGCGCTTTGCCATGTTCTGTCCTAACTTCTCACCGTACGGTGAATGGTTCGGTCGTGGTAACGGGCCTGGCAGGCCCTCCCACGGGTTCCTGCTGTGGGCGTCAGCCCTCGACCGTGATGCCCATCGAGCGCGCGGTGCCGGCGATGATCTTCGCGGCGGCCTCGATGTCGTTGGCGTTCAGGTCTTCCTGCTTGGTCTTGGCGATCTCGCGCACCTGGTCCATGGTGACCTTGGCGACCTTGGTCTTGTGCGGCTCGCCGGAGCCCTTCTGCACACCCGCAGCCTTGAGCAGCAGCTTCGCCGCCGGCGGGGTCTTCAGCTTGAAGTCGAACGTACGGTCCTCGTAGACCGTGATCTCGACCGGCACGACGTTGCCGCGCTGCGACTCGGTCGCGGCGTTGTAGGCCTTGCAGAACTCCATGATGTTGACGCCGTGCTGGCCCAGCGCGGGGCCGACCGGCGGCGCCGGGTTGGCCTGACCGGCCTGGATCTGGAGCTTGATGAGCCCGGCAATCTTCTTCTTCTTCGGGGGCATCTCTATTCCTAGTTTCTTGCTCGGTGTGGTTCTTGCGTACTGCTACTGCAAGTTTGGAGGGGTCGGAATCCCGGAGCCGCTCAGATCTTGGAGACCTGGTTGAACGACAGCTCCACGGGAGTCTCGCGACCGAAGATCGACACCAGGACCTTGAGCTTCTGCTGCTCGGCGTTGACCTCGCTGATGGACGCGGGCAGCGTCGCGAACGGCCCGTCCATCACGGTCACGGATTCGCCGACCTCGAAGTCCACCTCGATAGTGGGCTTGGCGGCGGCCGCGGTGGCCTCGCCGGTCGTCGCCGCACCGGCGGCCGGCTTCTTCTTCGACTGCTGCGGCAGCAGGAACTTGACGACCTCCTTGATCGTCAGCGGCGACGGACGCGAGGTCGCGCCGACGAAGCCGGTGACGCCGGGGGTGTTGCGCACCGCGCCCCACGACTCGTCGTTCAGTTCCATGCGCACCAGGATGTAGCCGGGCAGCACCTTGCGGTTGACCTGCTTGCGCTGGCCGTTCTTGATCTCGGTGACCTCTTCCGTCGGCACCTCGACCTGGAAGATGTACTCCGCGAGGTCCAGGTTCTGCACGCGGGTCTCGAGGTTGGCCTTCACCTTGTTCTCGTAACCGGCGTACGAATGCACGACGTACCAGTCGCCGGGCTCGAGGCGCAGCTGCTTCTCGAGAGCCTCGGCGGGATCCACCTCGGCCTCGGCTTCGGCCGCTTCTTCGACGGTCTCGATGCCCGCCTCTGCCGACTCCTCGGCCGCTTCCGCGGTCGCGGTGTCGTCGACAAAGACCTCGTCCGAAACGCTCTCCTCGGCCGAAGGCTCGTATGAGTCGTTCTCGGGGGTGCTCACCGGGGCACTTTCCTCTCGTCGATCACAATTCGCCGGCACGCGTACGCGCTAGCCGAACAACCAGCTGACGCCCTTCACGAACGCCAGATCAATTCCAAAGATGAATGCGGTCATGACCGTCACGAAGACCACGACGACCGTCGTGTAGGTGACGAGCTGCTTGCGATTGGGCCAGATGACCTTACGCAGCTCGGCAATGACCTCGCGGAAGAAGCGCCGCAGACGCTTGAAGATGTTCTCGGGCTTCTTCGCGCCGGATTTTCCGGACTTTCCGGCGGGGGCCTTCGTGGCGACCGCGGTAGCCGAACGTCCCGACTCGGCGGCAGCGCGCGGGGAATCGGGGGAACGTCGACCGGAACGCTTGCCGCTCGGCCGGGAGGACGGAGAGGAAACGCCGGGGGTTGCGTCGGTTGCAGTCCGGCCGTCGCGGGGATCGGTGATCCCGGCGGTGTTGCCGTCGCGCGTACCGCGCTCCTCGCTCACATCGTTCCTCTCGGTCGCTGGCCGTCCGGGTGCAGGGGCGACAGGACTTGAACCTGCAACCTGCGGTTTTGGAGACCGCTGCTCTGCCAGTTGAGCTACGCCCCTTTGGTCGACCTCACCGGAGAACCGGCGTCTTCGGTCGACCCATCCGTGACCACATGACACGCGCGCCACCCAATCGGTCTGTACAAGCACCGAAGAGCAGCGCGCTGCGCTATGCGATCCCAGAAGCCTTAGTGTACTTCATAGCCCCGGAACAAACCCAATCCGCCCGGCACTCAGGCCAGACGAACCGTTGCGGTGGCCCGTCCGAAGATCTTACGCCCCTCGGACTTGGCCACGATCGCGACCACTGCTGTCTTGCTGGCTTCGTCCACCGACCTGATCTTGCCGGTGAACTCCACCTCGGCGGCCTTGTCGGCCTCCACGTAGACCGGGCTGGTGAAACGGACGTTGTATTCCGTTACCGCACCCGGATCTCCGAGCCACTCTGTCACGAAGCCGGCCGCGATGCCCATGGAGAGCATGCCGTGACCGACGACGCCGCGCAACCCGGCGAGTTCTGCAACCTTGTCGCTCCAGTGGATCGGGTTGGGATCACCCGACACACCCGCATAGTTGACGAGGTTGCCGCGAGTCAGCGTGACGACCCGCGGGGGCAGCTCGTCTCCGACCGAAACGTCCTCGAACCTACGAAGCGACATGCATCATCACATCCTTGACCGCGTGGGCGATGTTGGCGTCCACCTCGCCGCCGGTGCGACCGACCAGCGTCGTCCATGTGGTCAGCACGAGGTTGTCGTGCTGGTCCGTGATGATGTTCTTGGTGGTGATGATGTCACTGCCGGCAGCCTGACGGAAATCGTCGAGGTGCACATCGCAGAACAGTCGATCACCGACCTGGATCGGGCGATGGAACACGATCCGTTGATCGGTCTGCATGATCTGGCTCAAGTCGTAGCCGACGACGATCTCTTCGAACAACTTGCGCTGGGCGATCATGCCGATGATCGAGACGAAGGTCAGCGGGGCGATGAGACCGTCGTAACCGAGGCCCTTCGCCGCTTCCTCGTCGTAGTGTGCCGGATTGGGATCCAGCACGGCGCGTGCATACTCGCGCACCTTCTCCCGGCCGACCTCGTAGAAGTCCTCGACCCGGTAGTGGTGACCGACCATGGACGCAGCGTGAGCCGCGACATCGAACGGGATCCCGGCCTGTTCGGTCACGTCCACGATGTTCTCTTCACTCACCAGTGTGTCCGTCATACGAAAAACCCCCCGCAAATCCACCCTGACGTCTGTGACGTGGGCAGTTCTGCGGAGAGCTCACGCGTCGACGTCGACCTGTTGACTACTTCGACTCGCGGTGCGCCTGGTGGCTGCCGCAGTTCGGGCAGAACTTCTTCAGTTCCAGCCGGTCGGGGTCGTTGCGACGGTTCTTCTTGGTGATGTAGTTGCGGTGCTTGCACACCTCGCAGGCCAGAGTGATCTTCGGCCGAACGTCAGTTGAGGAGGCCACGGGATGCCTTCTTTCGCGTAAATCCGATCTTCGTCAGATCAGGGTGGTTCATTCTACTTTGGTAGCGGTGACCGGACTTGAACCGGCGACGCAACGATTATGAGTCGTTTGCTCTACCAACTGAGCTACACCGCCTCGGTGTCGAGTGTCGCGCGAAATAGGGCGGCACCACAATCCAGCGAGCCCCCTGACGGAATCGAACCGTCGACCTTTTCCTTACCATGGAAACGCTCTGCCGACTGAGCTAAGGGGGCGTGGCCGCCGTTCGCATCTCTGCTCCCTGCGGCCTCCAAAAGATTACACACACTCGCCCCCAGTACAAAATCAGCAGGTCAGAGCGCATAAATCGGGCATTCGACCACCCCTGTCCGACGTGCCCGTACGGAAGCTTCGTGCGTCCGTCCGTCAGCCCGGGGTGCCGGCTGCACCGCACTCACCCACCACCGGTGCTCACCACCGGTCCACCGCCACCCGATCGTCGTCCCGACGCACCCGGCGCGGGCCGGAGAGGTGGCAGGCGGGGATGGAGGAGTCGGGGCGACGCACCGGCTCGGAAAGACGGAGTTCGGATACGGAAACGACCCGGAAATGCAGAACGGCCCCGATCCGTGAAGATCGGGGCCGTTCCTGTGGCAGGTGTAGGATTCGAACCTACGTAGGCGTAAGCCGACGGATTTACAGTCCGCTCCCATTGGCCGCTCGGGCAACCTGCCTGGTGTGCGATCCGGGACCGTGTCCCTGACGCGTTGGAAGAATACAACGCACACCCCCCTGGAATGCAAACCGGGTGGATACGGGGGGTTACGACCCGATAGCGTCGGCATGGAACCTGTACAGAACTCGATCCGAAGTGGAGTGCCTCGTGGCTGATTCGTCGTTCGATGTGGTGAGCAAGGTCGACCGGCAGGAGGTGGACAACGCGCTGAACCAGGCCGCGAAGGAACTCGCGACCCGCTTCGACTTCCGCAACACCGACGCCTCGATCGAATGGTCCGGTGACGAGTCCATCACCCTCACCGCGAACACCGAGGACCGTTTGCTCGCCGCCCTCGACGTCTTCAAGGAGAAACTGATCCGCCGCGACCTGTCGCTCAAGTCGTTCGACGCGGGCGAGCCGACCCAGTCCGGCAAGGTCTACAAGCTGACCGGCACCCTCGTGCAGGGCATCAGCCAGGAGAACGCGAAGAAGATCTCCAAGCTGATCCGCGACGAGGGGCCGAAGGGCATCAAGGCGCAGATCCAGGGCGACGAACTGCGCGTCTCCGGCAAGAAGCGCGACGACCTGCAGGCCGTGATCGCGCTGCTCAAGAACGCCGACCTGGACGTGGCCCTGCAGTTCGTCAACTACCGCTAGGCCCTGTACCGGGCACACAGACCGCCCGGGCGCCGTTCGCGGCCTGCGCTGACCCCGACCGTCAGCGCAGGCCGGCCAGGCGCTCGAGACGCTCGATCCGGTCCGCCATCGGCGGATGCGTCGAGAACAACCGGCCGACCTTGTCGCCCGCCCGGAACGGGTTGGCGATCATCATGTGCGACTGCGCCGCGATGCGCGGTTCCGGCGGCAGCGGAGCCGCCTGCGTGCCGCGCTCGAGCTTGCGCAGGGCCGACGCCAACGCCAGCGGATCGCCGGTCAGCTCGGCGCCCGACTGATCGGCCTGATACTCCCGCGACCGGGACACCGCCAGCTTGACCACCGTCGCCGCGATCGGACCCAGCAGCGACACCAGCAGCAACGCAAACGGATTCGCGCCGTCCCGGTTCCCGCCGAAGGCGCCCGCGAACATCGCGAAGTTCGCCAGACCGGAGATCACCGCGGCCATCGCCCCCGCCACCGACGAGATCAGGATGTCCCGGTTGTAGACGTGGGAGAGCTCGTGCCCGAGCACCGCCCGCAACTCCCGCTCGTTGAGGATGTCCAGGATCCCGCTCGTGCAGCACACGGCCGCATGCCGCGGATTGCGGCCGGTCGCAAAGGCATTGGGCGCGTTGGTGGGGCTGACGTACAGGCGCGGCATCGGCTGGTGCGCCGTCGTCGCGAGTTCCCGCACGATCCGGTAGATCACCGGGGCCTGCACCTCGGTGATCGGCTGCGCGTGCATCGCCTTGAGCGCCAGCTTGTCGCTGTTGAAGTAGGCGTACGCGTTCATGCCCACGGCGAAGACGATGGACAGGATCAGGATCGTCGGGTTCCGGAACAGGGAGCCGATGAACACGATCAGCGCCGACATGCCGATCAACAGCACGGCCGTCTTCATACCGTTCGCATACCCGTGCACCTGGCACCCCTTCCCGATCCCACAGAGCCCTGTGCCGTTCAACGACCCTGTGTCGTTCAACGAACCGGGGCACGCACCGGGTTCCCGGGGAGTGGACCCCGCCGAATTATCCGACCCGGGCGATCGTGTAGTCCACCAAACGGGACAAAGCGTCGTTCGCCGGACCCTGCGGGAGCGCCGCCAGTTCGGCGTGCGCGCGATCCGCGTACTCCTTCAGCGTGCGCTTGGCCGCCGCCATGCCCGGTGAACGCACGAGCAGCTCGAGAGCCTCGGCGACGAGATCCTCGTCGCTCACGGGTCCGACGAGAATCTCACGCAGACGATCGGCATCCGGCCCGGACTCCCGCAGCGCATACAACACCGGCAGGGTGTGCACGCCCTCACGCAGGTCGGTTCCCGGAATCTTCCCGGACTCGGTGGACACCGATGCGATGTCGATGATGTCGTCGGCGATCTGGAAGGCCGTGCCGACCGCGTCCCCCAGCCGCTCGAGCCTGGCGATGTGCTCGGCGTCGGCACCGGAGAAGGTTCCCCCGAAGCGACCGCACGCCGCGATGAGCGAACCCGTCTTCTCCCACACCACCCGCAGGTAGTGCTCGATCGGGTCCTGTTCCTGCCGCGCCCCGATCGTCTCACGCATCTGACCCGTCACCAGCTCGGCGAACGTCTCGGCGATGATCTGCACGGCGGACGGCCCCAGCGTCGACACCAGCCGCGAGGCGTGCGCGAACAGGTAGTCGCCCGCGAGAATCGCGATGCTGTTGCCCCAGCGGGCATTCGCGCTCGGCGCGCCCCGGCGCATCGCCGCCTCGTCCATCACGTCGTCGTGGTACAGCGTCGCCAGGTGCACGAGCTCCACGACCGTCGCCGCCGTCACCAGCGACGGATCCGTCGGATTCGGCCCGAGCTGACCGGTCAGCACCGTGAACAGCGGGCGGAAACGCTTACCTCCCGCCTTCGCCAGATGCAGTGCTGCCTCGGTCAGGAAGTCTTCGCCGTCGGACAGTTCCTGCACGAGCAGTTCCTCGACCCGGACGAGTCCGTCCCGCACGGTGGCCGCCAGGTCCGGATCGCCGAGATCGACCCCGGCCACCACGGTTCCCGACACCGAGCCGGACGAACCGGCGGTCTGCGCCGCCCCCTCAGTGCTCACGATGAAGTACCCATCCTGTTCTGTCGCCTCGGCTCCACCGTAGTGAACCTAGCCGTTCCCCCGGTCGGCCACCTCGTCGAGGCACCGAACCTACACCTGACAAGATGGGCACGTGGTGGAACAACCCTCCGCGCGCGCGTCGCGCCAGGCCGACAATGCCCTGCCCGAAACCACCGATGTCCTCGTCATCGGTGCTGGTCCCGCCGGTTCGTCCGCCGCGGCCTGGGCCGCCCGGAAGGGACACGACGTATTGCTCGTCGACGCGGCGACCTTCCCGCGCGACAAGACGTGCGGCGACGGCCTGACCCCGCGTGCCGTCGCTGAACTCGACCGCCTCGGGCTCGGCGACTGGCTGCGCACCCACACCGTCAACCGCGGCCTGCGCCTCGAAGGTTTCGGGCAGCGCCTCGAACTGCCGTGGCCCGACGGCTCGTTCCCCACCCAGGGCAGCGCGGTCCCGCGCACCGAACTCGACGACCGCCTCCGCCGCGCCGCCGTCGACGCCGGGGCACACATGGTCGACGGCGCGAAGGCCGTCTCGGTCGACCGCGACGGCGACCGCATCACCGCCGTGACGATGCGCACGTCCGCCGGACTCCGGACCGTCGCATGCCGGCGCCTCGTCGTCGCGGACGGCGTCCGCTCCCCGCTGGGCAAGATCCTCGGCCGGACCTGGCACCGCGACACCGCCTACGGCGTCGCGGCCCGCGCCTACGCCGCCTCCCCGCGTAGCGACGACCCGTGGATCACCTCGCACCTCGAACTGCGCGATCCCTCCGGCGCGCTGCAGCCCGGATACGGCTGGGTCTTCCCGCTCGGAACCGGCGAGGTGAACATCGGCGTCGGAACCCTCGCGACGTCCGCCCGTCCGGCGTCGGGGTCGCTGCGCCCGCTCATCGACCTGTACGCCTCGCAGCGCCGCCCCGAATGGGGACTCGGCGAGGTGACCCGGGTGGCGTCCGCGCTGCTGCCGATGGGTGGTGCCGTCAGTGGGATCGCCGGACGCAACTGGGCCCTCATCGGCGACGCCGCCGCGTGCGTGAACCCGCTCAACGGCGAAGGCATCGACTACGGACTCGAAGGCGGCCGTCTCGTCGCCCGGGTCCTCGACTCCGACGACCTCACCCACCTGTGGCCGGCGCTCCTGCGGGAACGCTACGGACGCGCATTCTCGGCGGCCCGGCGGCTCGCGGGCCTGCTCACCATCCCGCAGTTCCTGCCCGCGACCGGGCCGATCGCGATGCGCTCGCGGGCACTCATGACGGTCGCGGTACGGGTCATGGGCAACCTCGTCACCGACGCCGACGCCGACCTCGTCGCCCGCGCGTGGCGGACGGGTGGGCGCACCTCGATGCACTGGGACCGGCGGCCCCTGTTCGCATGAAGCGCTCTACCCGAGCGCCGTGCAGCGCTCTATCGGACTGCGCTGTGCAGCGCTCTATCGGACTGCGCTGTGCAGCGCTCTATCGGACTGCGCTGTGCAGCGCTCTATCGGACTGCGCTGTGCAGCGCGACGATCCCACCGGTGAGATTGCGCCACCGCACCGACTTCCACCCGGCCGCCTCGATCCGCAGCGCCAGTTCCCGCTGGTCCGGCCAGGCGCGGATGGACTCGGCCAGGTAGACGTACGCATCCGGGTTGCTGCTCACCGCCCGGGCCACGCGCGGCAACGCCCGCATCAGGTACTCCATGTACACCGTGCGCAGCGGCTCACGGACCGGCGTGGAGAACTCGGACACCACGAGCCGTCCACCCGGCTTGGTGACCCGCGCGATCTCGCGGAGCCCGGCATCAAAGTCGGAGACGTTCCGCAGCCCGAACGAGATGGTGGCGGCATCGAAGACGGCGTCGGCGAACGGCAGTTTCATGGCGTCACCGGCGACCATCGGCACCTGACGGAAACTGCCGGCCTTCAGCATGCCGATCGAGAAATCGGTGGCGACGACCCATGCTCCGGAGCGTCCCAGTTCGACGGTCGACACGCCGGTGCCGGCGGCGAGATCGAGGACCCGCTCCCCCGGCTTCAGATCCAGCGCCGCGCGCGTCGCCCGGCGCCATCCGCGGTCCTGCCCGAACGACAGCACCGTGTTGGTGAGGTCGTATCGCTCGGCGACACCGTCGAACATGGACGCGACCTCGCGCGGATCCTTGTCGAGGGATGCACGTGATCCGTGAGTAGTTGCCACGGCCGAAACGTTACCCGCTATGCCCGACGGCGCAGGTACAGCAGTACCGGCGTCGCGATCAGCCAGGTGACGACGATCACGGACCCGGCGGGCACGATCGCGACGCGCGCGTCCCTGCCGGTGACACGGACCAGGTCCGGTTCGCTGCGGGCGTATTCGACGGCGATGCGCTGCCCGACCGTGAGGCCGGTCGGATAGAGCACCCCGAGTTCCGGGTTGTGGGTGACGCCGTCCGGGGTGACGAAGCTGATCGCCGAGCGCAGGGAACCGGCCGAGAGCACCTCGGCGGTCGCCGTTCCGGTGTCGGCGCCGATGATCCGGTCGTTGCGCCACGCGCCGAGCACGAGGATCACGGCGAGCACCGAGACGGCGATCGCGACGGCGAGCACCGCACGGCGGGCCCGCACGTCGGCGGTCGGGCCGGGCACGGCGGCGGCTGGGGTGGCGGTCACGCCCGCGACCTCACAGCTGCGCCCGCACGGCCGCGTGGAGTTCACGCAGGCCGGCGCGGTCGGTCGCGACCTCGAGCACGCGGATGCCACCGGCGGGAACCGTTGGGTCGGCGAGCGCGGCGGTCAGTCCGGGCAGATCGACGCGGGTGTGCGGGACGCGGTAGGCGGCGCACAGCGCGGCCAGGTCCATGCCGTGCGGGGTGCCGAAGACGCGTTCGAACACCCCCGCGTACTGGGGGTCACCCTGTTCGAGCAGCTCGAAGATGCCGCCACCGTCGTCGTTCGCGACCACGATCGTCAGATCGCGGGGACGCGGTTCGGCGGTGCCGATCAGCAGACCGGACGCGTCGTGCAGGAATGTCAGGTCGCCGAGCAGCGCGACCGTGCGGCCGTCCTCGTAGGCGAGGGCGGCACCGACCGCGGTGGAGACGGTGCCGTCGATTCCGGCGACCCCGCGGTTCGACAGCACGGTCACGCCCTGCTTGGGGTAGCTCACGAGCGCGGCGTCGCGTACCGGATTCGACGCGCCGAGCAGGAGCTGGTCGCCGGAGCGCAGAGCGTCGGTGACGGCCGCGGCGACGTGCAGGCCGGTCGCTTTCGGATGCCGGTCGAGCTGGGTGCGCACCGCCTTGTCGGTGTGCGCGGTCAGCCGGCGGCAGCGGTCGAGCCACGCCGGATCGGGGGTGCCGGTGACGACCGCACGGGTGCCGGTAGCCAGCACGTTGCCGGACACGTCGGGCCAGCGCGGCCCGGTGGTGAGTGCGTACACCTGCACGGACGGGTCCGCGAGCAGCTTCGACACGGGCCGGTGCAGCGTCGGCCGGCCGGTGACGACTGCTTGGCGGGGCTGAAGCTGCGGCAGGGCCATCGGGTGGACGGGGATGCCGTGCATCGGCGCGGTGGGTTCGGCGACGGTGGGCAACCCCGCCAGTTCCGGCCGGTACGCCGAGCCGTGCCCGGAGATCACGACGGTGTCGCCGGTGACGTCGAGTTCGAGCGGCACGTCGAGGGTGGCGTGCGTCGTGGTGGTCCAGGCGCTGCCGTCGGCGCGACCTTCCGGCGCCGGCCCCTGCGCGTGCACGTCGGGGACGAGCGGTTCACGCAGCGGAATGTCGAAGTGCACGGGACCCGCGTTGCCGGAGCGGGTGCCGCGCGCGGCGGCGAGGACGCGGCTGACGGCGGACCGCCACTGACTGTTCTGTTCGAGACCCTCGGCCAGGCCCAGGCTGATCGTCGCCCTGACCTGGCTGCCGAACAGTCCGAGCTGCTCCACGGTCTGGTTGGCGCCGGAACCGAGCAGCTCGTACGGCCGGTTCGCGCTGAGCACGACGAGCGGCACGCGGGCGTAGTTCGCTTCGAGGACGGCCGGCCCGAGGTTCGCGACCGCGGTACCGGAGGTCATGACGACCGGCACGGGCCGGCCGGACGCGAGCGAGAGGCCGATGGCGAGGAACCCGGCGGTGCGCTCGTCGATGCGCATATGCAGCCGCAGCCGGCCGGCCGTGTCTGCCGCCTGCAACGCGAACGCGAGCGGCGCGTTGCGCGAGCCCGGGCACAGGACCACGTCGCGAACACCGCCTCGGGCGAGTTCGTCGACGACTGCGGTGGCCTGGGCGGTGGACGGATTCACGGCGTCCAGCGTAGTTCGGCGTTCGCTGCGGACAGCCGTCCCCCGGCCGATCGGGAGGGGTGTCACAGTACGAATGTGCGCGGAGCCCGGCGAGAATGGGCGCATGCGCACAGTCTTCGAGCCCGCCGAGCTCAGCCCCGGTCGCTTCTACCGGCTTCTCACGGCGACGATCGTCCCGCGTCCGATCGCGTGGGTGTCGACGGTCTCGGCCGACGGTGTGGCCAACGTCGCGCCCTACAGTTTCTTCACGGTCGCGAGCGTCGCGCCGCCGGTGGTGCAGTTCACGTCGGTGGGCCGCAAGGACAGTGTCCGCAACATAGAGGAGACCGGCGAGTTCGTGATCAACATCGCGACCGTGCCGTTGATGGAGCAGGTCAACGAGACCTCGGCCGGGTTCGCGCACGACGTCGACGAGTTCGCGCAGGTGGGTCTGCGGGCCGAATGCAGCGAGCGGGTGCATCCGCCGCGGGTCGCCGAGTCCCCGGCTTCGATCGAGTGCACGCTGCACCGGATCATCGAGGTCGGTGACTGTTTCGTGGTGATGGGTGACGTGGTGGCGGTCACGGTGCGGCCCGACGTTCTCGCCGAGGACGGGGCGCCGAATTTCTCCGCGCTCGCCCCGGCCAGCCGTCTCGGGCGCACCGAATGGGGATTGACACCACAGATCCGCACGCTCGAGCGTCCCGAGTTCTGAGCGTCCCGGCTGGCACACTCCGGTCGTGGACAGTCGCGTCGTACTCGGTTTCATCGCAATCTTCGCCGGCCTGATCGCCGGTGCGGCGCTGTTCGTGCCGTTCGTCGCGGTGAGCTATCGCCGCCGGGGCAGGGTCTCGGTCGGGCGGCTGGCGGTGTGGGTGGCGGCCCTCGTCTATTTCTGGGCGCTCTGGGCCTACACCCTGCTGCCGTTGCCCGATCCGCAGACGCTGATGTGTGCCGGGACCAACACGGACCTCTTCGCGTCGGTCGACGATCTGAGGGGCGCGTGGTCGAATGCCGGGGGCCGTCCCACCGCCCTTCTCGGTGACGCGGCATTTCTTCAGCTTGCTCTGAACGTCCTGTTGTTCGTTCCTCTCGGTTTCCTCGTCCGGATACTCGGGGGCCGCGGACTCGTGGTGGCGGCCGCGCTCGGGTTCGCGACGTCGCTGTTCGTCGAGCTCACCCAGCTGACCGGGATGTGGGGTGCGTACGACTGCGCGTACCGGGTGTTCGACGTCGACGATCTGCTCACGAACACCGTCGGGGCGGTGCTCGGCTCGCTGCTGGCGCTCGCGGTTCCACGCGGCCTGCTGGACCGGTCCGGCGACGCCGACCCGGGGGAACCGCGCCCGGTCACCGTGCCGCGCCGGTTGCTGGCGATGGCGTGCGACTGGCTCGGCTACATGCTGACGACGTTCACCGTGGCGGTCGCGGTGCGGGCCTACCTGATCTACCTGGCCGACGATCGCGCGACCGCGGTCGACGGGCCGGTGTCGACGATCGTCGGCGGTGGCGTCGCGCTCGCGGTGTGGTTGCTCGTCACCCTCGTCAGCGGCGCGTCCCCCGGCGATCACGTGGTGCGGCTGCGGTACACGGGCGGGTCGATGCCCGTGGCGTTCTCGCGGCTGCTGCGGTTCCTCGGCGGCATCGGCGGGTACGGCCTGCTCGACCTGCTCCCCGAGCGGTGGAGCGGCCTGGTCACCGCGTTCGCGTGCGTCGCGGTCCTGGCGGCGGTGTTCACCCGCAACGGCCGTGGTCTGCCGGGTGTGCTGACCGGGCAGGAACTCGTGGACAGTCGCGCACCCGAACGGACACCGGTCGACATAGGTTAGGCTCGGCTGACCTCCGATCAGTTTCGGGGGGCAGGAGGTGGACATGGCCGATCGAGCCCGGACCGCGGCGCGCAGGACCTCGAAGTTCCTCAAACCGGCCACGCGCGAACTCGTGCGCGCCCGGGTGCTGGCGTCCGAGCGGATCAGCCCCTCCTTCGTCCGCGTCACCGTCGGCGGGGAACGCCTCTCGAGCATCGCCCCGATGGGGTTCGACCAGTGGTTCCGCATGCTGTTCCCGGACGCCGGGCAGAACGAACTGCACCTGCCGGTCGCGGACGACGACCAGTGGTGGCCGGGGCTCCAGGCCATGCCCGCCGACATCCGCCCGGTGCTGCGCAACTACACGATCCGCCGCTACCGCCCGGCCGGCGCGGGACGGTTCGGGGACACCGCGGAGATCGACATCGACTTCGCCTCGCACGGCGATCTGGGCCCGGCGTCCGTGTGGGCCGACACCGTCCGGCCCGGCGACGAGCTGGCGCTGCTCGACGAGGGCATCATCTATCAGCCGGCTCCCGAGGCGCGGTGGCAACTTCTCGTCGGCGACGAGAGCGCCCTGCCCGCGCTGGCGGGGATCCTCGATTCGGCGGAGTTCGACATGCCGGTCGAGGTGTTCGTGGAGGTCGCCGATCCGGACGACGTCACGGCGCAGAATCTGCAGACCGGGCCCCACGTGCGAGTGCACACGGTCGTGCGGCCGGATCCGGATGTGCGTCCGGGGGCCGCGGTGGTCGATGCGGTGCGGACGGCGGTTCTGCCGGACGGGCCCGGCTATGCGTTCGTGGCCGGCGAATCGGAACTGGCCACGGGTGTGCGGCGGCACCTGGTGCGCGACCGCGGACTACCGAAGTCGGCGGTGACCTTCACCGGTTACTGGAACCACGGTGCGGCCGCCTACTAGTCGGCGATGAAATGGGTGATGCCTTCCCGGGCCCGTCCCCGCCCCGAGACCGGAAAGGCATCTACTGCTCAGCTCAGCCGGCGTGCTTCTGGATGAGCGCACCCAGGCGCGGCAGCGCCTCGGCGACGTGCTTCTGTGCCGACCCGCGCAGCGAGTCGTACACCTTCTTGACGGCGGCCTTCGACGAGCCGGCGATGCGCTCGTCGGTCACACCCAGGAGCGCGTTCGAGACCTCGTCCTCGCGGGCGACGAGGAAGTCGGCGAACGATCCGTTGCCGCCGAACTCGTTCCAGAACGGCTGGATCTTCTCGACGAACTCGGGCAGCAGCCCCTCGATCGCGCCAGGCACGATCGACGGTCCCACCTTCTTCACCGCGGCGTATCCACCCTTGAGGGCGAGACCCGAGGCGCCCTTCTTGTCCGAGACCTCAGCATCGATCAGAGCCTCGACATCGGAGATGACTGCCGGGAACTTGTCGGCGCCGAGCAGAGCATCACCCAGAGCTGCAACCACTTTCACTGCCTCCATACATGGGACTTGTGACGATTGGGACGCCCGAACGATATACGACCCGGCGACGGCGACATACTCCCGAGTTACCCGAGAAGCGTGTGGCAGCGTCGGAGCCGGTCCGTCCACCACCGAACCCGCTCACTGGAGGCCGCCACCTCGGCCAGCAGCGCGGGGTCGGGGGCGATCGCCCCGACCGGGATCACCCCGTCGGACATCGTCCGCACCGGCGCCACATCGGCCGTGAAGAAGCCACCGGTGCCCAGGCCACAGGCGTACGGCAGGTCCGGCAGCGCTGCCGCGGCGGCCAGCCCCGAGCCCATGCCGACCGCGGAATCGAGTGCGCTCGACACCACGACGGGCACACCGTGCTCGGCCAGTTCGGCGGCGAGGGCCAGCAGCCGCCGGGCCCCGCCGAGTGGTGCGACCTTCACCACAGCGACGTCGGCACCACCCGCGCGCACCACCCGCAACGGATCCTCTGCCCGCCTGATGCTCTCGTCCGCCGCGACCGGCACGTCCGGCAGCCGGCGTCGCAGCTCGACGAGTTCGGGCACGGTGGCGCACGGCTGCTCCGCGTACTCGAGAGGCGCGTCCGCGGTGAGGGCGGTCAGCGCGATCACGGCCTCGTCGACCGTCCAGCCACCGTTCGCGTCGACGCGCACGTTGTCGATCAGCTCGCGGACCGCCCGCACCCGCGCAATGTCCTGCGCGAGGTCCTGCCCTTTCTCGGCGACCTTCACCTTCGCGGTCCGCGCCCCGGGGAACCGGGCCAGGATCTCGGGCACGCGGTCCGGGTCGACCGCGGGAACGGTCGCGTTGACCGGCACCGCCGACCGGCGCGGTGCGGGATCGCCGAGCCAGGCGGACTCGATCGCCGAACGCAACCAGTGCGCGGCCTCGTCGTCACCGTATTCGGGGAACGGGCCGAATTCGCCCCAGCCGGCCGGGCCCTCGATCAGCACGACCTCGCGGGTGGTGATTCCCCGGAACCGCACCCGCATCGGCAGCGACACGACGACCGCGCCGGCGAGGACCTCGTCGACCGGGGGCAGGTCGAGTGGGGGCAGCACCGGATCGGTCACGGCTGGCCGGGCAGCAACTGGATCATGAGGGCTTCGCAGTCGCACAGCAGCGTGCCGTCGGGCGTGCGCAGCTCCGCGGAGCAGAAGATCTTGCGGCCCTCCACCCGGTCCACCCGGCCCTCGACGACCAGCTCGGATCCGATCGGGGTGATCTTGCGGTAGTTGACGTGCAGATATCCGGTGCGGGAGATCGGATGCCCGGAAGAGTGCACGACCATGCCGAACAGATCGTCGAACAGGAGCGGGATGACGCCGCCGTGCACGGCGTTGTTCCCCCCGCGGTGGAACAGGCGGAACGTGCCGCGCTCGCGGACGCCCTCGGCGTCGAACTTCTCGATGAGCCACGGCGGCTGCAGCAGGCTTCCGCGGCCGGGCAGCTCCGGATTGAACCCGGCCGGCGACTTGCCTTCCGGAACCTGATGCGGCTCGAGGAGATCACCGAGGGCCTCGGCCTGCGCGATCGCCTGCTCGACCACGTCGTCCGGAGGGTTGGTCGAGACCGCTAGATCCTGCAGGCGCCGCAGTGCTTCGACGAGCCGCCCGTAGTTCGGACCGGCCTTGACGGGCGTGTACACGGGGAACCCGCCGTGGTGTTCGTGTTCCGTGTCCACCGACCGGTCCGTTTGTTCGCTCATATCGAGCACGTTATCGGCCGCCGACGATCGGGTCGTGGCGAACCCCACCCTCTAAGGTGACGACGTGACCTTCAATCCTGAGTTGTGGCGCCCGGTCCCGGGCTTCGAGAACCTCACCGACATCACGTACCACCGGCACATCACGCAGGGCACCGTCCGCGTCGCGTTCGACCGGCCCGAGGTGCGCAATGCGTTCCGCCCGCACACCGTCGACGAGCTGTACCGGACGCTCGACCACGCGCGCATGACGTCGGATGTGGGTGCGGTGCTGCTCACGGGCAACGGTCCGAGCCCGAAGGACGGCGGCTGGGCATTCTGCTCGGGCGGCGACCAGCGCATCCGTGGCCGCAGCGGTTACCAGTACGCGAGCGGCGAGACCGCCGACACCGTGGACAAGGCGCGGGCCGGTCGGCTGCACATCCTCGAGGTGCAGCGGCTGATCCGGTTCATGCCCAAGGTCGTGATCGCGCTCGTCAACGGCTGGGCCGCCGGCGGCGGGCACAGCCTGCACGTCACGTGCGACCTGACCCTCGCCTCCCGCGAGCACGCCCGGTTCAAGCAGACCGACGCCGACGTGGGCAGCTTCGACGGCGGGTACGGCAGCGCCTACCTCGCGAAGATGGTCGGGCAGAAATTCGCCCGCGAGATCTTCTTCCTCGGCGACACCTACACCGCCGAGGAGATGCATCGGATGGGTGCGGTGAACCGGGTCGTCGACCACGACGAACTCGAGAACGTCGCGCTCGAGTGGGCGGCCAAGATCAACGGCAAGTCCCCGCAGGCGCAGCGCATGCTCAAGTACGCGTTCAACCTGCAGGACGACGGACTCGTCGGGCAGCAGTTGTTCGCGGGTGAGGCCACCCGCCTGGCGTACATGACGGACGAGGCCGTCGAAGGTCGCGACAGCTTCCTCGAGAAGCGCGACCCGGATTGGTCGCCGTTCCCCTGGTACTTCTGACCTCCTCTCCGGTTGCTCGCCTCCGGACGAGCAACCGGAGAAAGCCGGGCGTTTCGTTCGGCGAATCGGTCGCGAATCCCGGCCGGTCCGGCACACTGTGGTCCATGACCGACCGCGAGCGCCCGGCACCCGAACACACCCGGCCGGACGGAGTCGACGACGCGACGATCGAGGCAGTGGGCAAGCTGTCCGAGGCGCTCGAAACCATCGAACAGGCCCGCGGTCATCTCTATGCCTTCCATCAGCTCATGGGCCGCGGTGACCTGCAGGCCGGCGACGCCGCCGATCTCCTCGAGGCCGCCGGGCACACCGAACTCGCCGAGAAGGTGCGCACCGAACTCGTCGGCCGCAACGTCATCGAGGGACGGTGGAGTTTCCAGCTCGTCGAGGAGTTCGACGACGGCTACTGGTCGGAGTTCCGGGCTCTGGACTCGGACGTGCGCAGCAAACTGGTCGACGGTCGCCGGCACCTGTTCGAGGCCGAGATGAAAGAGGAACGACGGACCCACGGCCGGCGAGGTCACGAATCGTGCCCCGGCACGCACGAGTAGAGGAAGGAACCCGGAACGTGGAGGTGCTGAGCAGCCGGACGATCCTGCGTCCGCGCGACTACGACGCCGCGCTCGAGTTCTACGGGAAAACGCTCGGTCTCGCGATCGCCCGTGAGTACCCGGGCGGCACGGTGTTCTTCGCCGGGCAGGGGCTGATCGAGATTGCGGGGCACGGCGCGTCCGACGAACCGACCCACTTCGCCGGCGCCCTCTGGCTGCAGGTGCGGGACGTGTACGACGCCGAGGCGGAACTCGTTCTCGCCGGCGTCGAGATCGTGCGGGAGGCCAGGCAGGAACCGTGGGGGTTGCACGAACTGTGGATCGCGGACCCCGACGGCATCCCCGTCGTGCTCGTGCAGATTCCCCCGGACCACCCGATCCGGCGCGACACCCGGTAGCGCGAGCGGTGCCGGGAAACCGGGCCGAGGACCGGTCCGGGGCACCCGGGAAAGTATCGATGAGAACAAGATCACATCGCTCCGCGAGTGACTCCTCCCACACGCTGCGAGCGGCACCCTCCCGCGACCTCGTGTAACAGGTTCGAAACGCTTTCAGTTCATCAGAGCTTCGCTGTACTTTTACCTCCCCGCTACAGCAGAATCTTCAGATGTGACCGCTGAGCTTGTTGTCCTCCTGGTAGTGGTCGTCACTGCCCTCGCATTCGACTTCACCAACGGATTCCACGACACCGGCAACGCAATGGCCACATCCATCGCCACGGGTGCGCTGAAGCCGAAGGTGGCGGTCGCGCTCTCGGCGACTCTCAATCTGGTGGGTGCCTTCCTGTCCGTCGAGGTCGCCGCGACCGTCGCGAAGGGCGTCGTCGATCTGGGCAGCACCGGCGGCGAAGAACTCCTCATCATCGTCTTCGCGGGTCTCGTCGGCGGCATCCTCTGGAACCTCGCCACCTGGCTGTTCGGCCTGCCCTCCAGCTCGTCGCACGCGTTGTTCGGCGGCCTGATCGGCTCGGCACTCGCGGCCATCGGCATCAACGGCGTCGTGTGGGACGGCGTGCTGGGCAAGGTGATCATCCCGGCACTGCTCGCGCCGGTGGTCGCCGCACTCGTCGCGACGGTCGGCACCTGGGCCGTGCACCGGCTCACCCACGACATCCCCGAGAATCACCGCTCGCACGGCTTCCGCATCGGCCAGGTGGGGACCGCGTCGCTCGTGTCACTGGCTCACGGCACCAACGATGCCCAGAAGACGATGGGCGTCATCTTCCTCGCGCTGGTCGCCCACGGCACCATCACCGCCGACGCCGAGATGCCGTTCTGGGTCAAGCTCGCCTGCGCGGTCGCGATCGCGCTGGGCACCTACCTCGGCGGCTGGCGGATCATCCGCACCCTCGGCAAGGGCCTGGTCGAGATCTCCCCGCCGCAGGGCATGGCCGCGGAGTCCTCGTCGGCCGCCATCATCCTCACGTCCAGCCATTTCGGTCTGCCGCTGTCGACCACGCACGTCGCGACCGGCTCGATCCTCGGCACCGGCCTCGGCACCAAATCGGCCGACGTCCGCTGGGGTGTCGCCGGGCGCATGGCCGTGGCCTGGTTGATCACGCTGCCGTCGGCCGCGCTGGTCGGCGCGATCTGCTGGGGCATCGCACACCTGATCGGCGGTCTCCCCGGCGTCCTGGTGGTGTTCGCGATCCTCTGCGCTCTGGCGCTGTTCATGTATCTGCGGTCGCGTAAGCAGCCGATCGACGCCTCCAACGTCACCGCCGAGTGGGAGGGCGGAAACAAAGGCAACGCCTCCGGCGCACACACCGTGTCGACGGATCCCGACGCGCGTCCGGCCGGGTCGAAGGGGCGCCTGTGAATCTCCTGGTCCACACCCTGAGTTCCCTGTGGCAGGTCGTGCTGGTCGGACTGATCTTCGGTGCCGGTCTTCCGGCACTGTTCGCCCTCGGAATGCGGTCGCTGGCGTCGGGCGGTACCGATGAGAACGCCGGTCCCACCCTCATCGGCAAGGCCGGTGCAATTGTCTGCTTCGCTGTGGTTGTGATTGCCATCATTGCGGGAATACTGCTGTTGACTGCCGACTTCCTGTCCAGCAGTTTCGGCATCAACCTGTTCTGATCGCACACCACGAAAGAAGCCCAGTGTCCAAGTATTCGCTTCGCTCGGTCCTCGACTGGCTGCGCGCCGGCTACCCGGAAGGCATTCCGGCAAAGGACCACTTCGCGCTGCTCGCGGTGCTTCGGAGACGGCTGACCGACGAAGAGATCGCCCAGGTCGTCGAACTGTCCATCGCTACCGCGCACGAACGTCCCGATCGTCACGTCGACTACGACACTCTCAAGAAGATCATCGCGGGGGTCCTGCACGAGGAGCCCACGGAGGAGGACGTCGAGCGGGTCACCGCACGTCTCGCCGAAGGCGGATGGCCGGTGTTGGCCGCCGAGGACGCCGCGTCCACCGAAGACACCGCGTCCACCGAAGACACCGCGTCCACCGAGGACACCGCCTCGGCCGACACCGCTGCCGCCGGTGAATCCGTCCCCAACGACGACCGGTTCTCCGACGACGGGGTCGCCAGGAACGGGATCTCCAGGAACGGGATCTCCGAGGACACGGCCCAGGACGACACGGCCCAGGACGACTCGTCCGCGAGGACTGCCGCCCGCGGACCGGCTAGAGGGGCGCCGTGATCTTGCCTCCGTTCCTCTCCTCGATCATCGAATGGCTCCGCGCCGGCTACCCCGAAGGGGTGCCGGAGCAGGACTACGTTCCGCTGCTGGCGCTGCTCACCCGCCGCCTGTCCGAGGACGAGGTCGACCAGGTCGCCGATGCGCTGATCGAGGCCGGCGACCTGCCGATAACCAAGACCGACATCGCGGTGCTCATCACGAAGGTGACCAACGAGATGCCGCTCGACCAGGACGTGGACCGGGTCCGGAAGCACCTGGAGGCCGGGGGCTGGCCCCTCACCGGCCGCGACCTGTGAGTGACGTTCTCGAAGTCCTGCGCGTCCCGCCGGGGCGGGACGTCGTCGCGATACTTCCCACGCTGCGCCGCATGCTCGACGGTGAGGGTCCCGCTCTGCTGCCCGTGCCCGCCGCGGACGAGCGCGAGACCCGCCGCCTGACCGACGCGCTCCGCCCCGGCGAGCCGATCGACGACGGCATCGGGCTGGTGATGGCGACGTCCGGCACCACCGGAACCCCGAAGGGCGCCCAGCTGACGGCGGCGGCCCTACGTGCCAGCGGGGACGCCACGCACGAGCGGATCGGTGGAACCGGATCGTGGCTCCTCGCGCTGCCCGCTCACCACATCGCAGGGATGCAGGTGCTGTTGCGCAGTCTGCTGTCGGGCACCGATCCGGTCGTAGTGGACGTCGCGAACGGATTCGATCCGGCAGCGCTTCCCGCGGCGGTCGCCGCGATGGACGGGCCGCGGCGGTATTCGTCGATGGTGCCGACCCAGCTGATCAAGACCCTCGAGCATCCGGAGGCCACGCGCGCCGCGGCCCGACTCGACGCGATCCTGCTCGGCGGTGCCGCGACCCCGGCGCCGGTGCTGCGCCGCGCCCGCGAGGCCGGCATCACGGTCGTGCGCACCTACGGGATGAGCGAGACGTGCGGCGGCTGCGTATACGACGGGGTGCCGCTGACCGGGGTGGACGTTCGGGTCGACGCCGAATCGCGGGTGTGGCTCGGCGGCGCGACCCTCGCGTCCGGGTACCGCGGCCTGCCCGACCATCCCGGGTTCGCCACTCCCGGCTGGTTCCGGACCGACGACGCCGGGATCCTCGACGACGGGGTGCTCCGCATCCTGGGCCGGCTCGACGAAGCCCTGTCGACGGGCGGGCTCACCGTCGTGCCGCAGGTCGTCGAAGCGGTCCTGATCGAGCATCCGTCGGTGCGGGAGGTCGCGGTGATCGGCCTGCCCGACGCCCGCCTCGGGCAGCGCGTGGCCGCCGTCGTGGTCGCGGCACCCGGCTGCTCCCCCGCTCTCGACGAGTTGCGCGACCACGTCGCCGCGACACTCGACCGCACCGCCGCTCCGCGCGAACTGCACGTCGTCGACGCCTTGCCGCTGCGGGGACCGGGCAAGGTCGATCGCCGCGCGCTCGTCGCCCGATTCTCCTGACCACCGGGCAGGGTGCGAAGATCGATCCATGGCAACCGCAGGTCAATGGCTCGAAGGCGCCCGCCCGCGCACCCTCCCCAATGCGATCGCTCCGGTCGTCGCCGGTACCGGCGCCGCCGCCGCCATCGACGGCGCGGTGTGGTGGAAGGCGCTGCTGGCGTTGTGCGTCGCGTTGCCCCTCGTCATCGGGGTGAACTTCGCGAACGACTATTCGGACGGTATCCGCGGCACCGACGACGATCGGGTCGGTCCGCTGCGCCTGGTGGGTTCGGGTCTGGCCTCACCGGCGAGCGTCAAGCGCGCAGCGTTCGTGTGCTTCGGGATCGGCGCGGTCGCGGGCCTCGTGCTGGCGGCGACGAGCGCGTGGTGGCTGATCCTCGTCGGCGCGGTGTGCATCGTCGGCGCCTGGTACTACACCGGTGGCCGCAACCCGTACGGCTATGCCGGCTTCGGTGAGATCGCGGTGTTCGTGTTCTTCGGTCTCGTCGCGGTGCTCGGCACGCAGTTCGTGCAGGCCGGCCGGGTGACCTGGGCGGGTCTGGCGTGCGCGGTCGCGGTCGGGTCGTTGTCGACGGCCGTGCTGGTGACGAACAACCTCCGGGACATCCCGACCGACACGGTCAGCGGCAAGCGCACGCTGGCGGTGCGGCTCGGCGATCCGCGCACCCGCACGCTGCACCTGATTCTGGTCGGGGTGCCGTTCGTCGCGTCCCTCGCGCTGGTCGCGGTGACACCGTGGGCCCTGGCGGGTCTGCTCGCCGTGCCGTTCGCCGTGCGCGCCCACGCCCCTGTCCGCGCCGGAGGTCTGGGCAAGAGCCTGATCCCGGCGTTGCAGGATTCGGGGCTCGCCATGCTGGTGTGGGCGGTGGCGACCGCGCCGGCCCTCGCGTTCGGCTGAGCATTCGGCTCGGCCTCCGGCGGGGGCGCGGCGCGGTGGCGGTCAGTCGCCGGGCACGAACGCGCCGAGCACGAGATTGACGATGGAGATGATCAGGGCGCCCCACACGGCCGCCCAGAATCCGCTCAGGGTCAGGCCGTAGTCGGTGAACGAGCTGATCCACGAGGTCAGCCACAGCATCAACGCGTTGATGACCAGGGTGAACAGTCCGAGGGTCAGAATCAGCAGTGGCAGCGACAGCAGCTTGACGAACGGCTTCACGAGGGCGTTGACGATCGTGAAGATCACGGCGAGCACCAGCAGAGCCAGAACGGTGCGGCCGGTGAGCCCGTCCTCGCCTTCCATCGCGCCGATCCGGACGCCGTCGATGAGCGTGGCGGCGAGCCACAGCCCGATGGCGTTGATGACCAATCGCAGGATCAGTGATGTCATACCGCCACTGTTACACACGTCGGCCGCTGTGGCGGGTGGGACCAGCGGGGCGATCAGGCAGCGCGGTCGAGACGCGCGGCAAGGAGTTGCCGCAGGTCCCCGCTCGTGATGTGCTTTTCGATCAGCCCGAGCGCGGTGGGGTCGTCGGAGCGCAGGATCCCGAGGAGCAGGTGTTCGGCGGTGATGGATCGCTCTCGCCGGGCAATGGCTTCGCGCAGGGCCAGTTCCAGCGACTTCTTGGCGCCGCGGGCGAATGGCATGTGGCCCCACCGGCCCGGGCGTCCTGCAGCGGGCGATCGGCGGTCGAGGATCCCTTCTCCGAAGGTGCTCTCGAGTCGTTCGCGGATGGCGTCGAGGTCGATGCCGATGCTTTCGAGGGCGTCGGCGTCGTCCGGTCCGAGCACGCCGTCTGCGGCTTCGAGGTCGGCGAAGACGGCGTCGCCGGTGAGTCCGACACCGGCCAGTTGCGCGCGCAGCGATCGGTCGGCGGTCGCGAGCACTCCGAGCAGGAGGTGCTCCGGGCGGATTTCGGTCGCGTCGAGCGCTCGGGCCTGGGCCTGGGCGTCGACGACAGCGGCACGGGCGCTGTCGGTGAATCGTTCGAACATCGCGGTCACCTGCGCTTCCGGTTGTACTTCTGGTGGACGGCCTGCCGGCTCACCTCGAGTTCGTCGGCGATGGCCTGCCAGGACCAGCCCTGGGTGCGGGCGTTCTCGACCTGGATCTCTTCGAGTCGTTCGAGCAGTCGCCGCAGCGCACGTACTGCCCGTAGCCCTTCGGCGGGATCGGGGCTGGCGGCGGATGCGGCGAGCGCCGTTGCTTCGCTCATGTTGTCAATCTAGGTTGACAACCCCACCGTGTCAACGAATGTTGACGATTCGTTGCCGATTCCGCCCACGCGAAACTCGGGCGAACGCCGCCCGATCACCCGGAGACCGCGTCGCCGGAACGGTCACCCTCGCACTGCACCTGCCGCTCGGCCGCCTCGGCGTAGGCCTCGGTGAAGACTTCGAGGTTCCGGACGAAGTCGTCGCGCGCGTCCGCTGGGAGCGCGTCCAGCGCGGCCGCGAAGATCGTCATCTTGCGTGCGAGTTCGGTTTCGAACATGCCCCGGCCCTCGGCGGTGGCTTTCAGGGTCTTGGCCCCGCCGCCGGCCTGGTCCAGGCGCTCGACCAGGCCGCGGGCCAGGGCGGCGTGGACCTGACGGTTCACCGTGGACTGTTCCAGCCCGAGAGCCTCGGCCACCTGGCGCATCGTCTGTGGCCCCTGCGTGGTGAGCAACCACAGCAGGCGGTTGTCGGCAGCGTTGAGCTGATTCAACGACTGCGCGGCGCGCTGTCCTCGTTCGAAACGTGAGGTCGCCACGACGAGTGCCCACTCGGGCATCGCGCGCACCGAATCGACCAGGCCTGTGATAGGAACCACCCCTATTCGAGTACTTCTTCACCCGCGGACATGTGTATTCTACACATCTAAATATGTAACTTACATATCTCGTTACGTCAGGAACTCATGGACACCACCGCCGCGAAGAGCGCGCCGGCACCGCTCATCTCGTCGAGCCGCGCCACCGCCGTCATCATCACCCTGTGCTTCGGTTCCCTGGCCGGAGCACTCATGCAGTCGCTGGTCATCCCGATCCAGTCCGAACTGCCCGAACTGCTGAACACCACGGTCGCCAACGCGTCGTGGGCGATCACCGCCACTTTGCTGGCCGCCGGCGTCTCGATGCCGGTCACCGGCCGCCTCGCCGACATGTACGGCAAGAAACGCGTCATGGTCGGCTCTGCTGCCGTGCTCGTCGTCGCCTCGCTGCTCTGCGCACTGGGTTCCGGCCTCGTGCCGTTCCTCGTCGGTCGCGCGCTGCAGGGTATCGCGATGGGTTACATCCCGGTGGCCATCTCGGCCGTCCGTGAGCTGGCCCCGAAGGAGAAGCAGGGCACCGCGGTCGCCACCGTCTCCGCCACCCTCGGTGTGGGCGGCGCCATCGGTCTGCCGCTGTCGGCCTGGATCGCCCAGACCTTCGACTGGCACGCGCTGTTCTACGTCTCCAGCGCCCTGGCGATCATCGTCCTCGTGGCCACCGCACTGGTCGTCCCGGCCACCCAGGACACCCACCCGGCCCGCCTCGACTACGTCGGCGTCCTGCTCCTGGCAGTCGGCCTCGTCTCACTGCTCGTCGGCGTCTCGAAGGGCTCGACCTGGGGCTGGGGCAGCAGCACCACCTGGGGCTGCATCATCGGCGGCGCGATCGTCCTGGTCCTCTTCGGTGTCTTCGAGCTGCGTCACCACGACCCGCTGGTCGACCTGCGCACCATGGGCCACCGTCCGGTCCTCTTCACCAATATCGCCGCCATCCTGATCGGCTTCGGCATGATGGCGTCCTCGATCGTCGTGCCGCAGCTCCTGCAGATGGACGAGCGCACCGGCTACGGCCTCGGACAGACGATCCTCCAGGCCGGCCTGTGGATGTTCCCCGGTGGCCTGATGATGATGATCTTCGCCCCGATCTCCGCGAGGCTGATGTCCGCCATCGGCGCCCGCCTCACCCTGGCCATCGGCGCCACGATCGTGGCCTGCGGCTATGTCTTCGGCGCCGTCATGATGGACGCGCCGTGGAAGCTGATGGTCAGCGTCGTCATCTCCTCCGCCGGCGTCGGCATCGGCTACGCCGCCTTCCCGACCCTCATCCTGGACAACGTCCCGATGGAGGAGGCCGGTTCGAGCGTGGGTGTCAACTCGCTGATGCGCTCGGTCGGCACCACCGTGGCCGGCGCCGTCATGGCAGCCGTGCTCACCAGCAAGACCATGGACCTGGGGGGCCACTCGATCCCGACCGAGTCCGCGTTCCACCTCTGCCTGTTCGTCGGTGCGGGTGCAGCCCTGGCCGGCGCCCTGGTCGCACTGCTCGTCCCGGCCCGCACCAAGCAGGCCCCGGCCGAGCCGCGCACCCCGGATCAGGAGGCCGTTCCGGCCCACGCCTGACCCGGGCGGGTCGGGCCGGTCCACACCTGCCACGGCACACGACGGGCGTCTCGCTCACCCCTCGAACAGGGGCAGCGGGGCGCCCGTCGCGTATCAGTCGGTCCGATACACCCGTCCGGCTTCGTCGAGATACTCCCGGAGCGCCCCCAAGATCGGCCGCTGTCCCTTCACCAGCGCGGATTCCGCCACGGGCAGTGTGACCCAGCGGGCGTCGTCGACCTCGGGAAACTCCTGGAGCCGTCCCGACCGCGGCGGCCATTCGAGTTCGAACGTGTTGCTGCGGACGAACGCGAAGCCCTCGGCGTCCTCGTCGGCCTCACCCACGTACACGGTGACGACCTTGCCGGAGGGCTGCCGGAACCTCCCCAGGAGCGAGGTCGACACCTCCGGGGCCGGGAATCCGCACTCCTCCTCGAATTCGCGCAGTGCCACGACGAGGGGATCCTCGTCCGCGGTGTACTCCCCCTTCGGGATCGACCATGCCGCCTCGTCCTTCCCCTTCCAGAACGGACCGCCGGGATGAACGAGCCACACGGTGAGCAGGTCCGACGGATCGATGCGGTACAGCAGCAGACCCGCGCTCGTCACCGCCATCGGCCGTCCCTCCCCGACTCCGTGTGGATACCGTGCGATGTGGATACCGTACGGCGGCGTCAATACCGTGCGACCGCGCCGTCGACCGCCCGCTGCAGTTCCTCCGCGACCCGGTGGGTGATCTCCCGCGGAGTGCCGGTGAGCCCGAGTACCGGCTGGGTGATGAAGACGCTCGCGGGTTTCCGGGGATCGTTGTCCGGTCCGTAGCAGATGCCGACGGTCACCAGCGCCGGTTTCGCGCCGAGCCCGTCGGCGCGGCGCACGATGTGGCCGATGCCGGTGCCCATTGCCTGCACCCGGGCCGGGTCGACGGTGTTGCACGTTCCCTCCGGGAAGATCGCCAGCGAATCACCCCTGCTCAGGCGCAGCGCAGCGACGTCCATCATGCGGCGGCCCGCCTCGGCGGCGGCTCGCACCCCGTAGTTCTTCGCACGGAACACCGGGATACCGCCCATCATGTCGACCTCGCGACGCTGTCGCGGCTCGCGGAACAGTTCGTCCTTCGCCAGGACCCGGGTGCGGCCGATCAGCGTGCGCAGCGGGGACCGCCATGCGGTGGCGGCAAGGGTGTACTGGTCGCTGTAGGTGAGGTGATTCGCGACGATCACCAGAGGCGTGCCGTCCGCGATCACCGCGCGCAGCGCATCGCGGGCCCCACCTCGATAGTTGACGCGGGGCCGGTAGCGGGCCGCGAGCATCGCGTAGGCGGCCAGGGCGAGCAGGCGGGGCTGCCGGTGGTCGCGGTAGAAGTCGTAGACGGCGTCGGCGTTCGCCAGGGTCACCTCGGGGCGATCCATGCGTCCACGGTACGCGGGTGCCTTCGGCCGGTGTGCCTATGTGGCGGTCCCAGCCGCCATTAAGGCACACGGGCGGCGGAGCCGCACAGTGTCAGGGAGCCCAGCCCCCGGTCTTCGCGAACAGCTCCAGGGTGTCGGCCGGGCCGGTCAGATCCAGACCTTCGGCCGCGACCCACTCGTCGGAGTAGTAGGTCTGCGCGTAGCGTTCCCCACCGTCGCACAGCAGGGTCACGACGCTGCCGCGGCGACCCTCGGCGAGCATCTCGGCGACGAGCCCGAACGCACCCCACAGGTTGGTGCCGGTCGACCCACCGACGCGCCGGCCGAGGACCTCGCTCGCGTGCCGTGCCGCGGCGATGGACGCGGCGTCGGGGACGCGGATCATCCGGTCGACGACCTGGCCGACGAACGACGGTTCGACGCGCGGCCGTCCGATGCCCTCGATGCGGGACGGCATCCCCGTCGTGTAGTCGGCCGATCCGGTGGCATAGCCGCCGAAGAAGGCGGAGTTCTCCGGGTCGACAACCGCGAGCCGGCTGCGATGACGCTGGTACCGCAGGTAGCGGCCGATCGTGGCGCTGGTGCCGCCGGTGCCCGCGCCGACGACGATCCACTCCGGCACCGGATGTTCCTCGAGCTGCAGCTGCGCGAAGATCGACTGGGCGATGTTGTTGTTGCCGCGCCAGTCGGTGGCGCGCTCGGCGTGGGTGAACTGGTCCATGTAGTGGCCGCCGAGCTCGGTGGCGAGGCGCTGGGCCTCGGAGTAGATCTCCGGGGGCCGGTCGATGTAGTGGCAGCGCCCGCCCTGCGCCTCGATCAGCGCGACCTTCGCGGCGCTGGTGCTGCGTGGGACCACCGCGACGAAGTCCAGTCCCAGCAGGTTCGCGAAGTACGCCTCACTGACCGCGGTCGATCCGGAGGACGCCTCGACGATCGGGGTGTCCTCCCGGATCCAGCCGTTGCACAGCCCGTAGAGGAACAGCGACCGCGCGAGCCGGTGTTTGAGGCTGCCGGTGATGTGGGTGGACTCGTCCTTGAGGTAGAGCTGGATGCCCCAGTCCGCGGGCAGGGGGTACCGGAGCAGATGCGTGTCCGCGCTGCGCTGCGCGTCGGCCTCGATGAGCCGGATCGCGTTGTCGACCCAGTCCCGCGGCGCGCTGTTGTCGACGACGACCGGCTCGCCGGGTTCGGTCACTTGCCGTCCCGGCCGCGCAGGCGGGCCTCGAGGTCGGCTCGTTCGGCGCGACGGCGGGCGTCGACGTCGGCGATGCCCGCGTTCACCCGCCGCCGCAGCGGCGCGAACAGCACGAGCGACAGCGGCATCGCGATGAGGACCGCGAACAGGGCCGCGATGAGGAGCGGGATTTCCACCCCGAAGGAGCGCGGAACGTAGAGGATCAGGACTGCGAGCACGAGAACCAGCAGCATCCGGGCGAGCGAGTACACGACCACGTCGCGGGCGAGTGCTCCCTTGCCGGTGGCGGTCGGTCGGTCCTGGTCGGGGCGGTTGGCGGCTGCGTCGTTCACGCATCCAGGGTAGCCGTCCGCGGCAGCCCCGAATTTTCGTGCCGCGTCCCCCTCCGGGACGGAAGACAAAACGTCCGTTTTGTCTATTACTTCCGCTTTACCAACCGTAGACCGTTCGAGCAACCAGGGGTTTCGGTGTCAACATGGCTGGGAACAACCGATCGAATCACCCGATCACGACGAAACACCCGGAGGACTACAGCAATGAGTGCACCCGCTTTCAACGGCGCCAAGGAATCTCTGCTGACGCCCGGTCAGGTCGCCGCCCTCTTCCACGTGGATCCCAAGACCGTGACCCGGTGGGCCCACGCCGGCCGGTTGGGCTCCCTGCGCACCCCGGGCGGACATCGCCGCTTCCGGGAATCGGAGGTCCTGGCGTTGCTCCGCTCGCTCACCACCGAGGCGACCCGCTGACAGCACCTCTTCTCGACACCACACCGAGAGTCGCATTCCGACCTTTCGGACGAACCCGGCACCTCGGGTCGCCGGGGGCGTCGGGGACGCCTGACCGTGTCCCCGCTGGTCGGGGCGCATAGACTGGTGGAAGAGTCGCCCACGGCCCGGTCCGGACCGACAAGGGGCGCGTCCACGGCAAGGAGGTGCATCGTGCTCTATCTGCTGGCATTCATCGGTGCGGTAACACTCGCGGTTCTGCTGTGGAAGGCGTTCGGTCCGGCAATGCACACGCAATCCGGACGCGCTCTCGGTCCGGACGACGATCCCGAATTCCTATGGAAGGTCGATCGCGAGGTACACCGGCGTCGCACCGAAGGGCCGGCCGCCCCCGATCAGGACCCCGGCGACTGATTCCCCGACCGCCGCGAAAAATCCGCGGTCACATCCGCCGCGAGCCCCAGCAGCGCGCGGCGGGTGGTTGCGTGCAGGCAATCGAGATCGATCTCGGCGCCCTCTTCGAGATGCGGGTCGAAGGGCAGCACGTGGACCGCGCGGCAGCGCTGCGCGAAGTGCCCGACGAGCCGATCGATGTCGACCTTGCCCGACCGCGGCCGCACTGCGTTGACCACCGCCACCGACTCCGCCACCAGCTGCCGATAGCCGTGCGCGTCGAGCCAGTCCAGCGTCGCGGAGGCACTGCGCGCGCCGTCGACCGAACCGGAACTCACGACGATCAGCGCGTCGGCGTTCTCGAGGATCGCGCGCATCGCCGAATGCATCAGCCCGGTTCCGCAGTCGGTGAGCACGATGCTGTAGAACCGCTCGAGCGTCGACAGGACCTGCTCGTAGTCCTGCGCGCTGAACGCCTCGGATACCGCCGGGTCGCTGTCGGAGGCGAGCACCTCGAGCCGGTGCCGGTTCTGGGAGGTGTAGGCGCGGACGTCGCCGTAGGTGCGCACGCGTGATTCGTCGCGCAGCAGGGTGCGCACGGTCGCCGGGGTTTCCGACGGCACCTTCTGACTGAGCGTGCCCCGGTCCGGGTTCGCGTCGACCGCGATCACCCGGTCCCCGCGCAGCGCCGCGAACGTCGATCCGAGCGTGACCGTCGTCGTGGTCTTGCCGACCCCGCCCTTGAGGCTGAGCAGTGCGATGCGGTAGCAGCCGTGCAGTGGCTGCCGGACCTGGTCGGTCAGTTCGCCGCGGTTGCGGTCGCGGCCGTTCTCCCCGACGTTGATGCGACCGCCCGTACCCCGGTAGAGCGCCCGCCGCCAGCCCCGCGCCGGGGGTGGCGCCACCCGCCGCACCAGCAGCGACGCATCGAGATCCTGCGCCGACGGCCCCCGCTTCGTTCCGTCCGGCATCGCCCGTTCCCCCTTGTTCTCGCCCCCACCAACGATCGCGGAGACGATAGCAGGATCAGGTCAGGCCGGCGTACGAGTGCAGACCGGACACCACCATGTTGATGATGAACAGGTTGAACAGCATGGCGACGAACCCGGCCACGTTGATCCAGGCCGCACGGGTGTTGCGCCACCCGGACGTCGCGCGGGCGTGGAGGTAGGCCGCGTAGACGACCCAGGTGATGAACGAGACGGTTTCCTTCGGATCCCAGCCCCAGAACCGACCCCACGCGGCCTCGGCCCAGATCGCACCGAGGATGATGCCGGCACCGAACAGCGGGAAGGCGATGATCGTCGTGCGGTAGGCCAGGCGGTCGAGGGTTTGCGCGTCCGGCAGGCGCTGGGCGACGCGGCCGAACACACCGCTCCCCTCGGCGTCCTTCGGGAATCGGATGCGCAGCAGGAACAGCAGGCTGGCAACACCGGAGACGAGGAAGATGCCGCTGCCGATACTGATGATCGTCACGTGGATCGGCAACCAGAACGAACGCAGAGCCGGCACGACGGGCGCGGCGTCCGCATAGAGGACGGTCGCGGCGAGGAACATCAGGATCAGCACCGGCACCAGCAGGTAGACCCACATGATGCGGTAGGCGGGCTTGCGGAGCGCCACCAGGCCGAACAGGACCGCGGCGGTGCAGGCCATCGCCACGAACTCGTACATGTTGCCGAGCGGGAAACGCTCGGTGGCGAATCCGCGCAGCACGATCGAGGCGACCATCAGCGCGGCGACGACGACCACGAGGGCGCGACCCATGTTGCCGAGCCGCTCCGACATCGTCCGGCTCTGCGGACCGTCGACGCGGCCCGGGCTCTGCGGACCGTCGACGCGGCCCGGGGTCGGCGGGCCGCCGACGCGGCCCGGGACCTGCGTTCCCCCGGAGGGGGCACCGGCGGTGACGAGTTCGCGCTCGGCGACCCGGTCGGCCCGGTGGGTCGCGTACTCGGCGACGAGCAGCACCAGCGCCAGCACCAGCACGGCGAATGCCGATTCGAAAGCCCAGTCGCTGTACCGCGCGAGCGTCTCGTGAGCAATCATCTGTTCTTCTCCTCTGCCGAACCGGCAGCGTCGTGACCGAGCAGGCGCGCAACCAGACGGTCGAACTCGTCACCCCAGCCGGCCTGATCCGTGCGGGCCAGACCACCGAGCTCTACTACGATTTGTCGTTCGCCGCCTGCCACTGTACCGGCCGGATACACCCGGACCCAGACGCGCCGCCGCTTGACCAGCAGCGACACGAGCAGTCCCGCCATCATCGCCAGCGCCGACACGAGCACCCACTGCTGCGCCGGGTCGTGCGAGACCTGCAGGTTCACGAAATCGGTGGCGCCGTCGAAGCGGACCTGGGTGCCGTCCGCGAGCGTAGCGCTCTCCCCCTGCTTCAGGTTCACCCGATCCTGCTTGACCAGGCGACCCTGGTTGATCAGCTCGCCGTTGAGCGAGAACAGCGACTGCGGGCTGCCGGTGTCGAGGCCGGCGTCGCCCTTGTAGATGTCGATCGCGACGGCCGGATCCAGCATCTTCGGGAATGCCGACGACAGCAGCGACCCGTGGAGTGCGGCCGTCGGCGCGAACAGGCCCTCGATCGCGATCTGGTTCCTGCGGCGTTCGTCGGCATCGGGGAACATGCCGCCCGGCGGGTCGAACCGCATCGCGCCGCTGCTCAGGAACGTCCTCGGATCGTCGGGGGCGAACTGCAGCGTCTCGGTGCGGGTCTCGCCGTTCGGCCAGGTCACCGTGAACGTCGGCGCGAATCCGTGACCCTGCAGGTACACGCGGTCGCTGCCGACGCGCAGCGGATGGTTCACCTTCAGCTCGGCCTGACGCCACGTGTTCGAGGTGATGTCGTCGCCGTACTGGTAGTCGATGTTCGAGGTGAACATCTCGGCCTGACCGTTGTCGAGGTAGTCCGCCTCGAAATCGTTCACGCGGATGCACATCGGGTTCAACCCGGTGCCGTCCAGGGTGACACCGGCACGGAACGAATCGAACGACGCCGGGGAGGTCGTGCAGAACTCCTCCCCGTGCGCGATGAGGATCCGCTGTCCCTCGTATCCGAAGAGCTTGCCCATGGCGACGGTGAAGAGCAGACCGACCAGGGAGATGTGGAAGACCAGGTTGCCGAACTCGCGCAGATAGCCCTTCTCGGCGGACAGGGTCAGCTCGCAGTCCTTCGCGCGCGGTCCCCCGGCACGTTCGGCGATGCGCCAGCCCTTCAGCTGCCCACGGACCCGGGCGAGAACCTCCTCGGGGCTCCCGCCGACGGTCGTCTCGGCGTGGTGCGGCAGCCGGCCCAGGTTCCGCGGCGCCGGCACCGGGCGGGTGCGCAACGCCCGGAAGTGCTCGACGCACCGCGGCAGGATGCACCCGACGAGCGAGACGAACAGCAGCACGTAGATCGCGGTGAACCAGAAACTGCCGAACACGTCGAACAGCTCGAGCTTGTCCATGAACGGTCCGAGGGTGGGCCGCGCGGCGATGTACTCGTCGACCTTGCCGGCGTTGAGGCTGCGCTGCGGCAGCAGGGCACCCGGGATGGCGGCGAGCGCGAGCAGGAACAGCAGCACCAGCGCCGTGCGCATCGACGTCAGCCCGCGCCATGTGTTGCGCACGAATGCGACGGCGCGCCCGGTCGGACCCTGCCGAGGCGGCACCGGCTGCGGCGTGGTGGTCGGGGTGTCGGTCGCGGTCACCGGCGCCCTCCTGCCGGGACGCCGGGGTTGCCCGCGGGGACCATCTGATCGGGCTGCATGTACTGCCTCTCGAAACGTTCGGAACTGGTGGCGACCTCTGCCGTCAGATCGGCAGCGTCACCTCGGAGATGAAGGCGTCCCGCACCCAGGACACGAACATGTCCCACGCGCCGGTGACCAGGGCGACCCCCACCGCGACGAGCATGATGCCGCCGAAGATCTGCACGGTGCGGGCGTGCGATCGCAGCCAGCCGACCCCCCGCAACGCGCGCGCCGACCCCAGGGCCAGCACCACGAACGGCAGACCCAGCCCGAGGCAGTAGAAGACGATCAGGGCGACACCCCGCGCGGCCGTCGTGCCTTCGGTGCCGGCCGCCAGCGAGATCACCCCGGCCAGCGTCGGCCCGAGGCAGGGGGTCCAGCCGAGCGCGAAGACGCCGCCGAGCAGCGGCGCACCCGCCAGGCTCGACAGCCGACGCGGTTCGGGCCGCGTGTCGCGCTGCAACGCCGGGATCAGGCCCACGAACACCAGGCCCATGACGATGGTGACGACCCCGCCGACCCGCATCAGGACGTCACGGTTGACCGAGAGCAACGAGATCGCGCCGAAGACGGACGCGGTGGCCAGGACGAACACCACGGTGAACCCGGCGACGAACAGCGCTGCGGCGCCGGCGACCCGCAACCGGCCGTCGCTGCGCAGCGTCGTCGTGCGGGCCTGGGCCTGCGCCTCGGTGACCGCCGGTGCTTCTGCACCGACGACCCCGGCCAGGTACGACAGGTAGCCGGGAACGAGCGGCACCACGCACGGCGACGCGAACGAGACGAGCCCGGCGAGCAGGCACGCACCGGCGGCGAGCAGCAGCGGCCCGCTCGCGGCCATCGACTGGAAGGTGTCACCCACCCCGGACGCCAGCACCGTGTCGGCGCCGGTCGCGGTGAACGCTGCGGTACTCGTCGTCACTGCCGTACTCGTCATCACTGCTGTCCGGCCGGTTCGGCGGCGATCCGCTCGACCACCGGCTGCAGGTCCTCGGCGAGCAGTTCGGTGAGGAACACCGCGGCGACGCGATGGTCGCGGTCGAGCACCACGGTCGTCGGCACCACCGAGGTCGGATAGTTGCGGCCCAGCGCGAGCAGCGACCGCATCGCCGGGTCGTAGATCGACGGATAGGCCACCTTGTTGTCGACGACGAAGTCCTGCGCCTTGTCACGCTGGTTGTCGCGGACATTGATGCCGAGGAACTGCACGCCCAGGTCCTTGGTCGACTCGTACACCTGCTCGAGGTCCCCGACCTCGCTGCGGCAGGGAGCACACCACTGACCCCACACGTTCAGCACGACGACCTGGCCCTCGTAGTCGGCGAGCGAGAGCGTCTGCCCCTCGTTCATCAGGTCCTCACCGGACAGGTCACCGAGGGTGCCTCGTTCGGCCGGCGGATCGTAGAAGATGCGGGTCTGACCGCCCGGGGAAACGAAATCGAACGTGCCGCCGGTGGCGACGGCGTCGTCACCGGTCGCGCACGACGTCAGAGCCGCGACGCTGCACAGCAGCGCCGCGACGACCACGAAGATCCTTCTCATGCGCCGTGCACATTCGGGTCGGAGGCCCCGGCCGGCTCCGAGTACACGATGTCGACGAGGGTGTCCCCGTCGTACACCAGAGACGTCAGAGACGCGAGACTGCACTGCCGGTTCCGCGGGTCGTGCCACAGCCGCTCCCCTTCGAGGAATCGGCGCAGCGTCCACACCGGAAGCTGGTGGCTCACGCACACCGCCTCGCGGCCGACCGCGGCGACGCGCGCGGCGTTGACGGCGGCGAGCATGCGATGCGCGATCTGCAGGTAGGGCTCGCCCCACGAGGGGGTGAACGGGTCGCGCAGCTTCCACCAGTGCCGGGGACGGCTCAGCGCGCCGTCGCCCACCGCGACCTTCAGGCCCTCGAACTGGTTGCCCGCCTCGATGAGGTTCTCGTCCGTGAGGACCGGCAGTCCGTGCTTCTCGGCGATCGGCGCGGCGGTCTGCTGCGCGCGCTCCAGCGGGGACGCGACGACGTGCGCGATGTCGTGGTCGGCGAGCACCGCCGCCACCGACCGTGCCTGCGACTCACCGGTGACGGACAACCGGTAGCCCGGCAGCCGGCCGTAGAGGATGCCGGTGGGGTTGTGCACCTCGCCGTGCCGCAGCACGTGCACGATGGTGCGCTTCTCGGACGGGACGGTTTCGGTCACGTGGGTATTCCTCGCGTCGGGCGTCAGCGGATCGGGATGGAGGCGGGTCGGGTCAGGTCAGGGGGCGGTCGCCGCCGCGGCGGCCTTCGCGGCGTGCGGCAGGGCGTCGGCGATCCGCGAGAAGGCGTCGTCGTCGAGGGCGGACGAGACGAACCAGGTCTCGAAGGCGCTCGGCGGGGCGTACACGCCGTGCTCGAGCAGGGCGTGGAAGAACGCCGGGAAGCGCCAGGTCTGCGCGGCCTTCGCCTCGTCGTAGTTCGTCACCGGCGCGTCGGTGAAGAAGACGCTGAGGAGGGTGCCGGCGTTCTGCACGCGGTGCGGCACGCCTTCGGCGGTGAGGGCCTCGTCGAGCAGCCGGCCCAGGGTCGCGGCGTTGCGGTCGAGGGCCGCGTACACGTCGGCGTCGGCGGCGCGCAGGCTCGCGAGACCCGCGGCGACCGCGACCGGGTTACCGGAGAGGGTGCCGGCCTGGTAGACCGGGCCGGCGGGGGCGAGACGGGCCATGACGTCGGCGCGGCCACCGAATGCGGCGGCGGGCAGGCCACCGCTCATCACCTTGCCGAAGGTCATCAGGTCGCCGGCCACCCCGTCGATGCCGTGCCAGCCGGTGGCGCTCGCGCGGAACCCGGTCATCACCTCGTCCATGATCAGCAGCGCGCCGTGCTCGCGGGTGATCTCCCGCAGTCCCTCGTTGAACCCGGGCAGCGGCGGGACGGTACCCATGTTGCCGGCGGCCGCCTCGGTGATGACGGCGGCGATCTGCCCCGGGTTGGCGGCGAACGTGGCACGGACGGCCTCGAGGTCGTTGTACGGCAGCACGAGGGTGTCCTCGGCCTGCGCGCCCGTCACGCCCGGGGAGGTGGGCAGGCCGAAGGTCGCGAGACCGGAGCCGGCGTCGGCGAGCAGCGCGTCGACGTGACCGTGATAACACCCGGAAAATTTGACGATCTTGCTGCGGCCGGTGAATCCGCGCGCCAGACGCACCGCACTCATCGTCGCTTCGGTCCCGGAATTGACGAGCCGGACCTGTTCGACGGGCGCGATGCGCGCCACGATTTCCTCGGCGAGTTCGACCTCACCGGCGGTCGGCGCACCGAACGACAGACCGGACGTCGCGGCGGTGCGGACCGCCTCCACGACCGCGGGATGCGCGTGGCCGAGAATCATCGGCCCCCACGAACACACCAGGTCCACATAGGAATTGCCGTCGACGTCGGTGAGGGTGCTGCCCGAGGCCGAGGCGATGAACCGGGGGGTTCCGCCGACCGAACCGAACGCTCGAACCGGCGAGTTGACGCCTCCGGGCGTCACCTTCGACGCCCGGTCGAACAGGGCGGCGGAAGCAGTGTCGTGGGTGCGGGAGGCATCGGGGGTCGCAGTCACGACCTCCAGTGTCCCAGTTTCGGCGGATTTGCCAAAAGGCACCCGGGCGTGCGTGACCTCCGTCTCGGTCCGGCGGGAACACCGGTTGTCCGGCGGGAACGCCGATTCACGGCACCCGGTTCACGGCGTGCCGCACGCGGAACCGCAGCACCAGCAGGGGCACCGCCCTAGGGTCGGATTCATGGCGACCACAGCTGATCATCTCCGTGACACTCTCGACGGCGCGTGGCGGCAGGCCCGCTCCCGGGCCCGCACCGACCTGGCACGGGAGGAATTCGCTCCCCATCACATCCCCGATCTGGACCGGGCCCGCGCGACCGTCCTCGACCAGATGCGGCTGCTCGCCGAGGCCGGCTACGCGTCGGCCGGTTTCTCGGAGGCGAGCGGCGGCACCGGCGACCCCGGCAGCGCGGTCGCGTCGATCGAGATGCTCGCGATGTCGGACCTGTCGCTGATGGTCAAGTCGGGCGTGCAGTGGGGCCTGTTCGGCGGTGCCATCGAGAACCTGGGCACGCAGCGGCACCACGAGCGCTACATCCGCCCGCTCATCGACCTCGAGTTGCTCGGGTGCTTCGCGATGACCGAGACCGGCCACGGCAGCGATGTGCAGGCGCTCGAGACGACCGCGACATACGACCCGGCCACGCAGGAGTTCGTCATCGACTCCCCCACCCCGTCCGCGCGCAAGGACTACATCGGCGGGGCGGCACAGCACGCGACGGTCGCGGCGGTGTTCGCGCAACTGATCACCGGCGGCGTGACGGAGGGTGTGCACTGCTTCGTCGTGCCGATCCGCGACGAGCACGGCAACGACCTGCCCGGCGTGACGACCTCCGACTGCGGATACAAGGGCGGGCTGCCCGGCGTCGACAACGGCCGCATCAGCTTCGACGGGGTGCGGGTGCCGCGGGAGAACCTGCTCAACCGGTACGCGGACGTGGACCCGGACGGCACCTACCACTCGCCCATCGAGAACCCGAACCGCCGGTTCTTCACCATGGTCGGCACCCTCGTGCGCGGCCGCGTCACGGTCGGCGGGTCCGCCGGGGCCGCGGCGCGCGTCGCGCTCACGATCGCCACGCAGTACGCGCTGCAGCGCCGCCAGTTCTCCGCGCCGAACGACGAGCAGGAGGTGCTGCTGCTCGACTACCTCGTCCACCAGCGCCGGCTGTTGCCGCTCATCGCCCGCTCGTACGCGCTCGGGTTCGCGCAGAACGAGCTGATCTCGACGATGCACCGCATCCAGACCACCCCCGTCGAGGACGTCGACCCGCAGGAGCAGCGCGAGCTCGAGGGCCGCGCGGCGGGCCTGAAGGTCGCGAACACCGAGCACGCGACCCGCGCGATCCAGGAGTGCCGGGAGGCGTGCGGCGGCGCCGGCTACATGGCCGAGAACCGGCTGACGTCGCTGCGGGCGGACACGGACGTGTTCACCACCTTCGAGGGCGACAACCACGTCCTGACCCAGCTCGTCGCGAAGGAACTGCTCACCGCGTACGCCGACGAGGTGCGTGGCATGAGCCCGGTCGAGTGGATGCGGTTCGCGGCGACCACCGTCTCCGACATCGTCAAGAAGCGCACCGCGGCGCAGCAGATCATCCAGACGCTCGTCGACACCCGGCAGGACAACGAGGAGGACGGCAGCCTGTTCAACCGGGGCACGCAGCTCACGATGTTCGAGGACCGCGAGCAGTACCTGCTCTCGACGGCGGCGCGGCGGCTGCAGGCGGCGTCGAAGCGGGTGGAGAGCCAGTTCGACGCGTTCAACTTCGTGCAGGACCACGTGTTGCACGCGGCCCGCGCACACATCGACCGGGTCGTGCTCGAGGCGTTCGTCGCCGGGATCGAGTCGTGCGAGGACGAGACGGCCCGGGAACTGCTGTCGGACGTGTGCGATCTGTACGCGCTGAGCGTCATCGAGGACGACAAGGCGTGGTTCATGGAGCATCGGCACCTGTCCGTGGAGCGGGCGAAGGCGGTGCTGCGCGGCATCAACGAGCGGTGCCGGACGTTGCGCCCGCACGCGGCGACGCTCGTCGAGGGACTCGGCGTGCCCGAATTCCTGCTGGGGTCGGCGATGCTCGACGGGCCGGGAACCGACGCGGGCCGGGTCTGAACCTCAGTTCGGAATCACCCGGAGGATGCGGTCGTCGTCTCCGTTGTCCGTGGTCACCAGCAGGGAACCGTCGGGCAGCGGGGTCAGCGACCGCAGCCGCCCGTAGGTGTCTTCGAGCAGGGTCGCGGAATCGACGACGCTGCGCCCGTCCTCGGACAGCTTCAACAGGATCAGCCGGGCCGCCTGCTGACTGCTGACCACGAGGGCTCCCGACCACGGCCCCCACGCATCGCCGGTGACGAATGCGAGGCCCGGTGTCGCGATCGTCGGGGACCCGGAACTCCACACCGCACCGATCGCGCCGGGCACCCGGTCGGGGTCGGTCATGGGCACCGACTCGTCGTAGCGGCCGGGTTCCCGGTCGGGCCGGTAGCCGTAGTTGCCGCCGGGTTCGAGCAGGTTGACCTCGTCGTCGCGGCGAGTGCCCTGTTCGACGGCGTAGATGCGCCCGGTGCCGGGCTGCAGTGCCAGTCCCTGCACGTTCCGGTGGCCGAGGGTGTAGATCGGGCTGCCGGGATCCGGGTTGCCGGCGGCGGGTGTTCCGTCGGGGTTCAGGTGCAGCACCTTGCCGCCGAGGCTCGCCCGGTCCTGCGGGACGGTGGGGCGGGCGCTGTCGCCGGTGCCCACGTAGAGGGTGCCGTCCGGGTGGACGAGGATCCGGCAGCCGGCGTGGCGGCCGCCCGCGGCGACCGGCATGCCGGAGACCACGGTGCGGACCCGGGTGGCGGTGGTCCAGTCGGGGTCGACCGTCCAGGCGAGCACGCGCACGTCGTCCGGGTCGCGGTGACCCTGGCACGAGTAGAAGGTCCGGTCGGTGGCGAAGTCGTCGGACAGGGCCAGCCCCATCAGGCCGGTCTCCCCGACCGCGTAGAGGTCGGACAGGTCAGCCTGCAGCGCGGTGACCTGCCCGTCCGGGCGGCGGACGACGAAACGCCCGCCGCGCTCGCCGGTGAGGAGCGTGCCGTCGGGAGCCCGGACGACGTCCCACGGATGGTCCAGCCCGTCGATCAGTATCTCGACGGTGACCGACGGCGGGGCGCTCACGGCGGGGACCGTCACGGAGGTTTCCTCCACCGTATCCCCGGGCGGCTTAGCCACCGGTGTCCTGGGCGGCTCCGCGTTCGTGCACGAGGCCGCCGCACACACGAGTGTGGCGGCGGCCAGGAGGGACCCGGCGGTCCTGCGCAGTCTGCTGCTCATGATGCCGGCCGGGTCACGGGATCAGGCGACGAGCGCGTATCCGGCTTCGTCGACGGCATCCGCGACGGCCTTCGGATCCAACTCGATGTCGCTGACAACCACGACGGTGCCGGTCTCGAGATTCACGTCCACCTCGGAGACACCGGGGATCGCGGAGATCTCCTCGCGCACGGCGGAGACGCAGTGTCCGCAGGTCATGCCCTCGACACGGTAGGTGTTCTGCATTGTGGCTCCTTCGAGTCTCGACATCACCACCGACGATACCCCCAGGGGGTACCTGCCGTCATCAGGTCCGTCAGCGCGCACGCCCGCTCACGAGGCCGTCGAGGCACCTGCGCAGCTCCGCATCGTCCTTCGCCCACGCCCTCACGAACGTGCCACCGCGCAACCGCAATCCGACGGCGGTGCGCTTGCGCGGTACGCCGGACAGCTCCCCGAGGGTGCGCGCATTCTCCCAGCGGGCCGGGTCCCGCGACGCGGGATCTGCGGGTGGCAGGACCGCCTCGATGTCGGCGACGGGCAGCTCCTCGGTCCCCTGCCGCAGCACCGTCTCGGTCAGTTCGACACTCACGTGCCGACGGCCTGCGACGACCATGATGTACGCGAAAACGGCCAGTACCACCGCCATCACCGGCAGCGCGAACCAGTGCACGACCGGCCCGGTCGCCACTTCGATCAGCAGACCGACGAGGCAGAACAGCGGACCCGACGCGACCGCCCGCCAGCGGGCGCCGGGTTCGTGGAACAGCGGCGCGGGCGCACTGCCGTTCAACGTGAGACGCCGTTCAACGTGAGCCGTCCGTCGGGTGCAGCAGTCCGTCAGGCCGAGAAGGTGCCGGGAACGACCAGGAGCACGAGCGTCACGAGACCCAGGACTGCGATGAGGCCGATCAGGAGCGCCTCACGTCGACGGCTGTAGGGTCGCGGTTCCACGTACGGGTGTTCCACCTGCATGAGTCCTCACGCTCGTCGGGTACGGCCACAGACCGTTGGTCGAGCCCACCGTACTCCCTACGCGCGCAAGGTCAAATAGCCGGATGAAACCCTCTCCGTAAGCTCAATTATTAGGAATCCGAAGGAAGTACAGATTTGCGTCGCGCCGATGCATGAGTACGATCGCGCCCACCGTCAGCACCGACTGGAGGATGCCGACGATGCCGAGCACCCAGCCTTCGACGCCCGTACCGGCGCCCACGCCGAACAGCGTCGGCACCGTCGACAGGGTCATGAAGACCCCGACCAGCGTCAACAGCATGCGCGCCCAGTTCTTTCCGCGGCGCATCTGTCGCACGACGAGATAGAGCAAGCCGAGAATCACGAAGCTGCCGACCGCCGCCACGCCCAGACCGAACGGAATCAGCGCGAGGAAATCGTCGCGCGTCAACGTCTCCGACCCGGACATCTCCGGCATCTGATCCATCAATCGATCGACGAACGCCTGACGATCACGCCACATCACGGCCATGCTTGTGACCGCCGACACAATTCCGAGAATCAGGACGCCACACCACAATTGGCACGCCGTTCCGACGTCGACGGGCATCGGACGCGGTTCGCCGACCGGCCGCTGCGGCGGTGTGGGCATCGGCATGGGCCCGGTCACGACAACCAGCCTGCAGCCTCGGCGGCCCAGTAGGTCAGGACGATGTCGGCGCCGGCGCGACGGATGCTCGTCAGCGACTCGAGGACGGCGGCGTCACGGTCGATCCAGCCGTTCTGCGCGGCGGCCGTGATCATCGAGTACTCTCCCGAAATCTGGTACGCCGCAACGGGAACGTCGGAACGATCCGCGACCTCGCGCAGGATGTCGAGATAGGACATCGCCGGCTTGACCATCACCAGGTCCGCACCCTCGGCGAGATCGAGGTCGACCTCCCGGAGCGCCTCGCGCCGGTTCGCCGGATCCTGCTGGTAGGTACGGCGATCGCCCTCGAGCGACGATCCGACGGCCTCGCGGAACGGGCCGTAGAACGCCGACGCATACTTGGCCGCGTACGCCAGCTGCCCGACGTCCTGGAAGCCGGCCGCATCGAGAGCCGCGCGGATCGTCGCGACCTGCCCGTCCATCATTCCGCTCGGACCGAGCAGATGTGCACCCGACTCTGCTTGCGCCACAGCCATTTCCGCGTAGCGCTCGAGTGTCGCATCGTTGTCGACCCGCCCGGACTCGGTGAGCACACCGCAGTGCCCGTGATCGGTGAACTCGTCGAGACAGGTGTCGGCCATGAGCACAGTCGCGTCACCGAGTTCGTCGCGCAGGTCCCGCAGCCCCCGGTTGAGCACCCCGTCGGGATCGGTGGCGCCGGATCCGCGCGCGTCCTTGTCCTCCGGGCGGGGCACACCGAACAGCATCAGACCGCCGACGCCGGCCTCGACCGCCGCCGTCGCCGCGGCCCGCAGCGAGTCGAACGTGTGCTGGAAGACGCCGGGCATCGACGAGATCTCGCGGGGTGCGCCGATCCCGTCGGCGACGAACATCGGCAGCACCAGATGTCGTGGCTCGAGCGAGGTTTCGGCGACGAGTCGCCGCATCGCCGGGGTAGTACGCAGCCTGCGGGGACGAAATTCCGGATACACGGTTCACACCTTCCGATACGAGTCGTGCGCGGTTCCGGTAGCGGTGGCTACCGAAACCGCGCACGAGTGGAGTCAGCGCCGGGCTCGGGACTTCTTGCGCGGCGGCGGCAGAGCGCCCTCGGCGCGCAGCCGGGCAGCGTGCTCGGCGAGCGCCTCGACCAGCGGACCGACCTGCGCGGTCTCGGGCTGCACGTCGACCCGCAGACCGAACTCGATCGCGGTCTCCGCGGTCTTGGGACCGATGCAGGCGACGATCGTGCGCGCGTGCGGCTTACCGGCGATACCGACGAGATTCCGGACCGTCGACGACGAGGTGAAGCACACCGCGTCGAAACCACCGGTCTTGATCATCTCGCGGGTCTCGGCCGGCGGCGGCGCGGCCCGGACGGTGCGGTACGCGGTGACGTCGTCGATCTCCCAGCCGCGTTCGCGCAATCCCTCGGCGAGCGTCTCGGTCGCGATGTCGGCGCGAGGCAGCAGGATCCGGTTGACCGGGTCGAACACGTCGTCGTAGGGCGCGAACTCGGCGAGCAGGCCCTCGCTGGACTGCTCCCCCGTCGGCACCAGCTCCGGGGTGATACCGAACGACCGCACCTTGTCCGCGGTGGCCTGACCGACGCAGGCGATCTTCACGCCGGAGAACGCACGTGCGTCCAGACCGAACGCTTCGAACTTCTCCCACACCGCGCGCACCGCGTTGGTGGAGGTGAACACCACCCACTGGTAGCGACCGTCCACCAGGCCCTTGACGGCCCGCTCCATCTGGGCGGGGCTGCGCGGCGGCTCGACCGCGATGGTCGGCACCTCGATGGGAATCGCACCGTGGGTGACGAGACGATCGCTCATCTCACCGGCCTGATCCTTGGTGCGCGGCACCAGCACCGTCCAGCCGTACAGGGCGCGCGATTCCCACCACGACAGCTTGTTGCGGTGCGAGACGACCTTGCCGACCGTGACGATCAGCGGGCCCACCAGCTCGGATCCGGCGTCGTTGAGGGTCGCGAGGGTCGCTTCGACGGTGCGCTGCTGACGGGTCGTGCCCCGCACCGTGATCGCGGCCGGGGTCTGCGGCGCGAGACCGTGCTCGACGAGGGCACTCGCCGTCTCGGCCAGGTGACCGGAGGTCGCGTGCAGCACGAGCGGGCCGGGTGCGGCGGCAAGCGCAGCCCAGTTCACCTCGCCGCGGACGTCGACCTCGGTGTGGCACGAACCCAGCGCCATGCCGGCGTAGCTGGGGACGGCGGAGCCGGACGGCAGGCCCGGCAGGACCTCGAACACCACCTGGGTGCGGGAGACGGCGTTGACCTCGGCGATCACCGAATCGGTCGTCATCGGATCCCCGGCGACCAGACGCACCACGTCGTGGCCGTTCCTGGCCTCGGCGACCAGCGTCTTCGCGACCTCGGCGGGCTCGCCCAGCGCGGGACGGACCTCGGCGATCGGTTCCCCGGTCTCCGGGTCGCGGCCGGCGTCGCGGCCGACGAGCGCGACGACGGCCTTGTCCACGTCGGGGTCGGTGAAGGCCATGGTGGCGCTCGTCAGCACGTCGCGTGCGCGCACGGTGAGCAGCGCCGGGTCGCCCGGCCCCGATCCCACGAACAGGATCCGTCCGGGAGTGTGCTTGCGGACTCGGCTCATCGGTGATTCTCCAGTGCGATCAAATCTGCGGTATCGGGAAATCGGAAACGGGAAGGCAGGGCGTCAAACATCTGCTGCACTTTCTTCTGCCGGTCTGCCGGCACCTTCGTCGGCGGCCATGAGGTCGCGGGCTCCGAGGTCGAGCAGCTCCCGGGCGACGGCGCGACCGAGCTCGGTGGCACGCTCGAGCGGTCCGACCGCGCTCGCGCGGATCGCGTCGGAACCGTCGATCGCGGCGGCACAGCCACGCACCGACAGCTCCTCGAACACCCGGCCGTCGTCGTCGAGGGATTCGACGACCTCGGCGAGCGCCCCGACGGGCGCGGTGCACCCGGCCTCGAGTTCGGCGAGCAGTGCACGCTCGGCGTCGACGGCGGCGCGGCTGGCCGGGTCGTCGAGCTCGGCGAGCACGGCGATCATCTCCGGATCGTCGGCACGGCACTCGACGGCGAGTGCCCCCTGCGACGGTGCCGGCAGCATCTGCACCGGTTCGAGGGACTCGGTGATGCGGTCGGTCCGGCCGATGCGGGAGAGACCGGCGCGGGCGATGACGATCGCGTCGAGCTCGCCGGATTCGACCTTGCCGAGCCGGGTGTCGATGTTGCCGCGCAGCGGCTGGATGTCGAGGCCGAGACCGAGCGCGGCGAGCTGCGCGCGGCGCCGCGGCGCCGACGTGCCGACCTTCGATCCGGGCGGCAGTTCGCCCAGCACCAGGCCGTCCCGCGCGACGAGCGCGTCGCGGGGATCCTCGCGCGGCGGGACCGCGGCGATGACCAGGCGCGGATCCTGGAAGGTGGGCAGGTCCTTGTACGAGTGCACGGCGAGATCGACCTCGCCGGCGAGCAGCGCCTCACGCAGTTCGGCGGTGAACACGCCGACGCCGATCCGCTGGACCGGGCCTGCGGTGACGTCGCCCTTGGTCGTGATGATCACCAGCTCGGCGGGATGCCCGGCGGCGATCAGTGCGTTTCTGACGGTGCCCGCCTGCGTGGTCGCGAGGAGGCTGCCGCGCGTTCCGATACGCAACGTGCGGCTGCCGGCCCGGTCGTCGCTCCGGGTGACCGATGCGGCCTCGGCGCTCATGCCTGCCTGTCCTTTCGTGGAGTCCGCAGCTCCGTTGTGAGGGCGGGATCGAGAGCTGCGGACAGGTCGATGCCGACCGGCTCCGCCAGGGCACCCGGTTCCTTCGTCATGGGCATGGCGACGGCCTCGACCGCACCCGGTCGCAGTTCGAACAGTTCGCGCAATGCCTCGGCGTACTGGTCGCCGCCGGGAGTGGAGGCCAGTTGTTTCACGCGCACGGTCGGCGCGTGCAGGAGTTTGTCGACGACGCGACGGACGGTGCGCGCGACCTCGCCGCGTTCCCCCTCGTCGAGATCGGGCAGCCGGGATTCGAGACGCATCAGCTCGGCCTCGACGACCTCGGCGGCGCGCTGCCGCAACGCGGTGACGGTCGGGGTGACCTCGGCGAGACGCTGAGAGGTCAGGTAGTCGGACAGTTCGGCGGCGACGATCGCGCGGGCGGCCTCGGCATCCGATGCGGCCGCGCCGGCGGCGGGATCGTTCTGCAACGCCTCCATGTCGAAGACGGTGACGTCGGGAAGACCCGAGACGGACGCGTCGACGTCGCGCGGCAGGCCGAGGTCGCAGATGACGAGGGGGCGGTCCGATCCGCGGCCGGGCTCGGCGAGCGCGCGGTGTGCGTCGGCGAGGGTCACGACGGTTCCGACCGCGCCGGTACAGGTCACCGCGACATCCGCGCGGGCGAGTGCGGACGCGAGATCACCGAACGCGACCACCTCGGCCTCGACGCCGTTGCCGCGGGCCGTTTCGGCGAGTCGTTCGGCGCGCTCGCGCGTGCGGTTGGCCACGATGATCCGCCCGATCCCGGCCCGGGTCAGATGCGCGACCGCGAGACCGCCCATCGCACCGGCACCGACGACGGCGGCGGTGCGGCCGGCGAGACCACCGAGCCGGGCACCGGCCTTGTCCAGCGCGACCGACACCACCGAGGCGCCGGCGGCGTCGATACCGGTTTCGCTGTGGACGCGCTTGCCGACGCGCAGCGCCTGCTGGGCGAGTTCGTGCAGTGCCCGGCCCGCGGCCTGCTGCGCGTCCGCGCTGGCATAGGCGGCGCGGATCTGGCCGAGAATCTGCTGTTCCCCGACGACCATCGAGTCCAGGCCGCTGGCGACCGAGAACAGGTGCTCGGCGGCGGCCTCGCTGTACCGCACGTAGGCGTGCCGGTGCAGATCGGACAGGGTCAGACCGGAATGCTCGGCCATCAGTGCGCTGACGTCGGCCAGGGCGCCGTGGAACGCGTCGACGACCGCGTAGATCTCCACCCGGTTGCAGGTGGAGACGATCATCGCCTCGGAGATGTGCCCGGAGGACATCATCTTGTCGGTCAGCTTCGGTCGGTCGGTGTCGGTGACCGCGACCTTCTCGAGCACTGACACCGGGGCACTCCGGTGCGAGATCCCGACGAGGAGAACACTCACGGCGCGATCACCGATCCGTTTCTTGTCACGGTCGAACCCAGCGGGCCCGACTTCCCGGACGAGGCCCGGTGCGGGGCGCTCGTTGCCTTCACCGCGGTAGCGCGGGAACTCATCGGCTGCCCCATTCCGGTGGGACGTGCGTCCCCGGCAGCGTGTGCGAGTTCGTCGTTGCGGGCGCTGTTGAACGAGAGCACCTGCATCTCGACGGAAAGATCGACGCGGCGGACCTCGACGTGTTCGGGCACCTCGAGCGGCGTCGGAGCGAAGCTCAGGACGCTGCGCACCCCGGAACGGACCAGGACGTCGCACACCTGCTGGGCGGCCTCACCGGGTGTCGCGACGACCCCGATGGTCGCGCCGAGTTCGCGGGCACCGGACTCGAGGCCGTCGACGTGGCGGATCGTCAGATCGCCCACACGGGTGCCGACGATCTGCGGATCGGAGTCGAACAGGCCGGCCATGGTGAATCCGCGGCGGTCGAAACCCGGGTACCGGGCGAGCGCACGACCGAGATTGCCGACGCCGACCAGCACCACGCGGTGTCCCTGGTCCAGGCCGAGCGCGTTCTCGATGCGCGCCTGCAGGCGCAGCACGTCGTAGCCGACGCCGCGAACCCCGTTGGGGCCGAGGAACGACAGGTCCTTGCGGAGTTTGGCGGATCCGACCCCGGACGCGGTCGCGAGTTCCTCGCTCGAGACGATGAGCGTCCCGGCGTCCGCGAGCCCACCGAGGACCCGCAGATAGGTCGCGAGACGCGTCACAGTAGCCTGAGGGATGTCGCGCACCGGAACTCCGGGAGAGGCACCCCCGCCGCCCCCGGCGTTGTCGCGGGCGTCGTCGCCCTGCGGGGGGTGCAGCTCTGTCACGTTCGTGGCTCCTCGTCCGGCCGACGGATACACGTCGGTCCTCACGGTGATCCGGGGTTTCGTTCACACCACGGTAACCGCTTGTGAAGCCATGCACAAAGTTGCTCGAAGGGCCCCGAATGTGCTCGCTACCTGCGCGACGGACCGCGCCGACCGTGGTCAGCGAGCGAGATCGGCCCTGAGTCGCGGCTCGTCCACCTCCCAGTAACTGTGCTCGCGGCCGTCGAGCAGAACGACCGGCAACCGGTCCCCGAATTCGGCGCGCAGCTCGGGATCCGTTGCGGCAGCGGCGTCGACGTCGACGCATGTCGGAGTGAGCCCGAACTCCTCGCACACCTGCTCGAGCCGAGCGCGTGCGGGCGCGCACGCGCCGCAGCCGGCGCGGACGAGGAGAGTGACTTCGTGGGCGGGTGCGGAGGCGCCGGCGGCGTCCTGTCGAGGCTCTGTCATTCCCCTACTGTGCGCCATCGCCGGTCGAGATGAACGTCACACCCGGTCCGTGCGTTCGCTCCCGCCCGGAATGCGGTCCGGTCGCGGGCTAGGCTGGGCGCGTCGTCCGTTGCCCGCGGCGACACGGCCGTCGTGACACGGAGGTGCGAGTGCCTGGACGTTCATTGCCGTACGGGTGGGGAATCGGCGAGTTTCTGTCCGGCCTCATCCGACCGGGACGCCGCCGGTGGTTCAGCAAGTTCGGTCCCAGCGAGGCCGAGGTGCGCGCGAACCTGGCCGGTGAGGCCAGCGCCGACGCCGCACTGGCGCTGCACGAGGCGCGCGCCGAGGCCGAGGTCGAGGCCGGGATCGAAACCGAGGCCGCGACCCCCGCGCCGCGCGATCTGACCGCGGCGGCGTTCTTCGACGTCGACAACACGATGGTGCAGGGCGCCTCGATCATCCATTTCGCCCGGGGTCTGGTCGCGCGGGACTACTTCCGCAAGACCGATCTGCTCGAGTTCGCCTGGCAGCAGGTGAAGTTCCGGGTCACCGGCAAGGAGAACTCGAACGACGTCGCGAGCGGCCGCGAGAAGGCGTTGTCGTTCGTGCAGGGACGGTCGACGGAGGAACTGCGCCGCCTGGGAGAGGAGATCTACGACGAGATCATCGCCGACAAGATCTGGCCGGGCACGCGCGCGCTCGCGCAGATGCACCTCGACGCGGGCCAGCAGGTGTGGCTGGTCACCGCGACCCCGGTGGAACTGGCCGACGTCATCGCCAAGCGGCTCGGGTTGAGCGGCGCCCTGGGTACGGTCGCCGAATCGAAGGACGGCGTCTTCACGGGCCGGCTCGTCGGCGACATCCTGCACGGGCTCGGCAAGGCGCACGCGGTGCGTGCCCTGGCGATCCGGGAGGGCCTGAACCTCAAGCGGTGCACCGCCTACTCCGACAGCCACAACGACGTGCCGATGCTGTCGCTGGTGGGTACGGCCGTCGCGATCAATCCCGACGCGGACCTGCGGGAACTCGCCAAGACCCGCGGCTGGGAGATCCGGGATTTCCGGACCGCCCGCAAGGCCGCGCGGATCGGTGTGCCGACCGCGCTGGGGATCGGTGCGGCGGGCGGAGCGCTCGCGGTCCTGCTCGGGCGGCGGCGGGACCGCGCCGCGTAGTTCCGGTTCCGGTGCGCGTCAGCCGAGGAAGACGTTGCGGCGCCGGGTGAGCAGCTTGTACAGCGTCTGCTGAATGGTCTCCCGCACGTGGTCGGTGACCTCGAACAGCACCATCGGGTCGTCGGCGGCCGCGTCGTCGTACACGTCGGTGGTGATCGGGGTGCCGAACTCGATGTACCACTTCGACGGCAGCGGCACGAGGCCGAGCGGACCGAGGGCCGGGAACAACGGCGTGACGGGGAAGTAGGGCAGGCCGAGCACCCGCGCGAGCGACGTGAGGTCGGCGATGTTCGGGTAGATCTCCTCCGAACCGACGATCGAGCACGGCACGATCGGGGCGCGCGTCTTCAGTGCCGCGGACACGAATCCACCGCGGCCGAACCGCTGCAGCTTGTACCGCTCGCGGAACGGTTTGCCCAGGCCCTTGTAGCCCTCGGGGAACACCGCGACCACCTGGTCGTCGCGCAGCAGCCGCTCGGCGTCCGGGTGGCAGGCGAGTGTGTGGCCGGCCTTGCGGGCGACGTTGCCGATGACCGGCATGTCGAAGGCGAGGTCGGCGGCGAGCATCCGCAGCGGCCGGTGGGCCTGGTCCCACACCGCGACCGAGGTCATCAGCGCGTCGAGCGGCAGGGTGCCGGCGTGATTGGCGACGACGAGGGCGCTGCCGTCGGCGGGGATGTTGTCGATGCCACGGACCTCGACGCGGAACCACTTGTCGAACAGCGGCCGCAGCACCGGCATCACGACGTGCTCGGTGAAGTGCGGATCGAATCCGAAGTCGTCGACGTCGTAGTCACCGGTCATGCGGCGCCGCACGAACTCGGCGGTCCCGGTGACCTGCTCGATCAGGGTCCGGCGGAGGTCGTCGAGGAAACCGTCCGCCGGGGTGTGCTGTTTCGGCAGATCGAAGGGCTCGAGGTCGCGGCCGGCGGGATGACCGCTGCCGGGTCTCGCACCGCCGCGGCGCTGCGCATTCGGTCCGCCGTGCAGCGGAATGACCTTTGCAACCTGCGTCATCGCGCCTCCGTCCTCTCTCCCAGTGCGGAGAGCACCATCGATTCGGCTCGATCGACCCATTCGGTCTTCACGATGCGGCTCAGCCCGATGCTGCGGGCGAAGTCGTCGAGTGCGTCCATCGTCGTCCAGCGTGGCTCGAACCCGAGTTCGGTACGCATCCGGGTGGTGTCGAGTCCGCAACCGAAGTGGAAGTAGTCGAGTTCTTCCTTGGTGAACGATTTCATGACGGATCCCATGAGGGCCTGTCCCGCCGTGCGGAAGAGCCCGTACGGCATGGGAACCGGGATCCCGCCCGCGCGGCGGACGGCCTGCGAGACCATCACGACGCCGTCCCCGGCGATGTTGAAGGTCCCGGCGGGACCGGCGACGGTGGCTCGTTCGAGTGCGCCCAGCGCATCCTCTTCGTGCAGCAATTGCAGCCGGGCGTCGCGCCCGAACACGGTCGGCACCAACGGCGAGGTCAGATATGTGGACACCGAACCGGGCATCCGGTTCCCGACGGTCGGGGCGAGCCGCAGGATCGTGGTCGAGATGTCGCTGCGCCGGCGGGCCAGACCCCGCAGATAACCTTCGATCTCGATCATGTCGCGGGCGAAGGCGCCGGTCGGCCGACGACGGGCGCTCATCTCCTCGGTGAACTTGGCGGGGTCCTTGGCGCTGGATCCGTACACCACCGACGACGACCGCAGCACCACGCGCCGGACGGACGGCACCTTCTGGCACACCGCGAACAACTGCATGGCACCGAGGACGTTCATGTCCTTCATGGCGGTGCGGCTACCGGACTTGGGGGCCTTGGTCACCGTCGACGCGTGGACGACGGTGTCGACGTCCATGTTGCGGATGACCTTGCCGATCAGGGGGTTCCGGATGTCGGCGAGGACGAACTCGGCGCGGCCCATGCGGCGGAGCATGTCCTTGGTGGGCGACTGGGTGTCGACCGCGATGACCCTTTCGATCGCCGGATTCTGAGCGAGCCGGGTGACGAGGAATCCGCCGAGGAAACGGCTGGCACCGGTCACCAGAGCTACCTTCGGCGGCTCGATGTCAGCAGTCGAAGTCACGCACAACCCCCTGTTTCCAGACCTACCGGCTCTCCGGACCCCACGTGCTCGGCGAACCGGCGCTCGTCATGTCGGCAGACCGACCTCGTGGTGTCGACCGAATCGACTCGTATCACGGAACGACTCTCGCGCGGTATGGGTCCCAACAATACGGTGAGTTGCGCGACACCGCATTACACAGAGGTCAACACTCTTCCCGAAGTCCGCACAACGGACGAATCACCCCCGGAATGCCGGATGCCCGCCACCGAAACGGTGACGGGCATCCGGAATGTCGAAATTACTTGCCGAGTTTACGACGCTGAACGCGCGTACGGCGGAGCAGCTTGCGGTGCTTCTTCTTCGACATGCGCTTGCGGCGCTTCTTGATCACAGAACCCATGGTGGGCTTCCCTCGTTCTCTCTATCGGTCCTGCGCACGCCGGTGACGTACGCCTGTATGTCGACGCTGGGCCCCGTGGTGACGAGCGCAGCGCCTTACGACACCGGCTGGCCGGTACGACGACTTGCAATCGTACCGGGGCGAATCCGCCGAACGAAAACGAGGTCCGCTCCGCTCGTCGATGCGCCCGACGACAGTTACCCGACGTCGAAGTACGAAGTCTCCAAGTAGTCGTGAACGGCCTTTGCGTGGACGCGGAACGACCGTCCCACGCGCACGGCAGGCAGCTCGCCACTGTGGACCAACCTGTACACGGTCATCTTCGATACCCGCATCAACGCCGCAACCTCGGCCACGGTGAGGAACTGGGTGCCGGCGAGGACCGACTGTCCGTCCTGAGGCTGTTGCCCCTTCGACGGTGTGTTTCCAGAAACCATTGGACACCTCCGGCACGTCCCGCGCCGCCGGCTTCCCCTCCGGCGGAACAGACACGCACGTGCTAATCCGAGCTTAGCGTGACGATTGGTTCCTGTGCGACGGTGCGGACGACGAATTTGACACGCCGTCCGATCCGTCCGTGTTCTACTCTCCGGTTGAGCCGAGCTGGGCCGACCGGTTGCGGGCTGCGGTCAGCGCCTCGTAGAAGGCAGTGCGCACCCCGTGGCGTTCGAGTTCGCGGACGGCCGCCGCGGTGGTTCCGCCGGGCGAGGTGACCGCCGCGCGGAGGTCCGCCGCGTTCTCCCCGGAGCGGTCGAGCATCGCCGCCGAACCGGTCATCGTCTGGACGACCAGTTCGGTCGCCACCGCGCGGCTGAGGCCGAGCGAGACACCGGCGTCGATCATCGCCTCGGCGATCAGGAAGAAGTAGGCCGGACCGGAACCGGACACCGCGGTGACCGCGTCGATCTGGGATTCGGGGACGACCGTCACGGTGCCGACGGACGACAGGATCTCGCGCACCAGCTCGAGGTGGTCGGCCTTGGCATGCCGGCCCGCAGCGATGACGCTGGCACCCTCGCCCACGAGCATCGGAGTGTTCGGCATGGCCCGCACGACCGGGAAGCCGGCGGGCAGCTTGTTCTCGTACCGCGCGGTGGGGATCCCCGCCGCCAGCGACAGCAGCAGTTGTTCGCGATCACCCTCGAGGTCCGCGTTGGCCAGGTCGTTGAGGACGGCGTCCACGTCACCGGGCTTGACCGCGACGACCAGGACGTCGGCGCCTTCGGCGGCGTCCGCGACGGAGCCGGTCACGCGGATCGAGTACTCCTGGGCCAGCGTCTCGGCTCGGGCCGGGAACTTCTCGGAGACGACGAGGTCCTTCGTCGCGAATCCACCCTGCAGCAGGCCCGAGACGAGGGCCTCGCCGATTCTGCCGCCACCGATCACCGCAATTCTCGTCATGGCCGTAAGCCTGCCACGCCGCCGGAACCGGGCCTAGGCCGCCCTACCGGGCGGAGAGCCCCTACTTACCGGGGCATCATCGCGAGCTGGCGACTCTGCACCACGACGGCACCGGTGGAGTCCACGACGGTGTGGTCCTCCTCGAACCACGTGCTGCCGAGCACTGTGCTGCTCGCCATGACGCGCAACCAGCCCGGCTGCGGAAGCCGACGCAGGTATGCGGTCAGTTGCACGGTCGGCGCCCAGCCGAACCGGCCGAGGTTCATCGCGACCGGCGCGGAGATGTCCCCCGCCATGAGCGCGAACAGCGCCGCAGTGTCCCGGTCGGCCTCGTCCTCGGGTCGCGGACGCGCCCACATCCGTACAACCGGGTCGCCCTGTCGCCCCGCGAGGAAGTGCGCGCTCGTCTCGTCGACGCACAGGTCCGCGCCGCCACTCACGTTGACGATCTTCCCCATCGGATGCTCCGGCGTCACCAGGGTGGATCCGAGCGTCGGTTCGACCGGCAGATCTGCGACCGGTTGCGCCGCGGCGAACACGTCGTCGCCCTCGTCGGGGCAGCCGAGGGTGATCGAGGCCCGCACGGCCACGCGGTCGCCCTGCACGAGTTCGACGTCGACGAGGGAGACCTGCTTACCCTGCTTGCGGACCGTGGTGATCAGGTCGACATCCCCCGCGTCCGGTGCCGCCACGAACGAGGCGCTCACGGCGAGAGGCTGAATCGCGCTGTCGCCGGTGTCGTCGGCGAGCAGCGTCCGGCGCGCGGCGGCGGCGCACACGGCGAGCATGCAGCCGCCGTGGACCTTGGGCCCGATCGTCCAGGTCGGATGGATGTGGGCGCGCCATCGGCCGTCGCCGAGGGCGTCGACGGTGGTGAGGTCGCGGAACGGGTGGGGGCCGAGCTCGGTCACTGCTGCTCCTGTCGGGGGCGGGGGTCGTCGAAGAAGATGCGGGACGCGAGGTCCTGGTGGGCGAGCCGGCGCATCGCTGTCAGCACCGGCTCGTAGAGGGCGGTGCCGAGGACCGCGGCCTCCACGGTGTCCTGACGCGATCCGGTGGGCAGCAGCGCGAGCTCGAGCTCGGCGATCCCGCGGATGTGCCGGCCGTAGACGTCGATGCGTTCGTCGGTCATCGGCAGCCCGGCGGCTTCGAGCGTTTCGAGCGCGCGTTCGAGCTGGGCGACGGCCGCGAAGCGCGGATCGTAGATCTGGCCCAGACGTTCGAGGACGCGCCGGGCCCGCGGGTGGTCGCGGGTACCGGGGTCGCCGGTTTCGGTGTCCGGCGCATAGGGCGGCAGCGCTTCGATGGCGCGCCCGAGGACGGTGAACAGCGGGTCGTCGCGGTTGTCGATCAGGTCGACGACGATCTTGACCTGGTTCAGCGGCAGCCCTCGGGTGACGAGCGCGCGGACGAGGGCGAGACGCCGCACGTGCCGTTCGTCGTAGCGCGCCTGGGTGGCGCTGGTGGTCTCACCCGGCATGAGCAGGCCTTCGCGCAGGTAGTACTTGACGGTCGCGAGCGGCACTCCGGTGCGGGCGACGAGTTCCGAGATTCGCATGTTCACCTCCGATCCTTGACACCGGATACTATAACTATCCAATATTGGATAGTTATAGTATCCAATGATTTCCCGGCCCGGCAGATCAGCGAGGAACCCTCATGAATCCCGTGCTCACCATCGTTCTCGGCATCACCCTGCTCACCGTCGTCGGCATCGCCTTCGGCGGCACCTTCCTGCTCCGCGTCGGCAACGGCAGTGTTCCGGCGAACGACCTGCAGAAAACGTTCTTCCGGGCGGGCCACGCGCACGCCGGTGTCCTCGTGACGCTCGGCGTCCTCGTCGCGGTACTCACCCACGTCGCCGGCACCTCGACCGTGTGGGGGACGACGGGCGCGATCGCCGTGCTGACCTCGGCAATCCTCATCCCGGCCGGATTCTTCCTGTCCGTTCTCGGAGCCGACCCGCAGCGACCGGGACGGATGTTCACATCCGTGTGGGCGGGCGCGGTGTCGCTGGTCGCCGGGCTGGTGATCTCAGGAGTCGCGGTCCTCGCCGCGGGCATCACCGCTCTGTGAACCCGCCTCGATCCGCGCGATCGCCGCGGAACGCGGCTGCACCGGACCCGCGGTGATCGCCCGGCGGGGCGCCCGCTCCAGATGTTCGCGCGCGAACTCGAGCGCCCGCCGCAGCAGGACCGTCCGCTCCGCCCGGGTGCGGGCGCTCTGCGTGCTCACCTCGAGCACCACCTGCCCGGCGAAGTCGCTGTCGGCGAGCCGGCGGCAGATCTCCTCACACGGCTGCGTGCCGTCACCGGGCAGCAGGTGTTCGTCGAGCGACGCACCGCGACCGTCCGCGAGATGCAGGTGGGCGAGCCGCTCCCCCATCCGGTCCGCCAGCGCCGTCGCATCCATACCCGCGGTCGCGGTGTGCGACAGATCCAGCGTGTAGTTCGCGTAGCCGGTGTCCGTCGGGTCGATCGACGGACTGTACGCCGACACTGCCCGCCCGGGACCTCCGCGACGACGCATCCGTTCGGCGCTTCGGCTGCCGAAGAAGGCGTCGGCCCGCATCGGGTACATGTTCTCGACCGCCACCGACACGTGGCTGCTCTCCTCGAGCCGCGCGACCTGGTCGGAGAACCCCTCCGCGTAGCGGCGCTGCCAGCGGAACGGCGGGTGCACCACGACCGTCCGCGCCCCCAGTTTCTCGGCGGTCCGGACCGACCGATCGAGTTTGGCCGCGGGATCGGCGCCCCACACGCGCTGGGAGATCAGCAGGCACGGGGCGTGCACGGCCAGCACCGGCATCGCGTACTTGCGGATCAGCGACTGCACCGAACCGACGTCCTGGCTCACCGAATCGGCCCAGACCATCAGCTCGACGCCGTCGTAGCCGAGGTCGGCCGCGAACCGGAATGCCGCCTCGGTGTTCTCCGGATACACCGACGCGGTGGACAACCCGACCAGGATCCGTTGCGCCGTCCCCATACCGGTGCGACCTCAGCCGTTCGGCAACAGGAACAGGAGCGGACCGAACGTGACGAACGCCCCGACGGCCAGCGCGATGAGCTGGCTGGTGATGTCGTCGGTGCGGCGCAGGATGCGCACGACCGCCACCAGCCCGACGATCACCAGCAACGCCAGCGCGAACGCGACCCACGGGAGCGAATCCCACAGGCGTTCGAAGCCCTTGAACAGCAGGGCGCCGGCGACGATCGCGGCGATGCTCTCACCGGCGAGCATCGCCCACTGCTTGAGACCGGTCGCGGTGTCCTCGGAGGCCTTCGAGTCGGATTCTTCGCCCGCGTCGGCATCCTCACCGTCCTGGACGGCGGCGCGGCGGCGCTTGCTCCGGCCGCTCGTCTTCGAGTCCTCGGCGCCCTCCGCCGTGTCCTTCGCGTCCTTCGAGCCGGCCTTCGACTTGGCGTTCGTCTTCTTCGCGTTCGCCTTCTTCGGATCGGCGACGGCGCCACCGATCAGATCCGTGTCCTCGAGCGCGTCCGCGTCGTCGGGTCCGGTTCCGTGCAGGTCGCTGGCAGGTCCCGACAGCAACCGCGGTTCCGGGCCGTCGGCCGGTCGCGGGAGGACCGGCGCGGGAGGCACGATCGCCGCGGCGGCCGCGGTCGTCTCGAGGTGGGCGCGCGCGCGGCGCGGGAGCGCGGACGGGCGGATCACCTCGGTCGGCGATTCGACCTTCGCGCCGTCCGCGGTGGTCGGCGCGTCCTCGGTGGTCCGCGCCTTACCGGCGGCGGGTGCCGGCTTCGCCGTGACCGGCTCGGGCTTCGAGACCGTGACCGGTGCAGGCTTCGGGGCCGGGACGGGTGCAGCCTTCGGGGCCGTGACCGGTTCGGGCTTCGGCGCACTCGGGGCGGGCGCCTCGACCACCGCGGGGGACGGCGACGGGACGTCCCGCTTCGGGACCTCACGCTTCGGAGTATCGCGCTTCGGGGTATCGCGCTTCGGAGCCTCCGGCTTCGGGACCTCGAGCTTCGGGGCGTGGAGCTGCGTGGCTTCGAGTCCGAGGGGTTCGGGCTTCGGGGCTTCGACCACCGGCTCGGGGGCAGGCGCGGGCGCGGCCTTCGCCTCGACGATCGGTTCCGCCGGGGACGGCTGCGCCGGCGTGACGGGGATCTCGCCGGTCAGTTCCGCGACCGAGATACCCCCGCTGGTGCCGCGACGACGTCGCCCACCCGCGCGGGTGTCCACCTTCTTACCGTTGCGCGCGAGCAGTTCGGCAACCGAGATCTGCCCGGTGTCGGGCTTGTGCTCCGTCATTGCGCCACCACCAGTTCGCCCCCCATCTCCGTGTCCAGCTTGCGCAGGATAAGCCCTTCGCGCAGCGCCCACGGGCAGATCTGGACCGACTCCACACCGAGCGCCCGCATGCTCGCTTCCGCGACGAGCGCGCCCGCGACGAGTTGCTCCGAACGATCGGAGCTCACGCCCTCGAGTTCCGCGCGATCGGACGTGGTCATCCGGGAGATGAACGCGATGAGCTGACGCAGCCCGCTCGCGGTGAGGGTCCGTTGCACCCGGATCCCCGCCGACGACGGCGCCGCACCCGTCAGCCGCGCCAGGGTGCGGAACGTCTTCGAGGTCGCAACCATCAGGTCCGGGTCCCCGGCGGCGCGCAGGTGCTTGGCCGGAGCGGCCAGTTCGGCGTCGAGCCAGTCCCGCAGCGCCGAGATGCGGCGTTTGCCCGGCGGATCCTCGCGGAACCAGTCGCGCGTCAACCGGCCGGCACCGAGCTGCAGCGAGTAGGCGACGTCGGGATCCTCGTCGCCGCCGAACGCGAGCTCGAGGGACCCACCGCCGATGTCGAAGTTCAGGATGCGTCCGGCGCTCCACCCGTACCAGCGGCGGACCGCGAGGAAGGTCAGCCGGGCCTCGTCCTCGCCGGAAAGCACGTCGAGGGTGACGCCGGCCTCGGTACGCACGCGCTGCAGCACCGCGTCGGAATTGCAGGCGTCGCGCACCGCGGAGGTCGCGAAGGCCATCAGCTCACCGCACCCGGAGGTGCGGGCGATGCTCTCGAAGTCGTGCACCGTCTCGACCAGCCGGTCGGCGCCCGACTTCGAGATGTTGCCGTCGTCGTCCAGGCTCTCGGCGAGCCGCAGGGTTGCCTTGGTCGAGCTCATCGGGGTCGGGTGTCCGCCCCGATGAGCATCCACCACGAGCAGATGAACCGTATTGCTTCCGACGTCGAGTACCCCTAGCCGCACATACACAAGGTACTGGGTCTACCGTCGGACACTGTGACAGCAGGTATGTCCGGCAGCGAACCCAAGCTCGACCCGGCCCCGGAAGTTCCCCTCGATTTCCCACGAGAATGGGTCGAGTTCACCGACCCCGACAACGACGAACATGTGATCGCCGCAGACCTCACTTGGCTGCTTTCGCGCTGGACATGCGTGTTCGGCACACCCGCATGCCAGGGCATCATCGAGGGCCGGCCGGACGACGGCTGCTGCTCGCACGGTGCGTTCCTGTCCGACGACGAGGACCTCGAGAAGCTCAACGCGGCAGTGAAACATCTCACGGCCGACGACTGGCAGCTCATGAAGAAGGGGCTCGGCAAGAAGGGCTACCTCGAGGAGGACGACCTCGACGACGAGCCCGCGCTGCGCACCCGCCGCTACAAGGGCGCGTGCATCTTCCTGAACCGTCCCGGCTTCGAGGGCGGCATCGGCTGTGCCCTGCACAAGATGGCACTGCGTCGCGGCATCGAACCGCTCGAGATGAAACCCGACGTGTGCTGGCAGCTGCCGATCCGGCGCACCCAGGATTGGGTCGAGCGCCCGGACGGCACCGAGATCCTCCGCACCGTCATCACGGAATACGACCGCCGCGGCTGGGGTGAGGGCGGGCACGACCTGAACTGGTACTGCTCCGGCTCCCCCGACGCGCATGTCGGATCCCGGCCGGTGTGGCAGTCGTACGCACCGGAGCTGCGGGAGCTGCTCGGCACCGCCGCGTACGACGAACTCGCGCGCCTGTGCAAGCGCCGCGAAGGCCTCGGCCTGATCGCGGTGCATCCCGCCACGGCCGCCGCCCAAACCCAAAAGTGACCCGTGCGTGGTTTCGGTAGCAGCCGCTACCGAAACCACGCACGAGGATCAGGGTTCGAGTTTGTACCCGAGGCCCCGGACGGTGAGCAGGTGCCGGGGCTTGGCGGGATCCGCCTCGATCTTCGAACGCAACCGCTTGACGTGCACGTCCAGGGTCTTGGTGTCGCCGACGTAGTCGGCGCCCCACACCCGGTCGATGAGCTGTCCGCGGGTGAGCACGCGACCGGAATTGCGCAGCAGGTACTCGAGCAGGTCGAATTCCTTGAGCGGAAGCGTGATCGGCTCGCCGTCGACGTGCACGACGTGCCGGTCGACGTCCATCCGCACCGGACCCGCCTCGAGGACCGCGTCGTCGACCTGGCTGTCGGCATCGCTCTCGGCACCGCGGCGCAGCACCGCGCGGATGCGGGCGATCAGTTCCCGCGCCGAGTACGGCTTCGTGACGTAGTCGTCGGCGCCGAGCTCGAGCCCGACCACCTTGTCGATCTCGCTGTCCCGCGCGGTCACCATGATCACCGGCACGCTCGAGCGGCTGCGCAGCCGTTTGCACACGTCGGTGCCGCTCATTCCGGGCAACATGAGATCGAGCAGGACGATGTCCGCGCCGGCACGATCGAATTCCGCCAGAGCCGACGGCCCGTCGGTGACGACGGTGGTTTCGAAACCCTCCTTGCGCAGCAGGAACGCCAGCGGATCCGCCAGCGATTCCTCGTCCTCCACGATCAGCACATTCGTCACCGCAGGCCTCCGTACCTTTCGTCGTCCGCGACCGCGACAGTCGCGTGGTTCGCCACACGAGATGCGGCAGAATCTTCCTTCTCAGGGCAGCTGGGATCGTTCAACGCTGTCCGGCCCCCGCCTCGGGCTTCGCCCGGACCTCGTCCTCGTCGCTCTGTTCGAAATGGGCCGGGATCAGCAGGGTGAATGTGGAACCGGTCCCGGGTCGGCTCCACAGGGTGATCTCGCCGTTGTGGTTGGCCGCGACGTGCTTGACGATCGCAAGACCCAAACCGGTGCCGCCCGTCGCCCGCGACCGCGCCTTGTCCACCCGGAAGAACCGCTCGAACACCCGCTCCTGGTCTTCCTTCGCGATTCCGATGCCGCGGTCGGTGACCGCGATCGCGACCTTCCCGTCGCGCAGCGACCGGCTCACCGAGACGGGCGAGCCCTTCGGCGAGTACGCGATGGCGTTCTCGATGAGATTGGTGAGCGCGGTGACGAGCAGGCTCTGGTCCCCGAGTACCTCGTAGCCGGTGGACCGATCGGTGGCGACGACGATGTCGGCGTTCTCCGCGGTCAGCGCAGTGCGTTCGAGGGCTTCCTTCACGACGGAGTCGACGTCGACGATGTCGAGGTCGGGCATCTTCTCGGCGCCCTGCAGTTTGGACAGGGATATCAGTTCGGTGACCATGTTGCCGAGCCGATGCGCTTCGCTCTGCACCCGCTGCCCGAAGTAGCGCACGGTCTCGGGATCGTCGACGGATTCGAGGAGTGCCTCGGCGAGCAGCGCCATCGCGCCGACCGGCGTCTTGAGTTCGTGGCTGACGTTCGCGACGAAGTCGCGCCGGGTCGCTTCCATACGCACCATCTCGGAGTCGTCGATGGCGTACAGCGCGACGAAGCGGGGATCGTCGTCGAAGAGACGGCTGGCACGGCAGCGCACCGCGAGTCCGTCCCGGCCGCGCCGGTTCGGATCGCCGAGGTCCAGTTCGATGACCTGGTCGCGATCGAGGATCTTGTTGGCGACGACCCAGGCGCGGTCGTCGATGCGCCGGTTGCGGACGAGTCCGAGTTCCTCGGCGCGAGGATTGAACAGAATCACGTCGTGGAACTTGTCGACGACGGCGATGCCGGTGGAGGCGGAGTAGACGACGCGGTCGAGGACCTGCCCCATGGTCAGTTCGGTCTCGCTGCTTCCGCTGCTGCGGGACCGGGCGATCCACATCAGTCCGGCGCCGACGGCGGCTCCGACGACCGCGGCGAAACCGGCGAGCAGAACGCTCTGCAACACACTCACGATTCGAATCGTACGTACGGCCGGGGAGATGAGAACGGCGGGTTCGCCCGTTTCGGGGCACGTCACACGGCATTTTTGCGAGGTTTGCCGGTTGTTAACCGGCAGTTTGCCGGGACCGCACGACGTCGCGCGCGGCCCCGGCAGAGCTCCTCGCCCGAGCTCCCCGTCCGGATCCCGGCTCCCGCTCTCCCGATCCGAGCGAATGTATCCTTCGTCTCCTCTGACTGATCGAGCGAATGTACCGTTCGCTCGGAAAAGGGCGGGGGCCGAAGAGGCGAGGGGTGCTACCGGCCGCCCTGGGAGGCGACGGCGGCGGCACCGGCCGCGGCGGCCTCGGGATCGAGGTAGGTGCCACCCCGGTTCAGCGGGCGCAGGTTCTCGTCGAGGTCGTAGCGCAGCGGGATGCCGGTCGGGATGTTCAGGCCCGCGATCGCCTCGTCGGAGATTCCGTCGAGGTGCTTGACGAGCGCACGAAGCGAGTTGCCGTGTGCGGTGACGAGCACGGTCTTGCCGGCGAGGAGGTCCTTGGAGATGGTCTCCTCCCAGTACGGGATGAGCCGCTCGACGACGTCCTTCAGGCACTCGGTGAGCGGGATCTCGTCGACGCCGGCGTAGCGCACGTCCGCGTCCTGGCTGTACTTGCTGCCGGGCTCGATCGGCGGCGGCGGGGTGTCGTAGCTACGACGCCACAGCATGAACTGCTCCTCGCCGAATTCGTCCTTGATCTCGGCCTTGTTCTTGCCCTGCAGCGCACCGTAGTGCCGCTCGTTGAGGCGCCAGTCGCGAACGACGGGGATCCAGTGGCGGTCGGCGGCGTCGAGTGCGATGTTCGCGGTGCCGATGGCACGGCGCAGCAGCGAGGTGTAGAGCACGTCCGGGAGCACGCCGTGCTCCTTGAGCAGTTCGCCGGCGCGCTTGCCCTCTGCGATGCCCTTGTCGGTCAGGCGCACGTCCACCCAGCCGGTGAACAGGTTCATCGCGTTCCATTCGCTCTCGCCGTGGCGGAGCAATACAAGTGTTCCGATACTCATAGCTCCCAATCCTGGCACGTCACGATCGCCATTCGGCCACGGGAGGGCCGTCCCGTCGACTATATGTGACAACAAGCGTTTTCACTCGACTCGCGAACGCTGGGGGGTTCACATGATCGACGCCCGTTTCTCCCGCCGCACCGCTCTGACCGCCCTGGGACTTCTCGGTGCCGCCGCCGCACTCCCGGGCGGCGCCTCCGCAGGTCCCGCACCCCGGCTCGGACCGCGCTCACCCGCGCTGCGGTCGACCGGTCGCCGCGTCGCGGTTCTCGGTGGCGGCATGGCCGGACTGACCGCAGCCCACGAACTGATCGAGCGCGGATTCGAGGTCACCGTCCACGAACCGACCGCACTCGGCGGCAAGGCCCGGAGCATCCCGTCGCCCGGCACCGCGGCGGGCGGCCGGCTGGACCTGCCCGGCGAGCACGGATTCCGGTTCTTCCCGGGCTTCTACCAGCACATCCCGGATACGATGCGCCGAATCCCGTTCCCCGGCAACCCGAACGGTGTCTTCGACAATCTCGTCGCGGGCGACGCCTTCCGGCTCGCCCTGCCCGGCGCCCCCGATCTGACGGCACCGGCGACGATCGCGCCGCTGCGCACCGACATCTACGACCCGGCGACTCTGCAGCAGTCGCTGGCCGCGGCGTTCTCACTCGGTGGCGCGATCCCGCCGCACGAGCTCGCCGTCTTCCTGCGCAAACTCGTCATGTTCCTCACCAGCAGCATCGAGCGGCGCGACGGGGAATGGGAGCACCAGACCTGGTCGCAGACGCTCGAGAGCGACGGAAAATCGCAGGGCTACCGCGACATCCTGGTTTCCGCGCTGACCCGGCAACTCGTCGCGGCCCGTCCCGCGGTGGTGTCGACCCGCACCATCGGGATCATGGGTCAGGCATTCGTCTGGAATGCGATGGGCACCGTCCCCACCTACGGTCACCTGGACAGGCTGTTGTCCGCTCCGACCAACGAGGCCTGGATCGAGCCGTGGGCGCAGCTGTTGCGCGACCTCGGCGTCCGGTTCGAGATGGGTTGGGCAGCAGAGGCATTGGAGATGTCCGGCGGCCGGATCAGCGCAGTCCGCATGGTCGACCGCTCCGGCGGCACTCGGACCGTCGAGGCGGACTGGTTCGTCGCGGCGATGCCCGTCGAACGCGCGGTGCCTCTGTGGTCGCCGGAGATCCTCGCCGCGGATCCTCGCCTGGAGGGGATGCGACAGCTCCACACCGACTGGATGGTGGGCATCCAGTACTTCCTGCGCCGCCCCACCCCGATCGCGAAAGGCCATGTCGCCTATCTCGGATCACCGTGGGCCCTCACCTCGATCAGCCAGGCACAGTTCTGGCGCGGCGACTTCGCCGCGCGCTACGGCGACGGCTCCGCGCACGACTGCCTGTCGGTCGACATCTCGGACTGGGACACCCCCGGCATCCTGTTCGGCAAGACCGCCAAGGAATGCACTCGCGAGGAGATCGCGAAGGAAACCTGGGCGCAGATGTCGGCCTGCCTCGCCGACAGCGCCGGAACGCTCGACGAGAACGATGTGGTGTCGTGGTTTCTCGACCCCGGATTGCGCTGGGGCACAGGAGCAATCATCAACGACACACCGCTGCTCATCAATACCGTCGGATCGAGGGCGAATCGGCCCGAGGCGCGGACCGCGATCCCGAATCTGTTCCTGTCCGGCGACTACGTGCGCACCGACATCGACCTGGCGACGATGGAATCGGCGAACGAGTCCGCCCGCGCCGCGGTGACGGCACTGCTCGAGGCCGCCGACTCCCCCGCCGCCCCACCGGCGATGTACCGCCTGTACGAGCCACCGGAACTCGAACCCGTGCGGCGCATCGACGCGGATCGGTATCGGGCGGGCCTACCGCACCTGCTGGCGTAGCAGCGACACGGCCGGAAACGCCACGAAACGGCATACCGGAGACGACAATCGTCGCGGGATTCCTCGACGAAAGGCCGGACGATGACCGACGCACACACCGACAGCGACGTACTCGTGGTGGGCGCCGGCCCGGTGGGATTGACTGCGGCGCTCGAACTACGCCGGCGGGGCATCGACGTGACCGTCGTCGACCGGTCGGCCGAACCCATGCAGTACGCGAAAGCCGTTGGTGTGCAGCCGCGTACCCTCGAGATCTGGGACACGATGGGGGTGGTACGGCCCGCGCTCGATGCCGCGACCCCGTTCCGGGGACAGCTCATGTTCGTCGACGGGGAACCGGCCGGGCGGATCGACCTGTCGTTGCCCGACGACGTGCCGTACCGCTTCGTCGCACTCCCCCAGAACGAAACCGAACGGGTGTTGCGGCAGGCACTCGCCGACCACGGCACCGTGGTGCGTCGCGGCGTCGAACTGACCGGGTTCACGCACGACGACACCGGGGTCGTGGCGACCTTGCGCGACGGCTCCGGCGCTTCGTCGCCGTTCACCGCCCGGTACCTGGTGGGATGCGACGGCGCCCACAGCACCGTCCGGAAGGGTCTCGGTCTCGAGTTCGAGGGCGACGCGTTCCCCGAGGAGTACATGCTCGCCGACGTCGAGGTCGACTGGTCGCTGCCCGAGGGTTATGCGGTCCGGTCGACCCGGCAGGACAACGGCGTCGTTACCGATCTGCTCGTGTGCATTCCGCTGCCCGGCACCGGCCGCTACCGGATGTCGATGCTCGCCGCCGACGATCTCGCCGTGGGTGCGCGGAGCGGCGAGGTCGCGCACGGTCTCGAGAGCAGCCGCCGCCCCGAACTCGGCCACATCCAGGCGGTGCTCGACCGGCTCGCTCCCGAACCGGTGCGTGCGCGAAACATGCGGTGGTCGTCGGTGTTCCGGATCAGCCATCGCATCGCCGCGCACTACGGTTCGGGCCGGGTCTTCCTGGCCGGCGACGCCGCGCACATCCATCCGCCGACCGGCGCGCAAGGAATGAACACGGGAATCCAGGACGCCTACAACCTGGGCTGGAAACTGGCCCTCGCGGTTCGCGACCGCGCCGCGGACGGACTACTCGACAGCTACGACGCCGAACGCCGGCCCGTCGGAGCGGACGTCGTCGGCCGCACGGTCCGCGCCGCACGCAGCGGGATCGGTGCCGGCGAGCAGGACGCCGCCACGATCATCGCGCGCGAGGCGCAGTTGCTCGTCGGATATCCGGGAAGCCCGATCGTCGATACGTCCGGGTCGGACGGTCGCGCTCCCGCACCCGGCGAGCGGGCACCCGACGCGACCGGGCTACGGCAGGACAGCGTGGCCCGCGACCTGCGGGTCCACGAGTTGTTCCGGCACACCGGCCACACGGTGCTGCTGTGGGCGCCCACCGAACCGGCGCTCGCGGCGACGAGCGAGCTCGCGGCGCGGCTGATCGAACGCTTCGGGGAATGGATGCGGGTGTACACGCTCGTGCCGTCCGACCTGCCGGCCCCGGCCTGCGGTCGCGTGCTGCGCGACTCCCTCGGCAGCTTCGCCCGCGGCTACCACCTCGACGGGACCGCCGCGGTGGTGGTGCGACCCGACGGATACGTGGGTTCGCGCGCGCAGGATCCGGATTTCGACACGCTCGAGGCGTATCTGGACCGGATCCTGCGCGCTTGAACTCAGGCGTTCGCCGCCCGCAGATCCTTGCGGAGGATCTTGCCGGCCGCCGACTTCGGCACCACGTCGATGAACTGCACCTGACGGACCTTCTTGTGCGGCGAGACGCGCTCGGCGACGAACGTCATCACTTCGTCCTCGCTCAGCTCGGCGCCGGGCTGCCGCACGACGAACGCCTTGGGAACCTCTTCGCCCTCGTCGTCGAGCACACCGATCACGGCGGCGTCCGCGATCTGCGGGTGCGTGAGCAGCAGCGCCTCGAGCTCGGCCGGCGGTACCTGGTAGCCCTTGTACTTGATGAGCTCCTTGAGCCGGTCGACGATCGTGACGACGCCGTGCCCGTCGACGGTCGCGATGTCACCGGTGTGCAGGTAGCCGTCGGCGTCGAGGGTTTCGGCGGTGGCTTCGGGATTGCCGAGGTAGCCGACCATGATGTTCGGGCCCTTGCACCACAGCTCTCCCGGCTCGGAGACGCCGTCGCCCTCCGGGTACGCGACCTCTTCTCCGGTGACCGGGTCGACGATCTTGCATTCCATATTCGCGATGGTCGGGCCGACGGAGTCGAGGGCGGTGTCGTCGTCGTCGAACGGGATGGCGTGGCTGACCGGGCTCATCTCCGACATGCCGTAGCCCTGCCGGACCTTGCATCCGAGCCGGCGCGCGACGGCGCCGCCGAGTTCCCGGTCCAGCGGCGCCGCACCCGAGAAGATCGTGTGCACGCTGGACAGGTCGTATTCGTCGACGAGGGGGTGCTTGGCCAGTGCCACGGCGACCGGCGGGGCGACGAACACGTAGGTGCACTTCTGCTCGGAGACGAGCGTGAGGAACTGGACAAGGTCGAACTTCGGCATCGTCACGAGCGACGCCCGGTTGTACAGGGCGGCGTTGAGCAGCACGGTCATGCCGTAGATGTGGAAGAACGGCAGGACGGCGAGGATGCGGTCGTCGGCGGCGATCCCCATGCGCGGGGTGATCTGACAGACGTTGGCGATGAGGTTGGTGTGGGTGAGCATGACCCCTTTGGGCCGCCCGGTGGTGCCCGAGGAGTACGGCAGCACCGCGAGGTGGGTGGCGGGATCGAAGCTGACGTCCGGGGCGGGGGCGCCTTCGGTGAGCAGGTCACGCAGCGAGGGATGTCCCTCGGCGCCGTCGAGGACGACGAGCAGCTCGTCCGGGATGCCGACCTTCGCGGCGGCCTCCTTCGCCTGTGGGAGCAGCGGCGAGATGGTGACGAGCGCCTTGGCGTGCGAGTCCTCGAGCTGCTTGACGATGTCCTCGGCGGTGTACAGCGCGTTGATGGTCGTCGCGGTCGCGCCGGCCCGCAGGATGCCGTGGAACACCGAGCCGAATGCGGGAATGTTCGGCGAGAGCAGGCCGACGACGTCTCCGACTCCGACGCCGCGCGCGGCGAGTGCCCCGGCCACGCCGTTGATCTGTCCGATGAGCGTGCGGTAGTCCGTCACCTGACCGGAGAGCCCGTCGACGAATGCGGGTCGGTCCAGGTCGGCCTCGGCGACGGAACCGAAGAGAAAATCGTAGACACTCAGTGCCGGAATCTCGACGTCGGGGAACGGGCTGCGGAAACTCATGACATGTCCTCCGGTACAGACGTGGTGGCACTCGGTGCCAGGCGGGTCGCAGGTAACATTACCCGACCGATGTGAATGAAGTCACATCAAGATCCGGACATTACCCGCGATCGCCCCGAGGATCACGCACCCCGCGTCTGCCTGCACCGTGTTCCACACGGCCACCTGCACCGTGTTCCACACGTCCACTGCACCGTGTTCCACATGCACGGAAGCCCCCGGACGCGAATGTCTCGCGCCCGAGGGCTTCGTGGATGCGTCACCGGCCGACCGCCGGGAGACGATCAGAGGTACTGACCGCAGACCGGCCACGCGCCGCGGCCCTGACCCGACAGGACGTTCTCCGCGACCGCGATCTGCTGCTCGCGGCTGGCCTGGTTGGCGGTGGGGGCGTACTGCGTGCCGCCGTACGCGGCCCAGGTGCTCGGAGTGAACTGGAGGCCGCCCTGGTAACCGTTGCCGGTGTTGATGGCCCAGTTGCCGCCGCTCTCGCACTGCGCCACGGCATCCCAGTTTCCGGAGGCAGCGTTGGCGGTGCCGGCGCCCAGGGCAACAGGGGCGACCAGGAGGGCGGCGCCTGCCGCGATGGAACCGAGGGTGCGCTTGGTGAAGGTGAGCTTTGCCATGTGGGGTGGAATCCTCTCCGCGTCTGCTGACGGGACGATCTGCGAAAAGTGCGCCCGGAGAACACATGCACCCGAAAACCGGCTCTTGTGAGCGCTGGCTCCCGGAACACGCGGGTCCGGAACTGCGGATCGTTCCGCCCCTGCCCCTCGAAGGTTTTGTGTGACCGATCCCGCGGGGGCAGAGCAAGCGGCGGCGGGTCGGTATTCGGTAAGGCCCGTTGAGTTCGGGCCGGGCTCGTCGTTTCGAGCCGATAACGACGTTAAGCGCCCGTCTCGGAAAGGTCACGCCCCAATTTTTCGGGACGCCCGTCCCACATTCCAAGATCAACTACGGAAAAACGCCAGGTCGCTCCCGAATTATCGGCGCGCACCCACCGTTTCGTTACAGCGGTGTTTCGTGACGAGCGTCACATGGATTCTGTGGACCGGGTCACGCGTATCGGACAGATCACGAACCGCCGGGCGTGCCGTCCTCGGACGTGACATTGCCGGCGTCTGGCGTGGGAATGTCGGACTTGCCCGGTGATTCCGTTCCCGCACCGTCGTTTTCGATCAGGTGACGGAAAGGCTCCAGATTGCGCAGCGACTCCCCGCGCGAGACCCGCCAGTCCCATTCCCGCTTGATCGACGTCAGGAAGCCCAGTCCCAGCAGCACATTGAAGTCGTAATCGGCCGCCTCGAGGATCTGCCCGAGCACCGCGTCGAGTTCCTCCGGCGTCACCGACTGCTCCGACAGCCGGCCGACCAGATAGATGTCGCCGATCTTGTCGAGGGTGTACGCCACGCCGTACAGGCGGCGATTGCGCCGCAGCAGGTACTTGTAGACGCCCTCGAAGTTCTCGTCGGGCTTGCGGCACACGAACGCCTCGAAACGCACCCCGTGGTTGCCGAGCGTCAGCAGCGTCGTCGTCTCCAGCTTGTTCTCTCCGGGGAGCGTGACGACGAAGTGCCCGCCCTCCTTCCGGGAGAACTTCAGGCCGCGGTCGCGCAGCGTCGACTCGATCAGTTCGCTCAGGTCCGCACTCATGCCTTCACCCCTCCTGTCCGACGCAGCTTCCACAATCCGCGCTGCCTGCGCATCGAGAACTCGCCGGTCCCGAATGCCCGGTTCCGTCGCGCGCCGGCTCTGCGGTAGGCGGCGAGCAGTCCGTCTGCGGTGTGTTCCCACGAGAAGTTCTCGGCATGCCTCGGCGCCGCGGCCGCGAGCACCTCGCGGCGGCCGCGGTCGGCGACCAGCGATCCCAGGGCCGCGGCCCAGTCCTCGGTGCGGTGGCCGTCGACGAGCACACCCGTCTCGCCGTCGCGCACCGCCACACCCAGACCCCCGACGTTCGCAGCGATCACCGGGACACCGCACGCCTGTGCCTCGATGGCAACCAGCCCGAACGACTCCGAATAACTGGGCACGGCAACGAGATCCGATGCGCGATACACCTGCACCAGGCGATCCGAGGGCTGCGGCGGCAGGAACGTCACCCGCGCCGTGATACCGAGTTCGGCAGCGAGTTCGATCAGCGAATCCGGGCGTTCGAGGCCGGTACCGGAGGGACCGCCGACGATCAGCACCCGCAACGGCAGGTCCGGTGCGTCGGCTACGGCACGCGCGGCGGCACGCAGCAGTACGTCCGGCGCCTTGAGCGGCTGGATGCGGCCGACGAACGTCACGATCGTCTCGCGCGGATCCAGCCCGAGTTCGAACCGGGCGCGGGCGCGGTCGCCGGGGCGGTAGCGCGAAAGGTCGGCGCCCGGCGCGACCACGTCGATCTTCGCCGGATCGGCGTGGTAGATGCTCTCGAGGGCGTGCGCCTCGTCGACGGTGTTGGCGACCAGCCGGTCCGATTCCGCGACGACCTGCTGCTCGCCGATCTGCCGGGCCACCGGTTCCGGGGTGTCCCCCGCAGCCAGCGACGCGTTCTTCACCGCGGCGAGCGTGTGGGCGGTGTGCACGAGCGGCACTCCCCAGCGGTCCCGTGCGAGCCAGCCCACCTGGCCGGACAGCCAGTAGTGGGAATGCACCAGGTCGTAGTAGCCGGGCGCGTGGCGGGCCTCTTCGCGCAGGACACCGGCCGCGAACGCGCACAACTGGGTGGGCAGATCGTGCTTGTCCAGGCCCTCGAACGGCCCGGCCTCGATGTTGCGGACCAGCACACCGGGTGCGGCTTCCTGCACTGCCGGGTCCGCCGACGACGTGGCCCGGGTGAAGATCTCGACCTCGACACCGCGGCGGGCGAGCTGCAGCGACGTCTGCAGCACGTAGACGTTCATTCCGCCCGCATCCCCGGTGCCGGGTTGCGCCAGCGGGGAGGTGTGGACCGAGATCACGGCCACGCGTCGGGGTCTGCCGGGCTGAGACGTCACGGGCTCCATACTGCCCTGTCCGGCACCCACGCTCCCATCTGCCCCCGTCGCCGCCCCGCGCCTACCCGAGCGTGTCGACGAAGCGCACGACGTCCTCGGCGAACCGACGCGGGTCCTCCACGAACGGCCCGTGCCCGGCACCGTCCCAACAGGAGGTGGTCGCGCGTGGCAGGAGGCTCGCCGCGTGCTCGGCCGCCGAGATGTCGACCACCGCATCGGCCGTGCCGTGCAACACCAGGACCGGGAGGTCGAGTTCGCGCAGCAGGTCGTCGTTTCCGACGGTGCGGGCGAACAGCGCGGACCGGACCCGCGGCGGTGTCCTCAGGCTGCTCCCGAGCAGCGCCTGGGCGGTCTCCCCGGTCGCCTCGGACCGGCCCGCCCCGACGAGGGATTCGGCGAACGCGCCGAGGGCCGGGACCGCGATCTGCGGGTCCTCGGACATCGCGGCCGGGATCGCCGCGCGCATCGCCGCACCGACCTTGCCGCCCTTCTCGCCGCGGCCGATGCTCGTGATCGCACCCACCAGCACGACACCGGCGACGTCCGCGGTCCCGTGGACGGCCAGGTAGTCGCAGACGACGAGGCCGCCGTAGGACCAGCCGAGCAGTACCGCGCCGGTGCAGTTCTCGGCGGTCAGCACGGTCCGCACGTCCGACGCCCACGCGGCGCGGTCGTCGTATCCGTCCGCGGGCGCGGCGGAGCACCCGTGCCCGCGCAGGTCGACGGCGATCACCCGGTACCGGGCGGCGAGGTCTTCGAGGAGCGGGTCACCCCAGCAGTGCGACGACTGCGCCCATCCGTGCAGCAGGACCAGCGGCCGCGACGAAGGATCCCCGAAGGTCCGGTAGACGATGCGAGTGCCGTCGGCACCGCGAACTTGATGCACGGTCATGGCGGCTACGTTAGCCGCGTCCGCAACCGGATCCCGGCGGCCAGGGTGCAGGCGATCAGTCCCGCGGCGAGTGCCACCCCGATGCCCGCGGACGTGCCGGACCGGTCGATGACCTGCCCGACCAGCGCCGATCCGGCGGCAACACCGACGCCGAGCCCTGTGACCGTCCAGGTGATGCCCTCGGTGAGCCGGTCGGCGGGGACGAGACGTTCGACGAGCGACATCGTCACGATCATCGTGGGCGAGATCGTCATCCCGGCCAGCAGATACAGCGCGGCCAGGGCGGGGACGGTGCCGGCGAGCAGCAGCGGCCACAGCAGCACGGCGACCGCCGCGGTGGCGACGAGCAGTTGCCGGGTGAGCGGGGCGGCCACGCGGCGTGCCCCGAAGACCAGTCCGCTCACCGCGGACCCGGTCGCGAACAGGGCAAGCACGAACGTCGCGGCGCCGGGCGCGTCGCGCTCGGCGGTGAACGCGACACCGACGACGTCGACGACCCCGAAGATCGTGCCCATCGCGACCATCACGGCGGTGAGGGCGATCAGCGCCGGGCTGAGCAGTGCGCCGTGGTGCGAACGCTCCGAATCGACAGCGTCGGGACGGTGCCCGGTCACGGGTGGTTCGGTGCGCCGCTGGGCCGCGAGGGCGAGGGTGCCCACCAGCAGCAGCACCGCTCCCAGCAGTGGTCCGGCCTCGGGAAACAGGGCGACGCTCAGACCCACCGACAGCACAGGGCCGACGATGAAACACACCTCGTCGATCACGGCCTCGAGGGCGAACGCGGTCCGCAACCGGTCGGTGCCCCGGTACAGCTCGGTCCATCGGGCCCGGACCATCGCGCCGATCGTCGGCATGAGCCCGGCGGGGACGGCGCACAGGAACAGCAGCGCGGTCGGCGCCTCGAACCGGACTCCGGCGAGCATCGCGACGGTCGAGGCCGCGCTGATCGCCGACGCCGCCGGCAGCACCCGGTACTGGCCGTGCCGGTCCACCGCGCGGGACACCAGCGGCGTCAACGCCGCGTACGACAACGCGAACACCGCCGACAGGGCACCGCCGAGCCCGTAGTCACCGCGGAGCTGGGAGAACATCGTGACGATGCCGATCCCCACCATCGCGATCGGCAACCGTGCGACGAACCCGGCGGCGCAGAACGCGGCCGCACCCGGTGCGGCGAACAGGGTGCGGTAGGAACCATCGGCTCTCGGCGTCACCGACGCTCGTCCTTCTGTGTCACCGATGCTCGTCCTTCTGTGTCACTGCTGCTCGTCCTTCGCTCCGGTCCCCCGCGTGTCGGTCATTCGTGCCAGCATGCACGGTATGGGTGTCCTGGTCTGCTTTCACGCACATCCCGACGACGAGGTGTTCGGCACCGGCGGGGTGATGCGCCTGGCCGCCGACGCGGGCCACCGGGTGGTGCTGGTGGTCGCGACGGACGGCGCGGCCGGTGAGGTCCCGGAGGGTCTGCTGCGTCCGGGCGAGAGCCTGGCGGAGCGGCGGCTGGCCGAGGTCGAGCGGTCCGCCGACGCGCTCGGGGTTGCCCGGCTCGTTCCGCTCGGTTACCCCGACTCGGGGATGGCCGGCACCCCCGAGAACGCGAACCCCGCGGCGTTCTGCAACGTCGACGTCGATTCGGCGGCCCGCCGGCTGGCTGCGGTGCTGGACGAGGAGGGCGCGGACGTCGTCACCATCTACGACCCGAACGGCGGCTACGGGCACCCCGATCACGTGCAGGTGCATCGCGTCGGGCTGCGGGCGAGCGAGATGGTCGGTCATCACGCCGTCTACGAATCGGCGTTGAACCGTGACCATCTGCGGCGCCTGATCGCGGCGAATCCGGACATGACCGAGGGCCGGACGCCACCGGACATCGACTCGTTCGGGCTGCCCGAGTCGGAGCTCACCACGACGGTGGACGTCTCGGCGACGATGGCCGCCAAACGTGCTGCCATGCAGGCTCATGCGTCGCAGGTCGGTGATTTCGGCCCGATGCTGACGCTTCCGGACGACATGTTGCGGGCGGCCTTCGGCATCGAATGGTTCCGCCGGCGCGGTGCCGCCCCCGGTCTCGCGGAGACCGCCCTCCCCCTCTGAGCCCGGCCGAACTCCGACCCGCCCAACCGAAGGAGCGCACGTGGAACACCGGATCGCACTGAGCAGATCGATCGCGGCGCCGCCGAGCGCCGTGTGGCGAGTCCTGACCGATATCGACGACGCCGCACGAACATTGAACGGTGTCACCGGAATCGAGCGTCTCGATGCGACCGGGTACGAGGTCGGCACCCGCTGGCGCGAGACCCGGGTGATGTTCGGCAAATCCGCCACCGAGGAGATGCGGGTGGCCGAGGTCGAACCGGAGCGCCGCACCGTCGTCACCGCGGAATCCGGAGGCACGACCTACCGCACGGTGTTCGAGTTGGCGCCCCGGGCCGACGGCACCGAACTGTCGGTCGAGTTCTCCGGTGCCACGGATTCCCCCGGGCTGTTCACCCGGATCATGACGCCGGTGTTCGGACCCCTCGCGATGCGTGCGACGAGCAAGGCGCTGCAGTGCGACCTCGACGACATCGCCACCGCGGCGGAGCGCACGACGTTGTGACCTGATCGTCGGCACTCCCCCGGGGCGGAGACATGTCCTAGCCGCGCGACCGCCGCATCGAGCCGAGCGGATCGGAGTACAGCGAGCTCAACGACACCACGCCGGCCGCATGCGCCTGCACCCGGTTGCCGAACCCGGTGATGCGAATGTCCTTGCGCGGCAGGTTCGATGCCCGCGCGAACGCCTCGGCCACGTGCGGCACACCGGCGGGGTACTCGGTGAACGCCTGGCCGCCGAGGGTGACGCGGTCGGGGTTGAACAGGTCGCGGAGCATCGCGACGGTGCGGCCGAGGACGGTGGCACGGTCGACGAGGATCTCGTGTGCGGGCGCCGAACCCTCGCGGGCGAACTTGTAGAGCGCGCCGATCGTCGGATCCTCGACGTCGCCGAGCAGGCCGGCCTCGCGGGCCTTCAGCAGCACCGCCCGGTCGCTGACGGTGGCCTCGAGGCAGCCGGTCGCACCGCACGAGCACACGGCCGTCGAGCCGGTCGGCAGGTGCGCGATCGACCCGGGACCGCCGTTCGGGGTGTGCACGCGGCCGTCGAAAGTGATTGCGATACCGGTGGTTTCGCGAGCGTAGAAGTAGAGGCCGGTGCCCTTGACGTCGGCCTCACGATCCGGGGTGAGCAGCAGTTCCGACGCGGCCATCGCCTCGACGTGCGCGGCGACCGAGACCGGGAGACCCATACCGCGGCCGATGATCGCGCCGACACGCGCGCCGCTCCAGCCGAGCCGCGGGTGGTCGACGAGGCCGGTCTCCGAGTCGACGCGGCCGCCGAGCGCGACCCCCACCCACAGCGGGGTGCGGCGGTGCCAGCGGGACGCGAACGACCGCGCGCTCGCGGTGATCGCCCCCAGGACGACATCCTGATCGCCTCGGGGCGTGGGGATTTCGACGGCACCGATGATACGCCCGCGCAGATCCGCCGCGACGATCCCGGTGACGACGGCACCGATGTGGATGCCGATGGTCAGGTACGGCTCGTGGTCGACCTCGAACGGGACGCGCGGACGGCCGATGGCGCCCGAGGCCGCGAGATCGGCACGCTCACGGAGCAATCCGGCCGAGAGCAGTGCCGAGACCTGCCGGTTGACGGTGGCGATGCTCAGGCCGGTGACCTTGGCGGCGACGTCGCGGGACACCGGCCCGCGGGCCGCGGCGACCCGGAACACCGATGCCGCGGTGCCGTCGGCGATCCGCAGGTCCGGCGCGACGATCTGCACCCGAGCGGTGGAACGGGCCCGGGCGGTCGCGGTCTGCGCGATGCGACGGGAACCGGTGGTGGAGGTGCGAGCGGACTGGACGGGAAGCGTGGAAGTCGACACAGGTGTGGAATCCTCGTGATTCGGCCCGGACGGGCTGGCGTGACACGGTCATGAACGCGCCGAACCGCTGCGACGTGCGTGGACGTCGTCGAACAGTCGATCAGAGGGAAAGCCAGAACAGGCTCGGACCCGGCGCGAAACTACTGGATGGCACCGTGACAACGACAACAGAGTTCCCGTGCCAGAGGCAAGCGCGAGCCCAGCGCGGCGGTCACGTACGTGACCCGCGGGGCGGAGTGGCGGCCTGCTGACATGCCGTCGAACATAACGCGTGCGGACGCGGCTGTCCAATTCAGGCCGAAAAGGTAGGGAATTCTCGCGGCGCCGACCACCCCGAATCAGGCTGAGTCGAATGGTTCTGCCATGAGGGACCTGATGTTTGCATGGGCGCATCCACCCATTTCCTCGCGAAAGGCCAGTCATGTCCGTCGATTTCGCATCCCCCACCACCGTCCCGACCACCCCGACCGTCGTGAAACTGGGCGCACATCTCGGTGCCCGCATCGACGGCGTCCGGCTCGGGGGCGACCTCGACCCGGCGACGGTCGCACTGATCCGCCGTGCGCTCGGCGAACACAAGGTGATCTTCTTCCGTGGGCAGGACCACCTGGACGACGACGCGCAGTACGCGTTCGCGGAACTGCTCGGCACACCGACGACCGCGCACCCGACCGTCAAGTCCCGCGGAGTCCGGATCCTGCCGATCGACTCCGACTACGGCAAGGCCAACAGCTGGCACACCGACGTCTCGTTCGTCGATCGCATTCCGAAGGCGTCGATCCTGCGGGCGGTGACCCTGCCCGAGTACGGCGGGTCGACGGTGTGGGCGTCCGGTGTCGCCGCGTACGAGGGACTCCCGGCTCCACTGAAGGCGCTCGTGGAGAACCTGTGGGCCGTCCACACCAATGTCTACGACTACGCGGCCGAGAGCGCCGAGCGTGCCACCGAACGGACCGCCGAGTACCGCGACGAGTTCCGCTCCGAACTGTTCGAAACCGAGCATCCTGTGGTGCGGGTGCACCCGGAGACCGGGGAGCGGTCGCTGCTGCTCGGCCACTTCGTCAAGAACTTCGTCGGTCTCAGCGGCAACCAGTCCCACGCCCTGTTCCGGCTGCTGCAGGACCACCACCAGAAGCTCGAGTACACCACTCGCTGGAACTGGCAGCCCGGCGACGTCGCGATCTGGGACAACCGCGCCACCCAGCACTACGCGGTCGCCGACTACGACGAGCAGTACCGTCGCCTGCACCGCATCACCCTGGCCGGGGACGTCCCGGTGAACATCCACGGCGAGCGCAGCCGTCCGCTCGCCGGGGACGCCGGCGAGTACTCGATCGTCGAGACCGACACCGCACCCGCCCGATAGGGGCGGACGGGTCGCACTCCGGCCGACGCCGGCAAGAGTGATCGATCCGATACAGCCGTCCCCGACCGCACCCGCCACTATGGAATGCGGTGACACGGTGAGCGGGACGGAGTTGACGGATGTGGTGGCCGAGCAGGTGCGCGTGCGGCCGGTGGGCGCGACCCGGGGAGAAGGTCGTGGACGGCCTCTGCCCCCGGTGCCGGGCCACCCGGGACCGGTACCGGCCGCGGCCTGTCCGGGCCGGGTCCGAGCAGTACCGGTCCCGAACTGCCGGGTCCGCGGCACCCGGGTCTGCGCCGCGGCCGGGACCGCCCCCGAATCCGCAGTACCGGACGCCACCGCAGTCATCGCCCCGCCGCGGGCTGCAGTGGCGTCCTGCACCGTCCCGGCCGAGCGCCCCGACGTGGCCGCGCCCCGCGCAACCGGACACACCTCCGGTTGCGGCCGGCCGACGTCGTCGACGACTGCGAGTCGCAGCGGTCGCGGCCGCCGGGGTCGTGGTGCTGCCGCTGTCCGGAATGGCCGTCGTCGCGGCGTCGCTGCGCTGGTGGACACCGTCACAGTCGAACTTCATGCGGATCGACGACGGACCCATCGCCTACCAGTACGTCTCGATCGACCACATCAGCCGCTACGTCATCGCGTCCGCCGTCGCGCACGAGGACGACCTGCTCGGACTACGGAAGCAGGCGTTCCACTGGGGTGACTTCCTCGACCGCGCCACCGCCGTCCTGTCCGGCGAGCGTCAGCAGACGTATTCGACGATCCCCCAGCAACTCGCGAAGAACATGTTCTTCACCCCGGACCAGAGCATGCTGCGCAAGGCCGTCGAGGTGGTGCCGTCCGTCGCATTGCGGGCCACCATGTCCGACGCGCGGATCATGGAGTTGTACCTGAACTACGCGCAGTTCGGACCCGACCTCTACGGGGTGTGCGCAGCGAGCTGGTACTACTTCGACACGCCACCGTCGGAGATGTACCCCTATCACGCGATGCAGCTGGCCGGGATGCTGCCGAACCCCGAGGACGTCGTGCGGCTGCCCGGCGGTGGCGTCGACACCTCGCCGGACGCCCCGTATCCGAGCGCGGCATTCCACATCAACGGCGCCGCCAACGTCGACCTTCCGGCCCGCTTCGACGCGTGGGGCGGCTGGCAGAACATCACGGCGTCGCTCGGGATCGAGGACTCCGCAGCCGATCACGCCGACGCCCGCCCGAGCGCGGATTCGTGCTCGACGATGCCCGACTCGGTCCGTGAGCGGCTCGCCGTCGAAGATCCGGGCTTCGTCTCCGCCGGGGGCATGTGAGTCCGGGGGCATGTGAGGCGCGGCGCCGCCGCCCGGTGACGGGCACGGGCGCGTCCTAGGATCGACGCATGAGTATCTCCCCAGATTCGCGCGTCGCCGTCGTCACCGGGGCATCGTCCGGCATCGGCGAAGCCACCGCCCGCACTCTCGCCGCGCAGGGCTACCACGTCGTCGTGGGTGCCCGCCGACTCGACCGCCTCGAGAAACTCGCCGAGGAGATCGGCGGCACCGCACTCGAACTCGACGTCACCGACGAGGATTCGGTCACCGCGTTCACCACCGTCCTGCCGCGCGTGGACGTGCTGGTCAACAACGCCGGTGGCGCGAAGGGACTGGCGACGGTCGCCGAGGCCGACGAGGACGACTGGCGCTGGATGTGGGAGACGAACGTCATCGGCACCATGCGCGTGACGAAGGCGCTGCTGCCCAAGCTGATCGAGTCGGGGGACGGACTGATCGTGACGATCACGTCGGTCGCAGCGTTCGAGGCGTACGACAACGGCTCCGGATACACCTCCGCCAAGCATGCACAGGCGGTGGTGCACCGGACGCTGCGCGGAGAGCTGCTCGGCAAGCCGGTGCGGCTGACCGAGATCGCCCCCGGCGCCGTCGAAACCGAGTTCTCGCTCGTGCGATTCGAGGGCGATCAGGAACGTGCCGACAAGGTGTACGAGGGCATCACGCCGCTCGTCGCACAGGACATCGCCGAGATCATCGGGTTCGTCGCATCGCGCCCCTCGCACGTGAACCTGGACCAGATCATCGTCAAGCCGCGTGATCAGGCGAGTGCGGGCCGGTTCCATCGCGTGAGCAAATAACACCGCGTGAGCAACTAACCTCTGGAGGTATGCAGCAGCAGCGTCTTTCGCCCGGGCCACTGCTCGACGACCGCGGCCACCTCGAGCAGGCGGGCTGGGCCACCGCCGAGATCCGCACCTACGACCGGGCGCGGATCTCGGCGTCGCGGCTGCGCATCAAGGAGTGGGACTACTACTGCATCGTCTCCGACCCGACCTCCGACCCCGCTTCCGGTCCGGTCGGACTCGCGCTGACGGTCGCCGACAACGGGTACATGGGCCTGGTCGGGTTGAGCTGGCTGGATCTGGCCGCCGGCACGGAAACCACCGAGAACAAGCTGATCCCGTTCCCGCTCGGCCGGATGCGGATGCCGTCCAGCGCCGACACCGGCGACGTGGTCGTGCGCCGGGGCGCGCTGCGCGTCGAGTTCCGCCACGAGACGCAGGGGCGCCGCCTCATCGTCGACCATCCGGGCTTCGACGGCGGCCGCGGCCTGTCCGGGGACCTGCTGCTGCAGCAGCCCGACGACGACCGCATGGTGATCGCTACACCGTTCCCGCGGGCCCCGAAGGCGTTCTACTACAACCAGAAGATCAACTGCCTGCCCGCGGCGGGCACGATCGAAGTCCGCGGTGTCCGGCACGAGTTCGACCCGGCGTCCACCTTCGGCGTCCTCGACTGGGGCCGCGGTGTGTGGACCTACGACAACACCTGGTATTGGGGTTCGGCGTCCGGGCTGCACGAGGGAAAGCGGTTCGGTTTCAACGTCGGCTACGGCTTCGGCGACACCACCGCCGCCTCGGAGAACATGCTCTTCCACGACGGGGTCGCACACAAACTCGACCGCGTGCACTTCCACCGTCCGCACGGCAGCTACGACGGCGCGCCGTGGCGTTTCACGAGCAACGACAGCCGTTTCGAGATGGACTTCGAGCCGATCGTCGATCGCGCCGCCGACGTCAACGCGCTCGTCGTGCGGTCCACCCAGCATCAGGTGTTCGGGCGGTTCAGCGGACACGTGCTGCTCGACGACGGCACCCGCCTCGAGATCGAGAACCTGCTCGGTTTCGCCGAGGAGGTCCGCAACCGCTGGTAGACCCGCCCGGAAGACCTACAACGCGGACATCGACTGCCAGGTCTGCCAGTCCACGGCCCAGTCCCACAGGTCCCCGTCCGCCTCGGACAGGTCGATCGAGGTGCCGCTGACCTCCACCGGATCCCCGTACATCGCGATCGCGAAGTACTCCTGCGCGTCGGACATCGACAGGTTGATGCACCCGTTGGTGACGTTGGAGGCGCCCTGCTGGCCGGTGGTGAGCGGGTTGGCGTGGATGAACTCGCCGTTGTTGGAGATCCGCACGGCCCAGCGCTCGCGCACGTTCTCGTAGTACGGCGGGTTCGACATGAGGAAATCCTCGTGCTTCTCGGTGACCACGTGGATGCCGCTGCGCGTGACGTTGCGGGCCTCGGAGCCCTCGCCGTAGCTCACCGGGATGTCCATGACCGTCTGCCCGTCGCGCACCACCTGCATGCGGTGGCTCTGCGCGTTCGCGACGACGACCTGGCTGCGGCCGATACCGAAGTCGAGGGTCAGGTCCGCGGCGCCGTACGCGCCGTCGCCGTAGGCAAGTCCGTAGAGCCGCGCGTCCAGGCTCACCGTCGTACCGGGCGCCCAGTACTGCCGGGGCCTCCAGTGCGCCCGCGCGCCGCCGTTGTCGTCGGGCAGCCACGCCCAGGCACCCTCGGTCGGCGGGTTCGTGGTGACCACGAGCGCCTTCTCGACGGCGGCCTTGTCCTCGATCGGACCGTCGAACTGCACGATGATCGGCGCGGCGATCCCCACCTCCTGACCGTCCGCGATGTTGAGGGTCGCGGAGACCACCTCGTCCGGTTCGACGGTCGAGAAACTGCCCTCCACCGCGACCTCGTCACCGTCTGCGCCGATCACGGACCCCGACCATTCGTAGGTCGCGCCGTATCCGAGCGGTTCCGTGACGGTGTAGCTGTGGCCGTCCGCGGCGAGTTCACCGGCGACGACGACCCCGGACTCGGTGTTGGTGAGCGCGATATCGGTGAGGGTGCCGTCGGTCGCGGTCACCGAGATCGGTGCCGTGGGAGCCACGTCGGTGGCGCCGTCTGCCGGGTTCATGGTGGCCCCGACGGCCGGTTGCGGGTCGCCGGCGATCGAACCGCCGTTCGACGTCGAGCAGGCGGCGAGCACCGCGACGAGAGCGAGGCACCAGAGCCACACCAACCGATTTGTCCGTTTACGCAGGTCGTGCACCCTCTCCACGGTACGCGCGGGGCAGATGTGACCCGGACCTCGGCGGATTCAGATCTCGACGCCGACCGGCACCGGTTCCGGCTCGAGCCGCACACCGAACACCTTCTGCACCCCGTCCCGCACCTGCCGGGCCAGCGCCACCAGATCCGCGGCGGTCGCGTTCCCGCGGTTGGTCAGTGCGAGCGTGTGCTTCGTCGACAGCCGCGCGGGGGCGTCCGCCGACGGGAAGCCCTTGCCGAATCCGGCACGTTCGATGAGCCAGCCCGCGGACAGTTTGGTGCCGCCCTCCGCGGGGAACTGCGGGATCCGCACATCGGCGCCGACGCGTTCGGTGATCGCCGCGAGCACCGCGGGCAGCGCGCCTTCGGGCACGACCGGGTTGGTGAAGAACGAGCCGGCGCTCCACGTGTCGTGATCGGTCTCGTCGAGCACCATGCCCTTGCCGCGACGCAACGCCAGCACCTGCTCGCGCACCTCCGCGGCCGGGCGGCGCTCACCCTCCTCTGCGCCGAGCGCGGTCGCGAGCTCGCGGTAGCCGAGCGGCGCGCTCGACCCGTCGGGCCGGACCTCGAGCTCGACGTCGACGACGAGCGCCGCGTCGGAATGCTTGAGCACACTCGTCCGGTATCCGAGACCCAGGTGCTCCGGACCCACCCAGCGCACCTCACCGGTCCGGCGGTCGAGCAGCCGCACCCGCCGCAGCACCGACCCGACCTCGACCCCGTACGCCCCGACGTTCTGCACGGGGGTCGCCCCGGCGGACCCGGGAATCCCGGACAGCGCCTCGAGGCCGCCGAACCCGGCCGAGACCGTCCGGGCGACGACGTCGTCCCACACCGCGCCGGCTTCGATGCGCACCGAGTCGGTGTCGAGTTCGACGCCGGTGGTCGCGATCTTCACCACGACACCGTCGAATCCCGCGTCGCCGACGACGAGGTTGGATCCGCCGGCCAGGATCAGCGTCGGCACCTGCTCGGCGTCGAGCAGGCGCACGACGTCGACGAGAACGTCGGTGGTGGCGCATTCGGCCAGGACTCGGGCGGGTCCGCCGAGCCGCAGCGTCGTCAGGGTCGACAGCGGCACCTGCTCGGACACCGTGGCTCCCGACTCGGCGAGGCGGGCAGCGATACGTGGATCGGACACCCGCAAACGGTAGCGTGACGAGCCATGGGTACCCCTATCGACCATTCCGCGCACTACGAGTTCCCCGCCGCGAACGTGCACGCGGCGCTCGTCGACCCGGAATACTGGCGTGAGCGCCTGGCGCGGGTCGGCGGCCCCGGCGCCACCATCGAGGACGTGAAGACCTCCGCCGGAACGATCGACCTGCACATGACGCAGGCCATCCCCGCCGAGCACCTGCCGAGCGTGGTCACCAGCATCCGGCCCGGCGACCTGGTCATCCACCGGCACGAATCGTGGGAGCCGCTCGACGGCGAGCGTGCCCGCGGCCGGTTCTCGGCCGGTGTCGACGGGATGCCCGGCAGGGTCGAGGGTGCCTTCACGCTCGCGCCGGGCCGGACCGGGACGGTCGTCGAGATCGACGGCGAGGTCGAGGTGAAGATCCCGTTCCTCGGCGGGAAGATCGAGGGCATGATCGTCGAGCAACTCGTCGAACTGTTCGACGCCGAGCAGGAGTTCACAGCCGGCTGGCTGGGCCGATCCGGCTCCTGACGATTTTCGCGTGACCGGGGCGAACCGGTACCCTGGCCCGCTGTGGCACGGCGCATGAACTACTCCGCCCGCTATCCGTATCCGGCGGAGCGGGTGTACGAGGCGCTGCGCGATCCGGCCCACTGGGAGGCCCGGATGGTGGAGATGCGCAAGTATTCGCAGAACCACGTGGAGTCCTTCGAGGCGTCGGACTCCGGCATCTCGCTGGTGCTGCACCACATCCTGCCCCGGTCCGAACTGCCGGAGATCGCGCAGACGGTGATGAAGAAGGACCTGGTCATCACCCGCAAGGAGTCCTACAGCCCGTTCGACGGGAAGGCCACCGGACGCTACGAGGCGTCGATCCCGGCCGGCCCGGGCAGCCTCACCGGCACGATGGAACTGTTCGCCGGCGACGACGGGTGCACGCTGCGCACGACGTCGGAGGCGAAGGTTCATCTGCCGTTCATCGGCGGCAAGCTCGAAGAGCTGATGCTGCAGAACCTCGTCGACCTGTTCCGCACCGAAGCGGAGATCACGGCCGACTGGCTGGCAGGACAGTAGGCCGGTCCCGACAGTGCGAACGCTACGCCCGGAAGGTGTCGTCACCCGCGGCACCACCGGCATCAACCGGCTGCGCCGCAGCGACCGCTGGGCCGTGCACCATTCCGGTATCGCCCGCGTCCTGCGGTCGGCACCGGATCCGCTGGTCGTCGATCTCGGCTACGGCGCGATGCCGGTGACCACGCTGGAGCTGGCGTCGCGGCTGCGCACCGTGCGCCCCGACGTGCGGATGGTCGGCCTCGAGATCGACCCCGAGCGGGTGGTTCCCGGCCGCGACGGAGTCCGTTTCGCGCGCGGCGGCTTCGAGCTGGCCGGGTTGCGGCCGGTGCTGGTCCGCGCGTTCAACGTGCTGCGGCAGTACCCGGAGGACGCGGTCGCGCCCGTGTGGGAGCGGTTGCGGTCGGGGCTGGCGCCGGGCGGTCTGGTGATCGACGGCACGTGTGACGAACTGGGCCGGCGCTGCGCGTGGGTGCTGCTGGATCGCGACGGTCCGCGCAGCCTGACGCTGGCGTGGAGTCCGTTCCACATCGACACCCCGTCCGACCTGGCCGAGCGGTTGCCGAAAGCGCTGATCCACCGCAATGTTCCCGGCGAGCGGATCCACGATCTGCTGCAGGCCGCCGATCGGGCGTGGGCGACCGCCGCTCCGCATGCCGCGTTCGGGCCGCGCGTCCGCTGGCGGGCCACCCTCGATCTGCTGCGCGGGCAGGGAATTCCGGTCGCCCCGCAGCGTCGCCGCCTGCGCGACTGCGTGCTGACGGTGCCGTGGGAGACGGTCGCGCCGAGCTGAGTGCGCTACGCGCCGGTGTGCCTTTGTGGCGGCCCCCGCCCCCCCCAAAGCACACCCCGCCCCCCGCCCCGAGGAACCCCAGTTAG